>JBDTNV010000033.1:0-23382 GCA_039933555.1 Ignavibacteria bacterium
AAAAGGAGGAGAGCAGGTAAGGCTTTCAACATTTAAGTTGCCTAATATTTCAATTTTCGATTCAGAAAATGTTTTCATAAACCTTTCAGCCGATAAGAACGTACCTAAACATAAGCAAGCTGACTTGATCATTCAAAACAAAGATTATGCGGGTCATATGAAGGATCTGTTTTTATATTATTGGTCACAAGCAATGACAATTGAGGATTTTAAAAAAAGTATTAATTAAATACATAAAAATATGGAATTTAAAATCAAATTTTCATTAAAAGGAATAATTAGCTTATTTTTCATATTTGTTCTTCTTTTATTGATAATATAGCTGAAAATTCGCAAACAAATGAGAAAAACATAATATGGTTGTAAATGGTGTGCAGGGCTTGCAGCTCCTGGTGGTATTGATAATAATTTTTATGCTGTTAATTTTGTAAATTACTGTTAAATTACGGCGGAACGGGTACGTCCTTTAAACAGGCGAACCCAGGTTAATTAGAAAGCAATTTTTTGTGAGGTTTAAAATGGGCAAAAAAAATATACATATAATATTGGGTTTGATCCTGACGGTTATGTTATCTGTTACCGGCCGCCTCACTGCGCAAAATGGCTGGTATCCTTTGCAATCTGGTACTCAAAATATTTTAAAATCTGTTTACTTTATAGACCACAATATAGGTTATATGTCCGGCAACGGAATTATATTAAAGACTTTAAACGGCGGAACAAACTGGCTTGTAATATCAACCGCGTTCAGCGGCAATTCAATTTTCTTTAATAACATTTATACCGGTTATGTTTGTGAAGGCTCTGTTTACAAAACCACCAATGGCGGTGTAAGCTGGGTGGATCTGGACCAAACATCGTTGCTGGCAATAAGTTTTGCAGATTTAAACACAGGTTATGCAGTTGGTTATAACAGCAAGATAGTTAAAACTACTGATGGCGGCGCAAGCTGGGAGCTGCAGTTTGTAAGTATGTATGGCAGTAAGTTCAATTCCGTTTATTTCATAAATCCGAGTACCGGTTTTATTGCCGGCGGAGAAATGACAGCTCCTTACAGCGGAGTATTATATAAGACTATTAACGGCGGAAGTTCATGGTATGAAGTTTCACCATCAACAGCGGATATAGATTTCAGGAGTGTTACATTTCCTTCCGCAAACACAGGTTACGTTGTAGGCGGTTATGAATATGGTTCATCAGGAGTAATATACAAATCAACAAACGCCGGTGAATCATGGATACAGCAGGGAATAGTTAACAAAGATCTTAATTCAATTTCTTTTAAAGACGCATTAACGGGATATACCGTTGGAGAAGACGGAATTATACTGAAAACAACCAACGGCAGCGCGATCTGGAACTCACAGGTATCAAGCACAACCAGAGATCTTAATTCAGTTTATTTCCTTGAGACAAATTTAGGATTTACGGTCGGTTCATCAGGCTCAGCACAAAAAACAATGAATGGCGGAGTATTTGAACCACCATTTTCTGTTTCAGGCAGAGTAACATTCCCAAATGGACAGCCCGTAACGCAGGGTATTGTAAAGGCTCTAAGGTATGATCCAAATCAGAATGCAGTAATTGTTGTTGATACTGCCCGTATCCAGCCCAATGGTGATTATATTTTAAGGAACCTCCCGATTGACAGCAGTGATATAATGGCTTATCCAAATGATGAAGATGAAGATGCACTGCCTCCGCAGTTTGTTCCTACATTCCATACTTCGGGAATTACAGGTTCAATTAACTGGCAAACCTCAGGAACAGTATACTCAAACAATAACCTGTTCAACGTTGATATAAAAGTATTCCCGATAACAGGCTCAGGCGGAAGCTCATTTATTAGCGGCGGTGTATTTGTTGCGTCACCGGCATCAGGCGGATTGCAGAACGCTATTGTTTACGCAATGGATGGGAATGACTTTAAGGGATTCAGTATTTCACGAACAAACGGGCCTTATGATATTAATAATATTACACAGGGAACCTACAGGGTAATTTGCGACAGGTTTGGTTACTATTCAGCCGAAAAAAATGTTGTTGTAGGGAGCGTAAGCCCGGACACAATTAATTTTTATATGACAGGCGTTGGAGTAATAGGTATCGATCCTGTTTCAGGGGTAATACCAAAGACATTCAATTTAAGCCAGAATTACCCGAATCCGTTTAATCCTTCGACAAAGATAAATGTCGATATCGCAAAGAGTTCACAGGTGAAAATTGCAGTGTATGACATGCTTGGCAAAGAAGTTGATGTTCTTGTTGATCAGAATTTGACGGCAGGCAGTTACAAAGTTGAATGGAACGCGGCAAAATATGCAAGCGGAATTTATTTCTACAGAATAATAACTTCAGAGTTTACTGATATCAAAAAAATGGTATTGGTGAAGTAACTTGCTGGATTTTTCCTGATTTTCTCCTCCTTTAGAAAAGGCTGACATTCTCGTTACCTCCGTAGAATGACAGCCTTTTGTTTTTTCTGGTTTGTCATTCCCGCATAGGCGGGAATCCAATAAACTATTATATACACTTGTAAATATTAAAGTAAAATTTTAAGTTAGCATTTATCAATTAGCATTAAATTAATTTTCTTAACATAACGATCCAGCTTTATGAAAAAGATAATCAAAACTTTACTTTTGCTTTCTGCAGTATTATTCATATCATATCAGTACAGCGGATGTGATAATGAAACAATATTAAATGGTTCAACCAGCCCGATGTTTGGCGGTTATGACCAGAGTGAAGCGGGTGTTATGATGACACTTTCAGCCCTTTGTTATGTTGCCGAAGGCAATACAAATGCCATACAGATAAGGGACTCCATAAATATTCAGCTAACAGACTCAAATTACGCCACGGCAAATAAATGGCAGGTTTGCTGGGGTCCCGGAGTAAGTCCATC
Organism: Ignavibacteria bacterium; assembly: GCA_039933555.1. Lineage (GTDB taxonomy): Bacteria > Bacteroidota > Ignavibacteria > Tepidaquicellales > OLB5 > OLB5. Next base: position 2,909 of record JBDTNV010000033.1, read on the forward strand.
AGGCGATAATTTAATGTACATGGCGGTTGATTCAACAGGGGATTCACTGCAATATGCTATTTGCGTAAGAGGTACAGTATTTAACTTTGCGAATATTGTTGAAGATATAGAAGTATGGGACCTTGAAAAGTGGCCATATACAAGTAATGGTGATTCGATCGCGCTTGGTTCATTGAAAGGACTGGATACACTACTTGCAACAACTGATCCGTTAACCAGCCAAAGCTTACAAGCTTATTTAAATACCCTTAACGCGCCGAAGCAGAAGATGTTTATAACCGGACACTCACTTGGCGGGGCAATGGCTACACTTGTTACAAAATGGTTTATGGATATTGGGCTTATCAGCAAATTCAAGCTTGAAATGTATACTTTTGCTGCGCCCACAGTAGGTAACATTACATTCGTAAGCAGTTTTCATAGCAGTATGCTTGCTGCCGGGGGTGAGTCACACAGGTGTGTTAACACTAAGGATGTTGTTCCATATGCCTGGGCTGCGTTAATGAATATTATTAATGATCATATTCCTACAACTGTTCCGGCCTTGGTTGCGGCAACTATACAGACAGCGCACGATTATTTAAAAGACAGCGTAGTTTATAAGCATGTTGAAACAAGGCAGCCGCTTGGGACATTTGATCCGGCTAACTGCGGCCCTATAGGCGAGTATGATACATATTTCTGCTGGGTTGGGTTCGAGCATTCATCGGCAACATATCTGCGGCTGCTTGGAGCAGATACGATAAACTGGGGAAGGTAATAGCCCGGAATACATTTTTTCATTTTAATAGCTGAAAAATTTATTTAATTTTGAGCAAGAAAATCGTCTGATTATTATATGTCACAAAGATCTGATAAATATTTTGAAATGTTAGACGGCTGGCTGAAGTTTTATGGCTTTGAGCAGGTCACAGTGAATGCAGAAGCCGGCACTGACAGAGTCTTTAAGCGCAGCAGGGTAGAGGTAACAAAATTCGGCAAAGTAGATTGCTACGTTTGTGTTAAATATATGCCTGAAGGGGCCACGGGACAGGAATTGCGGACATTCAGCGAAAACATGTTCTCTCTTGCCAACCGGCACAGGACAGGAATGCCATTGGGATTCGGCGCAATGCTCGTGGTATACCCGCTTATTATAACAGAAAATCTTTCCTCAGAGCTTGCCGGTTATCTGAATCAGTACAGCCCAAAACATTTTGCCGCGGCAGAATTCCCTTCAGCACTGGATCTCTCAACCGGTTACCTGTATTATTATCCCCATACCCCGGTTTGGGGCTATGCTTATTATGCAACATACAGACGTGAATCTTACAGCTTCTTCTCGCCAAAATCTTGGGAAGAAACAGCGGCAAGTCAAATAGCGAAGTAGTGAAGTAGTCAAATAGCAATTGAGCCTCTTTCTCAGGAATGGAAGAGGCTTTTTCTATTTATTTTATGCATTTTAAGTTCAGGTACAGGTTATTATCTTTGCCAATTAAAAGAGGAGAATTAAATGCTGATAGAAAACATCCGCAAGGATATGCAAAACGCGAAAATTGCGAAAGAAACTGTAAAAGCTAACCTGCTTTCAACTTTGTATGCTGAGATTTTCACCAGGTCAAAAAGCGGTGAAGAAATGACAGCTGACGATGAACTCAAAATAATCCGTAAATTCCTTAAAAATGCAGATGAAACACTATCATATTCCATTACTGATGAGGCTAAGGCAAAATTAGAGGAAGAGAAAAAGATCTTAGAAGCATACCTGCCAACACAGTTAGGCAAAGAAGAGATCGAAAAAATAGTCTCAGAACTAGTGGGTCAGGGCAAGACCATGAAGGAAATAATGCCTTATTTCAAAGAAAAGTATAACGGATTGTATGATGGCAGAGTAGTAAGCGAATTGATTAAGTCCAAAACCGCGTAATTAATATCATTTAATGATACACAACAGGATAATAATATTAATAATTTTGTTCATTACCGGCGTAATTTATGCGCAGGGTTCCGAAGTTCTTTATACGCAGGGTGAACAGGATCTCCGCGACGGGAAATTTGCCGACGCATATTTTAATTACACCAAGTATATTGAGTATAATCCCGATAGCGTTAAGGGTTACATCGCCCGGGGGAACACTTCAATTTTCCTCAAGAAGGTTAAAGATGCATTGAGTGATTTTGAGAAGGCGATTACAATTGACCCCAAAAATTACAGCGCATACAGCGGCAGGGGAACAGCTTATATTTACATGCAAAATGGTGAAGAGGCATTAAAAAGTTATAATAAGGCTTTGGAGCTCAATCCAAAAGATGTTGTATCAATGAACTCAATTGCTGTAATTTATTACGGAGAAGGTAAAACTTCAGAAGCGTTGGTCTATCTTGATAAAGCTATTAAAACTGATCCTGAGAACGTTGATTCATACAAGAACCGCGGTTCAATGCGTCTTTTTAATGGTGATACCACCGGCGCTTTAGGTGATCTTAACAAAGCTATTGAGCTGGGCCCGAACAGGGTTGATGTATATAATACACGCGGCGCAATCTACAGGGAAATGCAATTGTATGATGAAGCTATTGCTGATTTCAGCAAAGCAATTGAGCTTGACCCACTTTCAGCCGAAGCATTCTGCAGGATGGGAATAGCGTATCTCTACAAAGGTGATTATGATAACGCAATTATGAATATGGAAAAGGGTCTGCGTATCGATCCCTCACTAAAGGAAACAATGAGTAAGTATCTTGAGGAAGCAAAAGAGAAAAAAGGAAAATAGAAGCTTAAGATAATAAATGGAAATAATATTATTAATAGCAGGCGTAGTTGTGGGAGCTTTACTTGGCTTCTTTATTGCAAAGAGTAAACAATCAGCCATTTCTTCAAAACTCGAAGAAAAAGATAAGGCGCTGGCTGAAAAAGATATGCAGATTGGTTTAAGCAAGGCTGAAACTGAGAAGGAAAGATTAAGTGTACTGGAGCTGAACAATGAGCTTTCAACAACTAAAGCAAATTACCTTAATCTTGAAAAGAGACTTACCGAACAAAAACAGGAACTAGAGGAAATCCAGAACAGGTTTAAGATGGAATTTGAAAATCTTGCCGGTAAGATACTAGAGGATAAAAGCAGGAAATTCACAGAGCAGAATAAAGAGAATATTGATAATATATTAACGCCTTTGAAAGAAAGAATCGCTGATTTCGAAAAGAAAGTTAATGAAGTCTATATTACAGAAACTAAAGAGCGTGCAGCGCTTGCTGAACAGCTTAAATACCTTCACGAATTGAATAAACAGATGTCAGAAGAAGCCAACAACCTGACACGCGCCTTAAAGGGTGATACAAAAGCGCAGGGTAACTGGGGCGAATATATATTAGAGAGTATACTTGAAAAATCAGGGCTTGTAAAAGGTCGCGAATTTGTTATACAGGAAACAATTAAATCAGATGATGGCGCGAATTTGAGGCCCGATGTTATTGTAAATATGCCTGATAATAAGAGCATGATTATCGATTCAAAGGTATCTTTGACAGCATATGAAGCATATTGTTCAAGCGACGATAAGGCTGTGAAGGAAAAGGCGCTGAGTGAGCATATTAACTCGATAAGAAGGCATATCAAAGGATTAAGCCCAAAGGATTACCAGAATTTATACGGCTTGCAGAGCCTTGATTTTGTGCTGATGTTCATACCAATTGAACCTGCGTTTGCGCTTGCTGTTCAGAACGATGCGGCTTTATTCTACGATGCATTTGAAAAGAATATTGTAATTGTCAGTCCTTCAACTTTACTTGCAACATTAAGAACTATTTCAAGTATCTGGAAGCAGGAAAAACAAAACAGGAATGCGCTGGATATAGCAAAGAAGGGCGGGGAATTGTATGATAAGCTTGTTGGTTTTGTTGAGGACCTGATAAAAGTAGGGACAAGGATGGATGATGCCAAGAAATCATATGTTGATGCTATGAATAAATTAAAAGAAGGTAAAGGAAATATTATTAGTCGCGCAGAAAAATTGAAGCTGATGGGAGCTAAAGCAACTAAATCAATTGATCAGAGAATAGTAGATATAGCAAATGATGAAGATGATAGTAATGATAATTCAGAATTGAAATTACTTCCATAAAAATGATCCATTATTAAAAATTGTGATTCCTGCCTTCGCAGGAATGCATTACTTTAAAAATTACTTACATCCCTGCCAAAGACGAATGTTTTAAACCAATCGAATAGTACCAGCATTTTATTCTTTAAGCTCACCAGCTTTGTAATATATACGCTGCGCCAGAATATCCATGTTACAAAACCGCTCCCTTTAAACTGGCTTGTATTTGCAAGCGCTTTATGCGAGCCTATATAAGCAAGCATTCCAAGATCGCGGTATTTAAATTGTTTTACTTCTTTCCCCTTCGCCAGTTTATTTAAGGATTTACCAATATACTTGCCCTGTCTTTGCGCTGTTTGCGCGGTAACCGGATACGGCTCGTCGGGTATTTCGGTGCAGTCACCAGTTGCGTAAACACTCTCTGTACCGCTTACTTTAAGGTAATGGTCAATGACAAGTTTATTTTTCTTGTTTTTTGCAAGTGTTGAATTCCGGATAAGATCAGTTGCAGTGTTACCAGCAGCCCATACTAATAGACCGTAATTGTAATGGCTTCCGTCATTTACAAATATTTCACTTTCTGTGACCTTGGTAATTAATGAGTTAGTCTTAACGTTTATCTTCTGTCTTTTGAATATCTTTAAAGTGTATTCGCTTAACTTGGCGTCAAAGGAATTGAGCAGTTTATCACCGGCTTCTATTAATATTATTTCTATATCATTATCCAGCCCAGGATACTTTTTCCTCACATCTTCTTCTATGAAATCATGCAGTTCAGCGGCAAATTCCACACCCGTAGGGCCGCCCCCGCAAACAAAGAACCTTAAATAGCTTTTTTTCTCTTCTTCGCTGATACCCGGAATTGAGGCATTTTCGAAGCAGTCAATTACCTTGATCCGGATCCTTCTTGCATCGGCAACTTCTCTCAGGAAATACGCATTCTTTTCAACACCCTCTATATTATATGAATTTGTTATTTCGCCGACAGATACTACGAGGATATCATAATCCAGAGTGAATTCTTTCCTGGTGTCGGCATCTTCGCAGTATAATTTTTTATTTCCTTCATCAATTTTCCGGCAGTATGCCTGGATGTAATTGGCATTCTTTATGTTCCTGATGGGTTCAATAATACTGCGGAATTCTATTGTCCCAACAGTGGTACTGGGCAGAAGGCAGGTAAATAAGAAATGATTGCGTGGGCTGATAATTTTCACATCAAATAATGCGGTATCAAGCTCTTTTAAACATGCAAAAGCGCCAAAACCGCTTCCTAAAACTACGAGTTTCTGTTTCATCTTTAGTTAACCTTTTCAATACAAAAATAGCAAGATAAATCTTATCTTAAAATATAAAAAAGTATATGTTTAATAGCTATTTATGGAATTTTAAACGCGAAAGGGGTGTTTAGTGGAGTATCATATTCCCGTGCTTATTTAAATTATTGCTTAAGATTTTTTGAGTAAAGTCATTAAATTTACATGAATTTCAATTAAATATCATCAAAACAAATGAAATCATACAGAAAAGAATTATGGTTTAAAACGCCGGCAAGAAGGGCATACATAAATATAACTCCACAAGTTGAAGTGTGTCTTAAAGAAAGCGGAATTAAAGAAGGCATACTTTTATGCAACGCTATGCATATTACGGCAAGTGTATACATAAATGATGATGAAAGAGGGCTGCATTCTGATTTTGAGAAGTGGCTTGAAAATCTTGCGCCTGAAAAACCATATGACAGGTACAGGCATAACGATACAGGTGAAGATAACGCAGACGCTCATTTAAAAAGATCAGTTATGGGCAGGGAAGTGGTCGCTGCAATTTCAAACGGTAAGCTGGATTTTGGTCCGTGGGAACAGATATTTTATGGCGAATTTGACGGAAGGAGAGATAAGAGAGTGCTTGTGAAGATTATCGGTGATTAGCGGTATTTATTTTACCTTCTGGATTTATAGATTGCTTCTTCGAATGTAATGCGGAATTCAATACCTTTATCTTTTTCGGTTGTAATATCCATTGTGCCGTTTAGCTGCCTTGTTAAGAGTGTTACCAACTGAATTCCCAATGTGTCAGATTTTTTCATTTCAGCTGAATTTACATCTGATCCGATTCCGTCATCCATCACAATAAGTTCATATTTGTTTTCTTTTTGATGAATAACAGAAATAAAAATTTCACCGGCTCTATTATCAGGGAATGCGTACTTAATTGCGTTTGAAACTAGCTCGTTGATTATAAGGCCGCAAGGGATAGCAGTATCAATATTCAGCTTAAGATCAACAATATCCATATGGAATTTAATATTTCTAAGCTTGTACCCGTAAATACTCTGAAAATTTTCGATGAGATTTTTTGTGTATTCGCCAAAATTTATATATTCATAATCTTTGGTATTATACAGCTTTGTGTGAACAATAGCCATTGATTGTATCCTGCCGCCGGTCTCTTTGAGCATTTCAAGCATTTTCTCATCGTGAATATATCTTTGCTGCAGTTTTATAAGGCTTGACATAACCTGGAGATTGTTCTTTACCCTGTGGTGTACTTCCTGAAGCAGGTTTTCCTTTTCCTTCAATGACTTTGTTACTTCTGAATACAGGTATGCGTTATCCAGGGCTATTGCTGCCTGCGAACCTATCGTATTGAGGAGCTCTAACTGGTTTTGTGAAAAAGCATTTTCACGATTATAGTCCTGAATAGCAATAACACCAATAACTTTTTCGCCGGCAGTCATAGGTGCGGCAATTAAAGACTTAGCTTCATTTGCGTCTGAGTTTATCCCCATAAATTTCAGGGAAGTATTCAGCTCATTATTCAGTATTATGCCTTTTTTTGTTTTAATAATGAATTCAGTGAAATCATTGCCAAAAGGCCTTGCCGGCTCTTCTTTCTTTTGATTATCAGAGTAGTAGAACGGATATGATATTGTATTATCGGTTTCATTGTGCAGGGCTACGTAAATGTTTTCTTTACCAAATAGTTTAACCAGCATATCCCCGATATCTTCCATTAATGCGGATGGCTCAGCAAGTCTGCTTAAGGTTCGCCCAAAATGATACAGCGCAGAGAGTTCATTGTTCTTTTTAACTGTTTCTTCTTCAAAAAGTTTTTTCTCGGTTATATCGGTAACAAAACCTTCAGTAGCAATCAGCTCGTCCTTATCGTTGTAAACGCCGCGTCCCTGTTCCCACACCCATTTGATGGTGCCGTCTGCTGTACTGATCCTGTAATTAATCTGGTAAGGCTTTTTGCCTAACAGGGCGCCGGAAATAACATCTCTTCCTTCCATCTTATCATCTTCGTTAACCATCATCCCGTAATAAAGAACTTTATTCTTTATCAGTTCTTCAGGTCTGTGTCCGGTAAGGTCATATACGCCCTCACTGATATACTGTATGGACCAAGTATCACCCTCTTTATTAACCCGGTAAACATAACCCGGCAGGTTGCTGATGAGTGTTGATAAAAATCTCTGGCTTTCGTGGTAATCTCTTTCCTTACTTTTCCTGAAATCAATTTCAAGAGAGGTAGAAACAAGGGTTGATATTGCTGTAGTAAAATCTATTTCCTCGCGCTTCCAGTTCCTGATCTTATCCTGTTCTTCATGGCATATGATGCCGATTATCTGGTCACCGTAGTAAATGGGGATATCCATCAGCGAATATATGGCGCGCGGCCTTAGATAGTTTTCGGTAAGCTCGATTGTCTGCGGGTCATTTTGCGCATCATCGGCAGCAACATAAAATTTTGATTCAAGCGCTTTGAAATAAACAGGGTAATCATCGATCTCAAGGGTAGTTTCATTTGCAAACTCACCAAATTTTTTAAGGTATAAATAATCGCAGTATATTGAAGTCCTGCCCTCATTAAAGAACCAAATAGAAACGCGCTCGATATTCAGAGTATTGGCAACAACATCAAGAACTTTTTTAAGAAATTCATGAAGGTCGGTTTTATCCATTCTTTTGAGGTCCTGTAAAACAGAATGATAATTTGAAGGGATCTTTTGAATTCCATTACTAGCTGCAGGGTTATCTTGAGAAGTATTTAAATTGCTGAAATCCATTTGAAAAACATTTTTAGTTTTCTCAATTTCAAGCCCCATACTTGAATGCAGGCGTTAAAAAAAAAGAAGAGCGCTATTTAAAATAACACTCTTCTTTATTAAAGTAAATTGTATTTTCAGTGATTTTATTTCACAAGGAACATCTTCTTTGTTTCGGTAAATTCACCTGCATTAACGCGGTAGAAGTAAATTCCGCTGCTGTAGCTTGATGCGTTCCAATTAAGAATGTATGTTCCTGCTGCTTTCTGGTCATTTACTAGTGTAGCAACTTCCTTGCCAAGAACATCGTAAATTTTCAGTGATACAGCAGCATCTTTTGGAATTGAATACTCTATTGTAGTTGTCGGATTAAACGGATTTGGATAATTCTGCTTAACCTCAAAATTCTTTGGAACCAGATAATCTTCAACTTTTGGATTATTAACCGGTCTGCCCTGTATATCAGAGATAAGATCAATAACACCGTCAGCGCTGTAGTTCAGAGAAGTAAATGTACTTTCACTGATATGGTTTGAAAATCTTAATATGAATACCCTGGCTTTAAAAAGAACCATTTCAAGCAAAGCAAGAAATTCATTATTCTGGTTTACTCTCAGTTCAGCTTTTTCAAGCCTGTGGATAAGCTGGTTGCCAAAGTTCTGTGGAATCAGTTCATCAGCGATAAGATCAATTACACCATCTGTTAAATTACCTATACTGCCGGCTGCATCAGGCGCCTGTGTTCTAAAATTAAAATAAACTGACGGCTCACTCCAGCCCTGCGGGCTGCAAGCAAATACTCTCCAGTAATATCTTGTGTCCATTTCAGTCTGTGCAATTGGAAATTCAAAATGGGAAGCAGGAGCGTTACATGAACCTTCAAATTTATCCGGACTTGTAGTATCTGTATAAATTTCAACCCTGTAACACTGAGCACCTGCAACATCATTCCAGTCTAAAAGTACCGGAGCAATTGCAACATCGACGTCTTTAGGCGGTTCAACCAGAATTGGTGAAAGTGGTTGAGCATATACCCTTAAAGAAATCAGAGATAGTAATGCTAAGAAAAATAGTAAATTCTTTTTCATGCTGTTATTGATTAAATTCTTCCCCTACTTGGATTTAATATAATTATAATTTTAGAAAAATCAAGCGTAATAAATCGTAATTTCTCCCGCAAATACGTGATATTTACTCTTTTTCGGGAACATATCCTTCAGGCATTTTATAGTTCTCTGAAAAAAAGTATTCATCAGCCTTTTGTTCAAAAACCTGGTCTGCCATTGGACTGGTTAAATCAAGCCTGTATTCATTGATAACCATCTTAAAATGCTCTAAAAACTCCTTCCATGCCTGTTTTGATACGTTTTCATAGATCCTCTGGCCCAATTCATTTGGTAAAGGGGGTGAATCCAGCCCTGGCATTTCAACTCCCAGTTTAATACATTTTACTGTTCTTTCGCTCATCTTTGATTATTTATTTGATTATTTATTCCCTGAATATGCCAAATTTTATATAAATTTAATATGGAAAATTTAGTATAGATTGAAAATTGTATTAGGGAATTATTTATTTATTCTAACTTAAATAAATTATAACGATTTTTATAGAAATGAAGTGTTTTTTAATAATATTAATATTCGGAGCAATAACTTTTATGAGCAAAGCTAAAAACATACGTGTGAATTATATCGTAAGTATGCAGGACCCCGCTTCACATTTTTTTGATGTGACAATAGAACTGAACGATATATCTAAATCAAAAAATAATGTTGAGCTTGTTATGCCGGTTTGGAGATCAGGGAGATATTTTGTTTTTGACTTCTCAGGCGGCGTGCAGGAATTTTCTGCTGAGGATGAAAAAGGGAAAAAATTAAAATGGGAAAAGACGGATAAATCAACCTGGAATGTAGATACCAAAAACGCGCGCAGTGTAATTGCAAAATACAGAGTCTTTGCAAATGATTTTCTTTCAAGAACGCGCGGTTTAAATGAAGAGCATGCTTTTATTAACGGGACATCGGTATTTATGTTCTGCCCGAAGTTTTATGATGAGCCGGTAACATTGAAAGTTATCCCGTATAGGGACTGGCATGTTACCACCGGACTTGAAAACTACAACAATGATCCGTTCACTTTCTATGCGCGTGATTATAATTATTTTATTGACTGTCCCCTGGAAATAGGCACTCAAACTGATTTTGATTTTCTTGTCAAAGGTAAAAAGCATACAATAAGCTTTTTCGGGAAGGCAAATTATGACAGGCAAAAAATGATAGATGATTTTACTATCATTATAAAAAAGAACTTTGATTTCTGGGGAAGTATTCCATACGAGCATTATACTTTCATTGTTCACTGCACACCCGAGAGCGGCGGGGGAACCGAGCATATTAATTCCACTGTAGTCGGGGTTAAGCCGCAGGCTTTTGATACTCCCGCAAATTATGAATCATATTTACGGCTTATATCACATGAATTTTTCCATACATGGAATGTTAAACAGCTAAAGCCAAAAGGTATCACTCCATATGACTTTACAAAAGAAAACTACACATCAGAGCTTTGGATTGCCGAAGGCGGAACAAGCTACTATGATGGTTTGATGCTCGTCAGGACAGGTCAAATGAGTGTGGAGGAGTTCTTTAAGGAAATAACCCGCGGCGCAGATGATGAAAGACGCAGGCCGGGCAATAAGATACAATCGGTGGCGGAATCAAGCTTTGACGCGTGGGTAAAGTTCTGGAAGAGGTCGCAGAACACATATTACTCTGAATCCGATTATTATTCAAAGGGCTCATATGTCTCGCTTGTGCTTGATATGGAGATAAGGAATTCATCGAGGAATAAATATTCGCTTGATGATGTATTCAGATATATGTTTAAGAAATTCCCGTTGGATAAAAAAGGATACACCAATGAGGATTACCGGAAGGCATGCGAAAAGTATGCAGGGAAAAGCCTGAAACAGTTCTTTGATGACTATGTGTTCGGAGTAGTGACAATTGAATGGGAAAAATATCTTAGCTATGCAGGGTTAGAGTTAACCCATAGTGATTCAGTTGTAACTCCCGTTGTGGGACTCCTCTGCAAAAAATCAGAAAATAAAATAATTGTAGAAGAAGTAATATCGGGCTCTTCTGCGGAAAAAGCGGGAATGCTATCAGGGGATGAGATAATTGCGTGCGATGGTAATCGTTTGAGCTATGAAGAAATTGAAAAGAAAATCAAAGAACTGAAAACAGGGGATAAGGTAAATTTCACAATATTCAGGAATAACAAATTAAGCGAAGTTAAGCTGAGCCTTGAAGAAATTAAACTATCGAATTATCAGCTGGCAAAAATTCAAGATCCAAATCCTTTACAAAAGAAAATATACGAAAGCTGGCTTGAAACGAAGTGGTGAAATGGTTAAATAGTTAAATAGCGAAATGGTGAGATAGTGGTTAAAAGGTTAAATTATAAATTCAAAAATGGAAAACATTTCTAAAATACCTATACAATGATGAATAATATTATTAAAATAATTGTTGTAACGATTGTGATCTTTATGAATCTTCAAATAGTTTTCTCACAAGGCAGATTTAAGAAAGAAAAGCTGCTGTTTGAGGTAAAGAAAGAACTAATTAAAAGTCTGAAAATTAGATCCAAGTCTGCATACGTGTATGTCAGGATAAATAACAAATTAATTGAACCCAAATCGAAAAATTATGCAGAGAGCTGTTTGTTTGACTCAAACGGGAATAAGTCAGAAGATTATTACTCTTTCTTTGATGGTAAGACATATAAAATGAATTATTTTTATAATAAAAATGGTTCACTTTCCCAGGTAGTAAGGTCTATACTGAATGGTAAAGAGGTTGATGTCACAAATTATTACTATGATGATAATAATAATCTGATAAAAGAGTCTGCCTCATCGGGCGATAAAATGTTCAAGAATATTACCACTTATGAATATGATGTTAACAATATTCTGATTAAAAAAATAAGCCATGGTGATCATGAGATAATATATCAATATGAATACGATTCTTTTGGAAACCTTATTAATACTATTGAAAATAATTGGTTTGAAAAAACTCATAATTATTCAAGCAAGCTGACTTATAATGCAGATTCAATGGTAACGGAGTGCAGGAACTTTTCTGACGGGATACTCCAAAGCACATTTACATATAAATATATTAATAAAATTAATATAATTGAGCAAAATATACACTGGGAAGAAATGCATAAGGATCAGAAAAGTATATACAAATACGACGAAAAGGGGAATGTTATAACTTCGAAAAGTTATGAAGGTGATTCCATGATATTTAATTCACGATTTAAATATGACCTAAACGGACTATTGATAGAAAAGATAAATCTGGATTCAAACGATAACGAGGCTTCAATCTATAAGTATATTTACGAATATTAGCGGTGATTTTCAATAGAAATCCATTCCCGCCAATTCTGCATTGAAAAGGTAACTGTAGAGACGTCCCGCAATACCTGTCAAAGGCACGACTGTGACATCTTTTTTAAAAGACGACTCACCGAGTCGTCTCTACATATAAACACTCAAAGTTAATCCAGTCTTTCCTTATTACTCCCTGTCCAGTTAATTAACCCATTTCGCACCTGCTCACTTAATTGTGACCAGTTAAACCTGATGGAATTATATTCATCCCCAAACATTAAAAATTGTAACGATGTTTCATATGCCCGTATATCAATAATTATTGTATATCGTTCCATTTTGGGGTCAATGCCAAGATCATCCTGGAGCTTTACAAATATCGGGTCATCATCTGCATCTGCAAGAATTCTGAAATGCTTAGAGGTTTTTAGGTTTTTTGTGTTGGTTGATATTTTAGTACCTGAACAGCCGATAAGAAAGAAGGCAAAAGTGATAAGTAAGAAATATGATGTTATTTTCATTATGAATTTATTCGCTATATAAGAAAACCTGTCCGGTTTTTAGCTCAGGCAGGTTTATTCAGGTTTTTTGTAGTCGCAACCTTCAGGTTGCGTTGTAACTTTGATCGATCTTAAACGCAGCCTGACTGAGAAACCAGTTAAAAAGGCTGCGGTAACATTACTGAGTAATTATAAACGCAGCCTTAAGGCTGCGGCTACTTAACAACTTATTCACTCAAAAGCTTATCAATGATATCTGTTGTCTTAATGCCGTCAGCTTCGGCGTTAAAGTTGGTAATTATTCTGTGTCTTAAAACAGGTTTTGATACCATCTTCACATCTTCAATATCAGGTGAAAATCTTCCGTTCAAAATCGCATTTGTCTTGGCGCCCAGTATTAAATATTGCGAAGCTCTTGGACCCGCGCCCCACTCAAGCCAGTCTTTAATGTATTTTGGAGTGTTTGCGCCCGCGGGTCTTGTCCTATTCACAAGGTTTACAGTATATTCAATCACATTATCTGCAACCGGAACCCTTCTAACGAGATCCTGAAGCATTATTATTTCATCTTTCTTAAGCGCTATGTTAACCTTCGGAGCGTACATGCTTGTTGTGTACTTTATAATATCCATTTCTTCGCTAATGGTAGGGTAATCAAGCCAGATATTGAACATAAACCTATCGAGCTGCGCCTCAGGCAGTGGGTAAGTGCCTTCATGTTCAATTGGGTTCTGTGTAGCAAGTACAAAGAACGGCTCATCAAGTGTATATGTATTACCTGCCGCTGTTACCTTGTGCTCCTGCATCGCTTCGAGTAGTGCTGATTGTGTCTTAGGCGGTGTACGGTTTATTTCATCTGCAAGAACCATATTCGCGAAAACGGGTCCGTGTATGAATTTGAAATTTTTTGAGCCTGTTGATACGTTATCTTCAAGAATTTCTGTTCCGACAATATCGCTTGGCATTAAATCAGGGGTAAACTGTATTCGGCTGAACTTAAGCTCAAGTGCTTCAGCGAGTGTTTTAACCAGAAGTGTTTTAGCAAGTCCGGGTACACCAACTAATAAACAGTGGCCCCGAGATAAGATAGCATTTATTATCTGGTCAATGACCGCATCCTGCCCGACAATTACTTTTGCAACTTCACTTTTGAGTTCTTTGAACTTGGCATTTAGGTATTTCACCAGTTCCACATCATTACCCGCGGGTTTTCCGTTGCTTTGTATAGAGGGTTTTGAAACTAATGTTCTATTTTCTTCCATTAATATTTATTTATGAAACTATTTTCGTTTTTATTACTGATTGATAATTCTTCATTTCTCATTGTTCATTGCTAATTGATCCTGTTCCCGTCTGCATCAAAAACCAACACTTCGCCGAACTTAGCAAGCTTATCTTTTATTGCGCCGGCATCACCTGATACAACAATTGTCATATCTTCGGGGTGAATGTATTTCTTAGCTGCGTTAAGAATGTCATCTTTCGTCAATTTATTTATTGCGCTAATGTACTTACTATAATAATCCTTTGGCAGATTATATAGTTTCAGGTTAATTACCCTTGATGCAACCGCATTTGCAGTTTCAAGCTGCAATGGGAAGACGCCAGTCATATAGTTTTTCACTGTTTCAAGCTCCTCATCTGTGACCTTATCAACAGTAATATTTTTCAGATCCTCAAGTATCAGTGTAATTGATGAATCAGTTACATCATTTCTCACATCAGTATCGACGGAGAAATCACCTGAGAGCAGGTGCGGGTTGTAACTGCTTCTTGCGCCGTATGTGAAACCGTGTTTTTCGCGCAGATTATAGTTAATTCTAGAGCCAAAATACCCGCCCAGAATAGTATTCATTATTGTTACTGCAATATAGTCGGGATTGTTCCTTGGAATTCCGATATGCCCGATCCTGAGGTTAGACTGAACTGCGCCGGGCTTATTTACAACATATACTTTGTTCTTGCCATCAACCGGCTGATTTATATATGAGTTCTGATTACCGGAGCCTTTTAACGGAAGGTTTGCGAATTTTTCTTCGGTGATCTTTAAAGCTTCTTCCTTTGTGATGTTGCCCACATAAGCTATTATAAGATTGCCTGCATAATAATTCCTTTTGTAGAAATCTATTAGGTCTGAATTTGTAATATCCTTTACTGTGGTTTCAGTCCCTTCAGGCGGATTTGAATAAGGCATTTCGCCATAAACTATTTTATTGAACTTCTTATCGCTCAAATTTCCGGCATCATCTTTTCCCTGCAGAATTGAAGATAACCTTTGCTCCTTAACTCTTGCAAGCTCATCATCAGCGAACACGGGATTTTGCGCAACATCACCCAGTATTTCAATTCCGGTATTCAGATGCTTCTTAAGTACAGATAGTGATATATAGCTTCCGTCCCAATCGCTTCCGGCATTCAGGCTGCCTCCGATGAAATCAATTTCTTCCGCTATTTCAGTTGCTGAGCGTTTAGAGGTTCCTTTTGTAAGCATTTCAGCGGTGAGCGATGCCAAACCATATTTATCGCCGTCATTATATGAGCCCGCGTCTTTGAAAACCATTCTGATTGATACCGCCGGTATTTTGTTGTTTTCAATTACAAGTACGTTTATTCCGTTTTTCAGTGTAGTATCAAAATAGTCGGGGAACTGAACATCTTTAGGCGGTCCCGGTTTTGGCGGCTTGGTCCTATCGAGCTTTTCATTCTGCGCTGCTGTATTATTCGTCATAAATATTATTAAAAGTAAATATATTATTATTTTTATTTTTTGTTCCATTTATTGGCTGATGTACTTAATTCTTTAACTGAGAGTTTGGCAGGTAATTTAAAATAACCCTGCCTGATTTTTTAAGATATTTTACCGCTGCCTGCTCAATATCTTTTAATGTGACTGACATATAATTTTCAATATTCGTATTTATCATAAAAGGGTCATTATAAAAAGTTTTATAGTGAGATATCATATCCGCTTTGGAGAGGTTAGTCTGCATCCTGTATGCATGCCTTGTTTCAATCCTGTTCTTAATCTTATCTAGCTCGTTTTGTTTTAATGAGCCGTTAATAACCCCATCTATTATCCTGTCAAATTCAGATTGAACTTCATCTAAGGCAACACCCGGCATTAATATTGCGTAAAAATGTATTAACCCTGAGAGCTCTCTGCCTTCAACCCAGCATCCAACATCTGATACAAGCTGCTTTTGGTAAACCAGTTCATTATACAATCTCGAGCTATCGCCGGTTGAAAGTATATCGGTCATGATATCGAATATATAGAATTCTTTTGAATCTTCCTTTGGTACTTTATACACGCCAAATATCCCGGGAAGCTGAATATCATCATAAATTATTTTTTTTATCTCGCCACCAATTGGCTCATCTGTAAATCCATTTTTGCTGCGGGTAAATTTACCTTTTGGAATTGAACCGAAATATTTTTCGGTTAGCTTTATTGCTTCATCGGTATCAAAATCGCCAGCCAGTGTTAATACTGCATTATTTGGCGTGTAGTATTTTTCGTAAAATTCTTTAATATCAACAAGCGCAGCTGACTCGATATCATTTTCATCGCCAATAGTATCCCAGCTATAACCGTTATTTTTATATAGCAGCGGCGCAAGGTTTAAACTTACGCTTCCGTAAGGACGGTTATCGAAGACCTGTTTCTTTTCCTCAATTACGACTCCTTTTTGAATTTCGAGGCTTTCTTCCGATACCGAAAATTCAAGCATCCTGTCAGATTCAAGCCACAATCCAAACTCAAGCTGATGTGAAGGCGCAAGCAGGTAATAATTAGTTTTATCTTCGGTAGTGTAGGCATTATTTTCGCATCCTGCCTGCAGTGATAGCCTGTCATAATCACCCGGTTCTACATTCTTAGAGCCTTCAAACATTAAATGCTCGAACAAATGCGCAAACCCGCGTTTATCAGGGTCCTCATCTTTTGAACCTACGTGATAGCATAGATTTATTGCAAGTGAAGGGATAGACCTGTCTTCGGTAAGCTCAAGCTTTAAGCCGTTGCCGAGGGTGTACTCGGTTATTTTTACATCACCTGAATTTTTGATCATTCCGGTATTGCCGGTTTTGTTGTTGATATCTTTAAAAGCGTTTTCAGTCATTAAGTCAGTTTACTTTCTTATCTTTTCCCGGATTTGGCAGGTAGGTCAATACAACCCTGTTATTTTGATTCAGGTATTTTTTTGCTGCTGTGATTATTTGCTCTTTTGTTACATCAAGATATTCACTTACTGCGGTATTTATCAGGTTAGTATTTTTATAGAACGTCCAGTAGCTCGCAAGCGCGTCGGCTTTCCCCATAACGGTCTGCACGCTGTTGGTATAATCATTTTCAATTGAGTTCTTCGCTTTTTCGAGCTCAATATCATTTACTTCACTTGCAGTAACCGTATTGATAATGTTTGTAATGTTATCTATTAATGAATCGGGATTTGTATTTTTAAAACCTGTAGCTGTTATTATGAATAAACCGCCAACTTCATTATCCCACAAAAATGATCCTATTGATTTAGCGGATTTGCGTTCATACACAATATCTTTGTATAACCTCGAGCTTTTGCCGTCACCCAGAATGAGTGAAAGCAGTTCAAGCGCATGTATATCTTTATCGGTAGTACCGGGAATTTTATATCCTATATAAATACCCGGAAGCTGAACGTTATCGTAAATTGTATCTTTTATTTCACCCTGGTTAAAGATCACCTCAGGGTATGCATTCTTTTTTGTGTGGGCCGGTTTCAGATCGCCAAAATATTTTTCAGCAAGCTTTTTCGCGTTCTTGTAATCAATATCACCTGAAATAACCAGTGCGGCGTTATCAGGGGAGTAGTATTTTCTGTAGAATTCCTTGGCATAATTCAGGTCAGCGCTGTTCAGGTCAGCCATACTGCCTATCGGGATCCATTCATAGGTCTGCCCTTTAAAAGCGCGTTTCATCAATTCACCCCACCTGGAGCCGTATGGAACGTTATCATACCGCTGGCGTTTTTCTTCCTTAACAACTTCCCGCTGGTTATCAAAATTTTCCTGTGTAACCTGCAGGGTGGACATACGGTCTGATTCAAGCCATAATAATAATTCCAATTGGTTGCTTGGTGCAGTTTCAAAATAATTTGTCCTGTCCTGGTTTGTCGTTCCGTTAAGTGTACCGCCGGCATTCTGAATATAATTAAAATGTCCGGTCTTCTTTACATTTTCAGAACCCTGGAACATCATATGTTCGAACAAATGAGCAAACCCTGTTCTGCCTGGGTCTTCATCCTTTGCGCCAACGTGATACCATACATCAACGCTGACAATTGGGTTTGTATTATCCTTATGTAAAATTACATGCAAACCGTTAGGCATATCAAATTCCTGAAAATCAATCTTTGCTGCCTGAGCATTAAACTGAGCAGTTGTTATAAACATTAATATAAATATTATAGTAATTGTTAAGAATTTTAACATTATTTGAATATATTTCGAGGTATTAAGTTAAAATAACGATGCTCATTATAATAAAAAAGCTAAAAAAATGAATTATTTTTCAATTTTAAGTTTTGTATATTTGTGATGTAAGTATATAAAATTTACTAAGTAATAAGCGTGTTGTGGGTTTTTTCCATATTTTTCACAAGATTTTGTACCTTTAGTTTTCATATACTCGAAATTTCTGTTCTTTGAATGTTCTCTTAGCATGAATCAGATTTTACTCAATTAGCAATCGAAGCGGGTAACAAGTTTTAATTGCCGCATACAAAGAGTTAAGCACGAGTTTGTTCGCTAAGATATGTTTTGAGTAAAGCATGATCTTAAATTTAGAATTGAAGTTACCAAACTAAAACCTTTTAATTCCTGTTGAAGTTATAGGAATAATTAAGCAATACCTGCTTTATCGAATCATGAAACTTTTAATCTGATTCAGACCGGGTATCATATGGGCATAAATCATAATAAATGAAAAAAGAAATTTTCTACATACCAAATCTTATCAGCATGTCAAGGTTCATATTACTTGGCATTACCATTTATTACCTGGTGAATGATAATTTTCTTATGACATGTATTTTTATTGTTTTGATATGGTTCAGCGATCTGCTGGATGGTTATTGGGCCCGAAGCAGAGATCAGATAACTGAATTTGGAAAGATTATTGATCCTTTAGCTGATAAGGTCTCGGTGGTTTCGCTTGTTATTATTCTGCTTATTAAAGGAATAATTCCCATGTGGTATGTTATTATCACCGTTTTGCGTGATGCGATAATACTGGTGGGCGGATTATATTTAAGCTCTAAAAAGAACATAGTGTTACAGTCCAATTGGACGGGGAAACTGGCCGTATTCACAATTGGGGCAGCCATTTTTTTTGCAATTATCGCAAATGGAGCAAAATTTGGACAATTTGGAAGTTATTTATCCTATCATAGTGAAATTACGGAACTTTTATATACCGTAATGCTATTTTCATCTGTAGTACTGGCTATAATATCATTAGTGTCATATTTTAACAGATTCATCGAAAATAAATAATTCTAATTTTTAAGGGAGAATGTAAATGGAAACCACAAAAGAGAAAAAGGTCCGGGTTAGAACACTTACTAAGAAGGATATCGAGATAAAGCTTGCCAAAAAATTCGAAGGCAGAAAGATCTCCGAAAAAGCAGCTGTTGATGCTTTGTTTGACAGCATCAGGGAACTGCTTATGACCGCTAGTCCTGATCTCAGGATCGAGATTCGTGATTTTGGTGTATTTGAAGTTAAGATAACCAAACCAAAACCTAAGGCAAGAAATCTGAAGACCGGTGAATTTGTATATGTTCCTGCAAGGAAGAAAATGCATTTCAAAGCAGGTAAATTACTTAAAGAATTCCTTAAAAAACCTTTAACATAATTCTGCAGTTTTTTCTATTGGCATTACATCGAACTACAAGAGTTTTTTAAAATAAAGCTTTTGTAGTTTGATGATTTTTGTTATTAAAGTTCGTTTTCTTTGATGCATAACAATTCATATGGGCAAAATACTAGGTATTGATCACGGTTCAGTTAGAATTGGAATTGCAGTTTCTGATGATTCCCATACAATCTCATTTGGCAGGGAAGTAATAGCTAATAACAAAAACGCAAAAGAAAGAATTAAGAAGATAATCTTAGAAGATGATATTATCATTGCAGTTATAGGTTACCCGCTTAACTTAAAAGGTGAGAAAACTCCCCAGACATTAGAAGTTGAAAAGTTTGAGGAGGAACTGATAGAATTTCTTGAAGCCCCTCCGTTTGAAAATATT
The DNA here is from genome assembly GCA_039933555.1 of Ignavibacteria bacterium. Classification (GTDB taxonomy): domain Bacteria; phylum Bacteroidota; class Ignavibacteria; order Tepidaquicellales; family OLB5; genus OLB5. The sequence continues at coordinate 23,235 of JBDTNV010000033.1, forward strand.
GAAGTAGTAAGATGGGATGAGCGTTTCACTTCAAAGATGGCTGCTGATTCGATGATAGAATCTGGCATGAAAAAAAAGAACAGACAGATAAAAGGCAATCTTGATATAATCTCCGCTTCCTTAATGCTGCAAAGCTACCTCGATAATT
>JBDTNV010000034.1:0-22716 GCA_039933555.1 Ignavibacteria bacterium
TATAAATAATGCAAAAACGTAAATATCTGATACCGATTTTTTTGATGTTGATCTCTATCGGCGTCTTGGTGGGAATGAAAGTTAATACTGCCGCCTCCGGGGATGATGTATTTGATAATGTCAAAAAATTCAACGAAGCTCTCACTTTGGTTCAGAAAAACTATGTAGATGAAGTTGATGCTAACAAGCTTACTGAAGCCGCCATTAAAGGAATGCTCGGACAGCTTGACCCGCACTCGACATACATTTCACAGGATCAGCTAAAGAGAATAAATGAAGATTTCCAGGGAAGCTTTGAAGGTATTGGTGTTGAATTTGATATAGTAAATGATACAATAACTATTGTTACACCAATCTCAGGCGGACCCTCAGAAGCTTTAGGCATTCTGGGAGGTGATAAGATCGTGAAAATTGATGGTGTCAGTTCAATCGGTATGTCAAGAGAAGATGTTCCGAAAAAGCTCCGTGGACCCAAAGGAACCAAAGTAACAGTATCAATTTCAAGAGGCGGAAGTTCTAATTTAATTGATTTTGAAATTACACGCGATAAGATACCTCTTTACAGTGTTGACGCTTCTTTCATGATAAATAATGAAGTTGGCTATGCAAGAGTAACAAGATTTGCAGCTACAACATATGATGAGTTTGCAAAAGCTCTTGCTGATATGAAGAAACAGGGAATGAAAAAGCTTGTTCTTGACTTAAGAAACAATCCGGGCGGCTACCTTGACCAGGCATTTAAAATGGCAAGCATGTTCATAGAGCGCGGAAAGAAAATTGTCTATACAAAAAGCAGGATCCCATCATATAATGATGAATATATTTCAGAAGGCGGTGAATATACAAATATTCCATTGATAGTACTTGTTAACGACGGTTCAGCATCTGCAAGTGAAATTGTTGTTGGCGCTATTCAGGATTGGGACAGGGGACTAATTGTCGGTGAAAATACTTTCGGCAAAGGATTAGTTCAGAGGCAGTACGACCTTTCAGACGGCTCAGCAATGAGGGTTACAACATCCAGATATTACACACCATCCGGCAGGCTGATACAGAAACCATACGATGGCGGAGAATATAAAAAGATGCTGGTTAATCAGGATGAAGGCGATAATTTATATCATACAAATGATACCAAGGATACATCACGTCCTTTATTTAAGACCATGGGCGGCAGAACAGTATATGGCGGAGGCGGTGTTACTCCGGATTTTATCATAGGACTTGATACATTGACCGATTATTCAGTTCAGCTTCGCAGGGTGAATATTTTCCTTGAATACGCAAATTCATATTTCGAAAATAACAGGGATAAGATCAAATCAGGTTATTCAGATTATATAAAGTTCAGAGATAACTTCCAGGTTACACAAAATATGCTTGATGATTTCAAGAGCCTGGCTGCTTCAAAGAATATTCCTTTCAATGAAGAACAGTGGTCAAGAGACCTTGATTTCATAACAACAAGTATAAAATCGATAATAGCACGTGATATTTGGGGTAATAACGGAAGCATGGCAGTATGGCTTGCGACTGATAAGCAGATCGAAAAAGCATTGACATTATTCCCCGAGGCGGAAAAGCTAGCACAGCTGAGATAAAATCGCCGGGTTTTCTTTATGTTTCATTTTAGTACAATAATATGTTTAAAACCTTTAAAAGTTACAATTTTATTTTAGTCTTGCTGCTTTTAATAAGCAGCAGGACTTTTTCGCAATCAGAAGTTCTTTTCGATGGTGAAGAATTGTATTATGAAGTAAATTACTCGTTCATTAATATTGGCTGGGCAAAGTTCAATACAGAAAAAGTACCCGGTAAAGAGAATTTTTTTATCTGCAGAGCTAAACTGAAATCGAACAATTCAATGCCTATTGTAGATATTGATTATGACTTTATCAGTGAAATTGAATTAAAAAATAACCAGTTAATTACTCACCGGTTTACTGCATATGAGTACAAAGACGGCAAAAAAAGTACACTGGTTTGTGATTTTAACTATGATTCTGCATATATCAATATAAAGAAAACAGGGTCAGATAATAATACTGATATTGATAAGAAGATCCTGACTTCAACAAGATTTCAGGATGGGCTATCTATATTTTACTTTGCAAGATTTAATACCAGTAAAGATGTAAGTGAATTTGTACCTGTCATGATGCATACAGATACATCGCTGATGAAAATTGATTTTTCCACTAAAAGAACAGATGTTGAAATAAGTGAAACGGATTATGATATTGCTTCATACTATCTTGAGGGTGTTTCATACTTCAAAGCAGTATTTGGTTTAACCGGTGATTTTTCAGGATGGTTTTCATATGATGAAGCAAGGATACCGCTTGAAGCAAAGCTTCAGGTTGAAATAGGCAGTATCAAACTTGAGCTTAAATCTTGGAAACACGGCTCATGGCAGCCGCCAAGATACTAATTGTTAATTGTACATTGCTAATTATTAATTGCAAATGATACTACCATATCAAAATAAATATCCAAAGATACACGAATCAGTGCTTGTTGCTGAGGGCGCACATGTTATTGGAGATGTTGAAATTGGCAAAGATTCGAGCATTTGGTTCAACACAGTTGTAAGAGGCGACGTAAATTATATCAGGATAGGGGATCGAACCAATATTCAGGATCTGACAATGGTTCATGTTACTTTTAAGAAATTCCCGACCTTCATAGGCAACGATATTTCAATCGGACACAGCGCAGTTATTCACGGCTGTAAGATTGATGATTTTGTACTAATAGGCATCGGAGCCAAATTGCTTGATAATTGCCATGTGAACTCATTTTCGCTTGTTGCTGCAGGTTCGGTAGTAAAAGAAGGATTTGAAGTGCCAACCGGGACTTTAGTAGCAGGTGTTCCCGCAAAAATAATGCGGGAACTAAGACCCGAAGAAATAGAGAAAATCAAGCAAAACGCTAAAAATTACCTGTTTTACTGCCAACAATATAAAGAGTTCAATAAAGGGCTCGGTTTTCAAGAAATTTTGCCACTTGACAAATAATAAATTTCTGTATATTTTTAAGTGTTGTAAAATAAGAAGTTTTGAGTTTATGTTAATGTTACACTTTAATTTTGTCAAATTAAGGTAAGTAAATATTCCAAAAGGACCTGAAAAAAGCTAAAATACTAACTAAATCGGTAATATTGATAAATAATTTACACCCCGAATTTAGGCTTCCGTTTACACATAAATATGTCAGGGAAGTGGTATCGAAAGTAATGGATGGGGAGGATTGCCAATTTAATGAAATTATAGTAAATTTTGTTGGAAATAGGGCAATTAAAAAGATCAACAATGATTATTTAAAGCATAATTATTTCACTGATATCATTACTTTTCCTTACAATGATAAAAGAAAACAAATTGAAGGTGAGCTGTTTATTTCTTTGGATACCGTTCGTAAAAACGGTAATATCTATGGGTCGGGATACAAAAAGGAACTCAAGCGTGTTATAATACATGGATGCCTCCATTTGGCAGGATTTAAGGATGCAAAAAAAAGCGATAAGGAACTAATTAGGAAGAAAGAAAATTCCTACTTAAGCAAATAGTACAGCAATACAATGAATTCAAGTGCAATTAAAGGGAAAGTAATTGTAAATAAATAACGAATATGTTATACGAAAAAATAATTGAAATTATAGTTTTTCTCTTAAGTGAGTTAAAGAACAACAAGCAGCTTGCGGAAGTTGATATGGATAATCTTTCGACTTTAGGGTACACGCAAAATGAGATAAACACTGCATTCAGCTGGGTTTACTCAAAAATATATGCGAGTGAAAAAATTTTTATTGACCCTAAAACCGATACCAGGTCCCAAAGATTCCTTCATGATGCTGAGCAGCATGTTGTAACTCCTGAAGCCTATGGTTATTTGGTTCAGCTTAGAGAACTTGGCTTGATAAATAATATGGATATTGATCTTATAATCGATAAGATAATGGTATCAAGCTACAATAATGTTTCGAAAGAAGATATGAAAGCAATAATTGCTTCATACCTGCTTGATATAGATGAAATGAATGACGCAAACAGCCGCGTTATGATAAACCTTAACGATACAATACACTAATAATAAAATAAAGAACAGGCATAAAAGATAAATAATGGCAAAATCACCTGCAAAATCTCTGGTAATAGTTGAGTCACCATCAAAGGCGAAGACAATAAATAAATACCTTGGCAAGAACTATAAGGTTATCGCTTCAGTTGGTCATATCAAAAATCTTCCGAAAAGCAAAATAAGCGTTGATTTTGAAAATGGCTATGAGCTGACCTATGAAACTATTCCGGGAAAAGAAAAAGTAATTGATGAATTAAAAGAGCTTTCTGTTGGCGCAGATAAAATATTCATAGCAACAGATCCTGACCGTGAAGGTGAGGCAATTGCATATGATATCGCGGAGGAAGTTAAAGGAAATAATTCCAATATATATAGAGTACTCTTTAACGAGATAACTAAAAAAGGGGTTGAAGAGGGGATTAATAATCCTTTGCAGATTGACGATAAACTTGTAAGCTCCCAGCAGGCGCGAAGAGCTCTTGACAGGATAGTTGGATATAAAGTGAGTCCCTTTTTGTGGAAAGTTGTCTATTACGGCCTCTCAGCCGGCAGAGTTCAGTCAGTAGCACTGAGGTTAATATGTGAAAGGGAGCAGGAAATAAGGATATTTGTTCCTACAGAATACTGGAGTATACTTGCGAACTTCAGCGATAAGAATAAAGTATTTGAATCAAAGCTAATTTCACAAAATGATACTTCCTTTAAATTTAACGGTGATGACCCGAGGATAAAAGCTGAATCAGAAGCTGATGAAATGCTAAAAGATCTGAACACCAAGCTTTTCAAGGTTTCGGATATTATCAAGAAAGAAGTTAGGCGAAACCCGTATCCTCCGTTTACAACATCATCATTGCAGCAGGATGCATCTGTAAGGCTTAGATTTGCCCCTAAGAAGGCAATGATGCTAGCACAGAAGCTTTATGAAGGTATTGATATCGGTGAAGAAGGATTGACGGGACTAATAACATATATGAGAACGGATTCCACAAGGCTTAGTGAAGATGCAGTAAGCGAAGCAAGAGGATACATAAAAGAAACTTTTGGCAAAGAGTTCTTACCAACCGAACCGAAAGTATACGCAAAGAAAAAAGAAAATACACAGGATGCTCATGAAGCAATAAGGCCAACATCTGTATGGCGGACACCTGAGAGTCTTAAAAATGACCTCACCCCGGATCTTTACAGGTTATACGACCTGATCTGGAAAAGGTTTGTTGCCTGTCAGATGCAGAATTCAGTTTCAGACCAGATCACATTGCTTATTGATTCATTCAGTGAATCCAAAAATGGTGATAAACATAATTCGTACCAGTTCAGGACAACGGATTCAACAATAAAATTCAAAGGATTCTTAGCTTTATATGATGATGTTTTTGAAGATGATGAAGAGGAAGAAGAGGATAAATTCTCGATTCCCGAAGAAATTGAGATCGGTGATTTGCTTGACCTGAAGGAATTATTCAAGAAGCAGCATTTCACAAATCCGCCCCCAAGATATACTGAGAGCAGTTTGATTAAACAGCTTGATAATCTTGGAATTGGAAGGCCTTCAACATATGCTATGATCGTTTCGACTATCATTAACCGTACATATTGTGACTTAAGAGAAAGAAAACTGTATGCTAGTGAGCTTGGTGAAACAGTTGATAAGCTCCTGGCGGAACACTTTGAAGATGTGATAAATGTCAAGTTTACTGCACAAATGGAAGAAGAGCTCGATAAGATAGCCGAAGGTGATCTTACTTATAAAAAAGTGCTTGATGATTTTTACAAGCCTTTTAACCGGGATCTCGAAGATCTGAATGTTAAGACAAAGGAAATTAAGGAATCATTAATTGAACATACAGATATTGTTTGCGAAAAATGCGGCGGTGCGATGCTTATAAAGTGGGGGAGAAACGGCAGGTTCCTTTCATGCAGTAAATATCCAAAGTGCAAAAATGCGCAGCCTTTGCCGGGTGAGCAGATAGAGCATGGCGAGCTTGCTGAAGGCAAGTTTTGCGGTCTGTGCGGTGCTCAGATGGTTGTTAAATCCAGTAAATACGGTAAATTCCTTGGATGCTCAAATTACCCCGATTGTAAAAATATCCAGCCTATAACTTTAGGCATTAAATGTCCAAAATGTAAAGAAGGTGAAATCCTTGCCCGTAAAGCGCTAAAATCCAAAAAGACATTTTACGGATGCACAAGATATCCTGATTGCGATTTTATTTCAAACAGCAAGCCAAGGGAAACCAAGTGTGAAATGTGCGGTAACAGCTACATGCTTGAAAAATACTCAAAGAAAAAAGGGGAATTCCTTGAATGCCCTGAATGCAAGCATAAGGTTGAAGTCGAATCAAAAGATACCGTTGAATCTTCGGGATAAAATCTTTATTTTGCACTTCAACTTCTTTTAAACATACATGAAAAGACGAAATTTTATTAAATGCTGCTCTATGGCTTTGCCCGGAGCAGTTTTTGCTAATTCAATCGGGGGTAGTGTGTTGAATTCCACGAACAGTAATACTGTGCCAAGGCATAGAGCGTATGATGATGATTATATTAAAAAGGCAGCCGATACTGCCATTTTTACTGCAAAAAATAACGGTGCCTCTTACTGTGATTTCAGGTTAAGTAATTTCCGCTCGCAGAATGTATCTACAAGGGAGCAGATAATACAATCAATCAGGGATAATGAGAATTTCGGATTTGCTGTCAGGGTGATCATTGATGGTACATGGGGATTTGCTTCCAGCAGTACTTTCAGCGAAGATGAAGTTGTAAGAATTACCAAAATTGCATGCACAATCGCAAATGCGAATAAGAGTATCCAGCGTAATAAAGTTGAGCTTGCCGCAGTTCCTGTTTATAATGAAACATGGAAAACCCCTATAAAGAAAAATGCATTTGAAGTATCGATTGATGAAAAGGTGAATTTCCTTTTTGGAGTAAATGAGAAAGCCAAATCACTTGGCGCAGATTATTGCAGCTCTTTTATCTGGGCGGTTAATGAATGGAAATACTTTGCATCATCTGAAGGCTCGTATATCAAACAGGACCTTCACAGGATATGGTCGGCTTTTGATATCACCGTTGTTGATAAGGAAACCGGCAATTTTGAATCAAGAGATTCCTTTACGGCTCCAATTGGTAAAGGATATGAATACGTTGAAGAATATGATTACATGAAAGATATTGAAGAAGCTGTTGAGCATACCAGAATGAAGCAGAAAGCCCCATCAGTTCAAGAGGGAAAAAGAGATATAATACTTGATTCGAACCATCTATGGCTTACAATACATGAATCATGCGGCCACCCAACGGAGCTTGACAGGGCATTGGGTTACGAAGCAAACTACGCTGGCACTAGTTTTATGACAACCGATAAGCTGAATAAGCTTCAGTATGGCAGTAATGTAATTAATATTAGGGGTGATAGGACTCAAAAGGACGGACTTGCAACCAGAGGTTTTGATGATGACGGTGTAAAGACAACAGAATGGGATTTAATTAAGAATGGAAAGTTTGTAGGATACCAGACAACACGTGAGATGGCGAGATTCATAGGTGAGAACGCTTCTAACGGCTGCGCTTATGCTGATAGCTGGGATCATTTCCCAATTCAAAGAATGCCGAATGTTTCTCTTCAGCCGGGTGAGAAAAAACTTTCACTTAAAGACCTGATCGCAGATACAGAAGATGCAATATATATAAAGGGCAGCGGAAGCTGGTCAATTGATATGCAGAGATATAATTTCCAATTCACGGGACAGGAGTTTTGGGAAGTAAAGAACGGCAAAATTGCAGGAATGCTGAAAGATGTTGCTTACCAGGGCAATACTGTTGACCTGTGGAATTCCTGCGACGCAGTCTGTGATAAAACAGAGTATAAGCTTGGCGGATCATTCTTCTGCGGAAAAGGCGAGCCGGGGCAAGTATCACCTGTAAGTCACGGTTCATCACCGGCAAGATTCAGAAAAGTGAAAATATTGAATACATCCAAGGAGGCAGGCGAGTGATACTCAACGAAAACGAAGCTAAGAACTTACTGACAAAAGTACTTTCCTATTCAAAAGCTGATTCAGCCTCTGCATCACTGGAAGGTAATAATACTTATAACATCAGGTTTGCAAGGAATTCAATATCCACAAACGGATTTTCTGACGGACTTTCTGTCAGGATCTCAAGCAGCATAGGCAAAAAAACAGGTTCAGTTTCAACCAATAAGTTTGATGAAGCATCATTGAAGAATGCTGTAAAAATGTCTGAGGATATTGCAAGAGTTTCGCCTGATAATAAGGAATTTATGCCTCCATTGGGAAGCCAGACTTACCTCAATGCGGTTAATTTCTCCGAAAATACCGAAAGCCTGAAAGGCGAAGACAGGTCACAAAAGATATCATATATAATTGATAAATCAGTGAGCAGCGATGTAACATCGGCAGGTTACATGGAAGATGAAGTAACATTTATTGCCATTCAAAATACAAGCGGACTCTTTGCTTATAATAAAGCCTCAATGGCAAAGCTTTCATCTACGGTAAGGACAAATGACGGTACGGGCTCAGGGAGATTTGAAAGAAATTATGTTGATGTAAATAAGATCGATGGCAATTCAGTTGCTGACTGGGCAATTGGACGCTCTAAATTATCCGTAAACCCGGGCGAAATTAAGCCGGGAAGATATACAGTTATTCTTGAACATGCCGCTGCGGCTGATATGCTGAATCTTTGCATTGATTTCATGGGTTCACGCGAAGCAGATGAGGGTAGAAGTTATTTTTCCAAAAAAGGGGGCGGGACGCTAATTGGAGAGAAGATTGCAGATGACAAAGTAAATATTTACTCAGATCCTGCAGATGTTAACGCGCCTTCAGTTCCATTTACAGGAAGCGGAGAGCCGATGAACAGAGTTGTATGGTTTGAAAACGGTGTATTAAAAAACCTGCACAGGAACCGTTACTGGGCTGAGAAGACTTCACAGCCTGCAATGCCATATCCTTCTAATATAATTATGCAGGGCGGAACGAAATCAGTGGATGAGCTTATTGCTGAATCCGAAGACGCTGTGCTTGTTACAAGATTTTGGTATATTAGAACTGTCGACCCCAAAACAATGCTTTTGACCGGGTTAACACGTGACGGTGTTTTTGAGATAAAGAACGGCAAAATAACCAGGCCGGTCAAGAATTTCAGGTTCAATGAAAGCCCGATGAACATTTTGAAGAATATAATAACGCTTGGCAGCTCAGAAAAAGCCGTTGGTGCTGAAACAGATGATTATCCTATTTACGTTCCGGCAATGAAGGTGGCTAATTTTAATTTCTCAAGCTTATCTGACGCAATTTAAAAATATGCAAAATTATGAATTTAATTCATGCAATAGATAAGTTTTCTGCTTACCTTATTAACGAAAAGAACTATTCAAAACATACCCTTATGAACTATGTAAAGGATCTAAATGACCTTTATTCTCATATCGCAAAATCACTTGAAGAATCTAATCCCAAAATAGAATTACAGTATATCGATGAGGGCTCGTTAAAAAGCTTTATTGCCGGATTTGTATTAAACAAAGAGCTGAAGTATTCAAAACGTACCATATCCAGAAAGATTTCAACCCTTAAATCATTTTATAAATTCCTGAACCGTAAAAAACTGTTCGCTGAGAATCCCTCGAGGAATCTTGTATTCCCAAAGCTGGGTAAGAATCTGCCGAATGTAATTGAAGAAACATCATTGACGGGATTATTAAACTCCGATACTTTTGGCACAGATATATGGGGAGAGCGTGATAAAGCTATTATGGAGCTCCTGTACAGTTCAGGCATACGATTGAACGAGCTGATCAACCTTACAATTGATAAAGTTGATATGGATAATTTTACAATCAGGGTAAAAGGCAAAGGCAGGAAAGAGAGAATTATTCCTGTCGGACCCGTAGCAATTGGAACAATATCAGTCTATCTCGAAATGCGTGATAAGTATTTCACTGAAAAGGGAATTGATTATGATAACGGTATTATCTTTAACGCTAAAAACGGTAAAAAGCTTTATCCTGCTTTAATGAATCGCATTACAAACAAATACATTTCAAAAATATCAGAGCTTAAGAAGAAGTCACCCCATGTTTTGCGCCATTCATTCGCCACCCATTTGCTTGACCACGGCGCTGATATACGCGCTGTAAAAGACCTCCTTGGACACTCCAGCCTGAGTACAACGCAAATATATACCCACGTTTCAGTAGATAGGCTTAAGAAGGTTTATCAGAAGGCTCATCCAAAGGGGTAGAAAGCAATGGAGAATCTAAAATATGATGAAATTGAAATTTCTGAAAACAAGTTAGTTGGATATATACTTAATAGTTCACATATAGATGGTGTACATAAAGCCAAATTCTTTGAAAAATTTGGATTTACACCAACAAATTGGATAGAACTTCAAAAAGCATTGAAAACACATGTTGAAAAAAGAGAAAATTTGGAAGTAGATACTAATGCTTATGGAAAGAAATATATTATTTTCGGAACTATTGACGCATTAGACGGAAGAAGACCAAAAATTAGATCTGTGTGGTTCATTGAAAATAAAGAAAAAATTCTTAAATTTGTAACAGCATATCCAATTAAAGATGATAAAAGAGACAGATAGAGTAATATTAACAAGAGATATCCCTGAAATGATTCTTAAAAAAGGCGATATAGGAACAATTGTATTAATCCATAATATGGGAAAAGGATTTGAAGTTGAATTCAGTACATTGGATGGGGATACTCTAAGTGTAGTAACCTTAAATTCAGAAGACGTACGGGAAATTAGAAAGAGAGAAATAGCAAACGCCAGAGTATTGTAATTACCACCAGAATACCTTTAAACTTTTGCTTATCTTCCTTTCCATTTCATTAATCACATTTTTTGATTAATTTTGTAAAATAATCTAATTATTATGGCAAAAATACAATTACATAAAATATGCCACGGCAGGTCCGGTGATAAGGGTGATGCTGCCAATGTGGGTCTTATTGCTTACAAGAAGGAAGATTATGCAGTAATCAAAGCTAAAGTCACTGCAGATGCGGTTAAAAAGCATTTTGAGGGCATCTGCTTCGGCGGAGTTGATAGATATGAGCTTCCGAACATAAATGCGCTTAACTTTGTACTTCATAATACTCTCGGCGGCGGGGGAACAGTATCACTTAAAAACGACGCACAGGGCAAGACTCTGGCCTCAGCTTTACTTATGATGGAAATAGAATACTGAGCGTAGCGAAGTATCTCATTGGGAGAAAATTAAGTTTGATTTTAAATGATATTTATCTTTAAAATATAATAATTAGTAATTAATCATTAAATAAAAATATAACGTCTATTGAGGAGACCCTTCTCTAGAGTTCAGGGATAAAATATGTTCGACTACAGTAAATCAGAATTAAAGAAGTTAAAGACAAGGGTAGATAACCTAAGGAGGTTCCTTTGAAATAGATGAGAAGCAGAATTTCGTCTCATCTATGCAGCAAAAGACATCAGCAGAAAATTTTTGGGATGATTATGCCGAAGCCCAGAAAATATTGCAGGAAATTACCCGCAATAATGAGTGGATAAGCCTTTGGGATAACCTCGATAAGAAATACAGCGATGTCGAGTCCATTTTAACCCTTGCCGAAGAAGAATCAGATACAACTTTAGAAGAAGTTATAGAAAAAGATATTGCAAAGCTCACAGTTGAGATTGAAAAAGCTGAGTTCAAAAATATGCTCCGCGATGAAGATGATAAGCGTGATGCGATATTAAACATCAATTCAGGCGCCGGTGGTACAGAAGCGCAGGATTGGGCGCAAATGCTCATGAGAATGTATTTAAGATATTGTGAGAAACAGGGATTTAAAGCAAATATTGTAGATCTATTGGAGGGTGACGGAGCAGGTATTAAAAGTTGTACGATTGAGGTTACGGGTCAATACGCATACGGTTACCTTAAGGCGGAAAATGGAGTTCACAGGCTTGTTAGGATATCGCCATTTGATTCAAACAAGAAGCGCCACACATCGTTTGCCGCGGTGTTTGTTTATCCGGTAGTTGATGATAACATTGAAATTGAAATCAATCCGGTTGATATACGCGTTGATACCTTCAGAAGCGGGGGAGCAGGCGGTCAAAATGTAAATAAGGTTGAAACGGCTATTAGAATTACCCATAATCCAACCGGCATAGTGGTTCAGTGCCAGAATGAGCGCTCCCAGCACCAGAACCGCGCAAATGCCATGAAAATGCTCAAATCAAAACTCTACCAGCTCGAAAAAGAAAAGGAACAGGCAAAGCAGGATAAAATTGAGGGCTCTAAAAAGAAAATTGAATGGGGCAGCCAGATTCGTTCATACGTTTTCCATCCATACAATATGGTTAAAGATCACAGGACAGACCATGAAACCAGCAATGTACAAGGCGTGATGGATGGTAACATTGAAGAGTTCATCAAAAGCTACTTAATGGAATTTTAAATATAATACTTAACAGCTATTGATAAATTTATTTCTTGCAAAACGGTTTTTAAGATCTAAGAAGGAATCGAGCTTCATTTCCTTCATAACGCTTATATCCATTGCGGGAATTTCTATTGGAGTTGCGGCACTTATTATTGCCGTATCTGTACTTGGCGGTTTTGAAAAAGAAATTACGGAAAAAACTATAGCCCTTTCTTCCCATATTCAGATTACATCATTCAAAAAAGAGGGTATCGCAGACTACAATAAGGTGATAAACCAGCTTATGGAGCCTGATAACGGGCTTTACGTCGCTATGGCACACCCTTTTGTACAAAGGGAAGCGGTTATCAAGTTTAAAGAAAGAACCGAAGGCATTATAATAAAGGGTGTAAGGAATGAAGACAGTGTTTTTATCTCGCAAAGAAAAATTATATCAGGTTCGGGTGTCTTAGGCGAAGTTGATTCTTCAATTTCTAACATAATAATAGGAAATAAGCTTGCCGGAAAGCTTGGAATAACTGTAAACAGCAAAATATTCATTTTAGCTACAGTAGGCATCCCTTCAGCAACCAATACACCTACAGTCAAGGGATTCCGGGTTGCAGGAATATATGAATCCGGTTTAAAGGAATATGATGACGTTTTACTGTATGTATCGCTAAAAGATGCTCAAAAGCTCTTTAGCATGGGGCCTTATGTGACAGGGATAGAGTTATTCCTTAAAGATACGGGAAAGATAAGGAAAGTGACAAATGATATTAAGGCAAAGATCGATTACCCCAACAATAATGCGCGAAATGTATTTCAGATATATAAGGGTCTATTTACATGGGTCGAGCTTCAGAAAGAACCTATCCCCATTGTGCTTGGTTTAATAATAATAGTGGCAGCAATCAATATCATCGGGTTTTTGCTTATGCTGGTACTCGAAAAAACTGAGACTATTGGAATATTGAAATCACTCGGGGCTAAGAATATTGATATTATCAAGATATTTTTCTATCAGGGTATGTTCATTTCAATAGTTGGAATAATTTTTGGTAATATCCTGGGATACGGCTTGTGTTTTCTTCAGTTAAGGTATAATCTGATCACGATTCCCGAAATATATTATATGACAACCGTTCCGCTGGTAATTGATGTTAACACAGGTGCTTCGATCACAATTATAGCAGTTCTGCTAAGTATTCTTGTCACAGTTGTTCCTTCTTACATGGCTTCAAGGCTTAACCCCATTACATCGCTGAGATTTAAGTAAGAATTTTATCAATAACTTATTTATGAGATTGCGTCGCTTCGCTCGCAAAAGGGATGAAATATACCAAGAATAAAGAATTTGTTGGAAATATGTTCGATGAGATATCACCATCCTATGACAGGCTGAACCATTTATTAAGCGGTTACCAGGATATCAGGTGGCGAAAAGGTGCTGTGAAATATCTGGCATCAGTTTCAGATAGCTATAATAATATCCTTGACCTTGCCTCAGGCTCCGGTGACCTTGGTATGGAATTCCTGAAGCTTAAACCAAAAAAAGTATTTTCGGCGGATATTTCCCTCGAAATGTTAAAAATTGATAAGGATAAGCTCCCAATTGAATTTAATCAGGTTGTAAAGGCCGAAGCTGAACACCTTCCGTTTAAGAATGAATTCTTTGATCTGTGCGGGATTGGATTTGGTGTTAGAAACTTTGAGCATTTAAGTGATTGCGTTAAAGAGATCAGCCGTGTACTTAAAAAAGGTGCTAAATTTCTGACAATTGAAATGTTTAAGCCTTTAAAGCCAAATATCGCGAATAAGTCTTTCAGAGTGTATTTTGAAAAAGTATTGCCCAAACTGGGAAACACACTTTCTAAGAGTGAATATGCTTACAATTATTTGTTTGAATCAGTTGATAATTTTCTCACTGTTAAACAATATTCAGAAATATTGGAACAAAATGGCTTAAAAATACTTAAAACTAAGAATAATTTCATTGGAATTGTAAATACGGTTTTTGCAGAAAAATTGTAAATATTTGTGTAACTTATTGTGAATTAAATAATCTATAAGTATATTTAAATTAAATTAAACTATATTTTATGAAAAAAATGAGTAAAGTTGTAACAATCCGCATTATTACCGTTTTATTTCTGGCATCACTGCCTTTTTTGGGTTCAGATTGTGAGGATGTGATAAACCAGATAAACAATCCGGCTACAGGCACTCTTCAGGGAAACTGGACTTTAATCTACAATGCCGGTACTACACTTGATATTTGTCCCGGAGAAATGGTTTCATTTCCAAGCAATACCGGGGGTACAGCGGACCTTCAGTGTCCTGAAAATTCAAATGTAATTCAAAGAGATTATTCAGTTTCTGGAACGACCTTAACATATACTTCATCAAATGTGCAATATGCAGTAAGCTTTACACAGAATAATGAGCTTGTTCTGACAGGAATAAATAATAACAGATTATTGTACTATACGACTACAATTTCCTCTAAGAAGACCAATGAAGGCAGTGTAAAGAGCGATTCAAAAGCTTCAAACTATAATTCATCAGAAATAATAAAATAAATAATAATGAAAAAAGCGTACAAAATTAATTTAATATTTACTGCTGTATTTCTATGTGTTATAGTTTTTGCTTTTACAGCTTTTAACATAGAAGATAATACATCAGTATTAAAACCTGAAGTTACCACAGGAAAATTTAAGAACTCAGCAAGTGAGCTTGTTAATAGCAGAAAAAACGGCTCAAACTTTGAAACAGTAAGTTTATTTAAGGCAAGCATAAAGGATAATTCTGTTATAACATCCTCAGCAGTATCTCGTGCTTCATTTTTCAGCCTTGATAGAACTGCATTAGCACAGCTAAACAGAAGGAAATCACAAAATATTACGCTGAATATTCCCGGCGAAAATGGAAATGTTGAGCTTGAGCTTAGCCAGGTTAATTTTTTACCTGATGATTTCAAGATAATAACATCTTCCGGCAAGACAATTGATTATAACCGCGGTTTGTATTACCAGGGCACAATAAAAGGTAATCCGGGCTCAATTGCTGCAATAAGCATTTTTAGTAATGACATTATGGGAGTTGTCAGCACAGATGAAGGTAATTATAACCTTGGGCATTTAGAAAATGATAACAGCGAGTTTATCTATTATAATGACAGAAATTTGTTAAAGCCTTTTACATTCCATTGCGGGGTAGAAGATGGATATGGCGAGCATTACATGACCAATAATAACAATGTAACTCCGCAGCCTCATACCTCATCAACAGTAAATCCGGTTAAAATGTACTATGTATGTGATTACCAGATGTATCTTGATAAAGGCAGTAATACTCAAAGTGTTGTAGATTTTGTTACTAATGTATTCAATCAGGAAAATATACTTTATAATAACGAAAGCCTGAATCTTGTAATGGGACCCAATATATTTGTATATAATACTACAGATCCATACAGATCATTTACAACAAGCCAGACTGCTGAAATACTTGAAGCATTCGGTACGGCTACAAAGAACGATTTAAAAGGCGGTAATCTGGCACAGCTTCTTTCAACCAGAACACCAGTGCAGGGCGCTATAGCATGGGTAAATGTTCTTTGCCAGTCGTATGAACCGGGAAGCCAGTCAGGCAGATATGCTTTCATAGAGCTGGAAAATACATATAATAATGTACCTGTGTTTTCATGGTCAGTAGAAGTTATGGCTCATGAAACCGGGCATAATTTTGGTTCATCACATACACAGGCATGTGTTTGGCCGGTATTTAATGGCGGTGGAATTGGCGCAATTGATTCTTGCGTTGCGGCTGAGCAGGGAAGTTGTTTCGCTAACACCCGGGCTAATAACAACGGTACTATAATGAGTTACTGTCATCTAAACGGTAATATCAATTTCAACAGGGGATTTGGCCTGCTGCCCGGCGATACAATAAGGCTAAGATACAGTCAGGCATTATGTATTGATAATCCGATCAACTCATCAGAAGCGCCGTTACTTTTTGCTCTAAAACAAAATTATCCAAATCCGTTTAATCCTTCTACCAGTATCAGGTTTGCACTCCCACAGGATGGCTTTGTGAGCCTCAAGGTCTATGATGCGGCCGGCAGAGAAGTAGCTTCGCTGATAAACGGTCAATTCTATGCAATAGGGGAGTTTTCGTATAATTTCGATGCCTCATCATTCAACATGGCATCGGGGGTTTACTTCTATAAACTAAATGTTAACAGAGATAATAATTCAGTATATTCAGAAATTAAAAAAATGGTATTGGTGAAATAAATGAAAATAATCGCATTATTATCAATAGTGTTTGTTTTAGTTTTTAATTCTTGTTCAGGGTCCGATAGTGAGAAGTCGTTATCACTTAAAAACGGAAAATATTCTTATGTTATTAGTGATAGCTCCGGTAACAGCCTTGTAGAAGGACAGATTATGCTGGATAAATTCACGCAGCAAAAGGATACCAAAGATTATGTTGTTAACGGAAGCTATACTGTGAGTAAAATGACAACAGATACAAGTTATCACGGGTTTTCATCAATGAACCCGGGAGAGCTTACAGGTTATTATAATGATTCTAAAAAATTCATTAATATTAATACTAACCCTAAGATTGCTGATGCCAATGTATTTATTAATGCAAATATAAAAAGCTCTAATCTTGAAGGCGGCTGGTATTATTCTTCTTTTAGAGGTTCAGATAAAGAAGGCGGATTATTTAAGGCGATAAAGTTAAGTGTTAAATAAGACTCTATAAACTAAAAAAGCTCAGATAGTTTTTATCTGAGCTTTTTTTATTGT
Source organism: Ignavibacteria bacterium (assembly GCA_039933555.1). Lineage (GTDB taxonomy): Bacteria > Bacteroidota > Ignavibacteria > Tepidaquicellales > OLB5 > OLB5. The sequence continues at coordinate 17,354 of JBDTNV010000034.1, forward strand.
CAAAAATCTTTAAAGTTTTACGTTTGAATTCCTTTCAGCCCCAACTGAAATGAATTTTATCTTTACACCAAGAAACTTACCTATGAATTTGAGATATTCTCTGCATTCCTTTGGCAGCCTGCTGAATTTGCGGATTCCTGAAATATCATCTATCCATCCGGAAAATGATTTGTAGACCGGTTTAACACGGGCAAGCTCTTTATATCCGCACTGGGAATAATGAACTTTTCTGCCACCCAGCGTATAGCCGGTACAAACTTTCAGCTCAAGCAAACCGCTTAGAATATCAAGTTTGGTAATTACAATCTCATCTACATTATTTATTTTACATGAAAATCTGACTGCTTCAAGATCAAGCCACCCGATCCTGCGTGGTCTGCCTGTGGTAGTTCCGTACTCGCCGCCACGCTCTCTTATGGATTCCGCAAGCCTGCCATGAAGCTCTGTAGGCAGGGGACCTTCTCCAACCCTGGATGTAAACGCCTTTACAATGCCTATCACGTTGTTTAAGGATCTGTATGGAAGTCCTGAACCTGTGTTTACGGAGCCTACAACGGTATTTGAGGCGGTCGCGAAGGGGTAAGGTGACCAATCCAGGTCAAGCATAATACCATGAGCGCCTTCAAAGAGGATTCTTTTTTTCTGAGATACTGCATCATTTAGTATTTCAAAAGCATCCTTCACAAAGGGCAGTATGCGTAATCGTTGTTTTTTTAGAGTATTTAAAGCAGAATTAATATTGATGGATTTCACGCCAAAAGTTTTCAGAATCTTGTTCTTGATCTTGGCCTGGAAAGTAAACTTTTCTGAAAATTCATTCCAGTCTATCAGGTCATAAACCCGGATGCCGTTATAGCTAACTTTATCGGAATAGGCAGGACCAATACCGCGTTTCGTTGTTCCAAGTTTTTTACTGCCGCGGGCATTTTCGTATGCGATATCAAGCTCTTTGTGATAGGGAAGTATAAGATGGCATCGGGATGAAATAATGAGCTTTTTCTTAAGGTTTACACCTTCTTTTTTGAGAATATCCATTTCACCGATAAGCACTTCAGGATCAAGTACCACACCGTTTGAAATTATAGCGGTCGTTTTCTTATGAAAAATTCCGGAAGGGATAAGGCGAAAGAAGAACTTCTTTTCGCCAAGAACTACTGTATGGCCTGCGTTATTTCCACCGTGGTATCTGACAACAAAATCAGCATTTTGGGCGAGAAGATCAACAATTTTACCTTTTCCTTCATCACCCCATTGCAATCCAAGAACTGATTCAGCAGGCATATTCTATCATAATTAATATTATTAACAAACTAAATCTATCTGCAATCTGAAAACAAAATCTCTTAAGCCTTAAGCTTTATTTACGGCTACTTTTCCCGTTAAATTTGCTTTGTTACTCTTCTGCCTGCCTTTAATATCAACTACAAACGCACTGGCAATGTACACTGAAGAATAAGTACCTGTAAGTACACCAATTGAAAATGTAAAAGCAAATGTTCTGTTAACCTCACCGCCAAATAATAACAGGATGAAGATAGTAAGGAATACAGTTCCGCTTGTAATAATGGTTCTGCTTAGAGTTGAATTAACGCTTCTGTTCATCACGTGAAGAATATCTTCGTTCTTATAAAGCTTAATATTCTCACGGATCCTGTCAAATACTATAACCGTATCGTTAACAGAGAAGCCAATAAGCGTTAAAAACGCAGCAACCATTCCCTGGTTAAGCTCCAGGTTTAAGTTTGGGAATATTACATGAAATATTGCAATCATACCAAGAGTGATCATTACATCATGCAAAAGACCTAGTACGGCTCCTAATGCATATACAAATTCAAACCTGAAGGCAAGATATATTAATATTGCAATAAGTGAAAAAATAGTAGCGTAAATTGCCGATATTCTAAGCTCTTTACCTATCTTAGGTCCGACTTTATCGTTCCTTAATAGTTCATAGTTATTACCTTTGATCTCTTTTGTTAAGGCTTCTTTTATCTTATCACTTACGACTGTGCCTTCACCCTGCTCGGAAGTTCTGATCAGAATGTCTTTTTCACTTCCCATTGTCTTTATCTCAGCTCCAACCTGACCGGCTTTATCCATCGCTGCTCTGACATCATCTATACGAACATCGTTCTGGAAACGGACAAGTACTTCTGTTCCGCCGGCAAAATCAATTCCAAGAGTTATTCCTTTAGTAAAGAATACTGTAAGACCGACGACAATTAATACCGCGGACATGGTATAGAATATTTTCCTCTTAGAAAGAAAATCTATATGTAAATTATGAAAAAATTGCATTATATAATTTAAATTTAATTATCCAAAGTTAATTGTTGTTTTGCCTTTTTCAGTCATTATATCAAAAATTATTCTTGTTATAACAATAGCAGTAAACAGGTTAGCTATAAGACCGATAATAAGCGTTAAAGCAAAACCCTGAATTGGACCTGTACCAAACTGGTATAATATTACCGCCGTAATAAGCGAAGTTACATGAGAATCCAGAATTGCAGAAAAAGCTTTTTTGTATCCTATCTCAATTGCAGTTCTTAAAGGTTTACCGCCGGCCAATTCTTCTCTAATACGTTCATAAATAAGTACGTTAGAATCAACAGACATACCAATAGTGAGTATCAAAGCGGCAAGTCCGGGTAGGGTTAATGTTGCATGGAAACTTGCCATAACACCCATTACAAAGAGCATGTTAAATATCAGAGCAAGATCGGCAACACCGCCTGCAAAATGATAATAAAATATCATGAACAAGGCTACAAGGATTAACGCTATCATAGAGGAATACAATCCCTTTTGAATTGAATCCTCACCAAGTGATGGTCCGACCGTTCTTTCTTCAATAATTGTCAGCGGTGCAGGAAGAGCGCCGGCTTTTAGAACGATCTCAAGAAGTTTAGCTTCCTGAATATTCGCCATACCTTCTATCTGTGAATTACCGCCGGTTATTTTACTTCTTACAACAGGGGCTGAATACACAACGTTATCAAGAACTATGGCTATTTGTTTATTGATATTTGAACCGGTAATTCTTGCCCAGTCTGCGGCTCCATCACTGTTCATTTCCATATAAACAACAGCCGAGTTGCTTGTGGGGTCAATATTTGACCTGGCATTAATAACAACGCCGCCGGTTAGCTCAGGGTCTTTCTTCAATACATAAAATTGATAGATCTTCTCACCGGCATCAACAAATGTTGAGCGGTTACTGAATGCAAAGCTGACATCTGTTGGAATAAGATCCTGTATTTCTCTTCTTTCAAGAATTTTTAAAACCTTAGGTTTATCGGTTTCACGGACAAACCATGCAAGCGAACCATCTTTGAATTGCTGCGGGCGAACAAGATAGAACCAGGGGTTCTTTTTCTTGAATTCTTCTTCACTAAGCTGCTGATTGGTATCAACAGGATTGCCATTACTATCTGTAAGCCCGGTCATATTTGAATCACTGGGTTTTATTGAATCTTTTTTAGTCGTATTTTTCTTAGCTGTATCTTTCTTTGTGTCTTTCTTAGTGGAATCTTTTTTCGTTATATCTTTTTTAGTGGTATCTTTTGTGTTGGTTATTGTTGTTGAATCTTTTTTAACATTCTTATCTGTCAGCTTTGATGTATCTTTTTTCTTTGTAGTATCAACTTTTGTTATCTTGCTGAGAGAATCAGCTTTAATTAATGAATCAAGATTACCGCCTGCAAGGAATGTATTTACTTTTTCCATCACCTTTACAGCTATTTGCGGGTCAATTACAAGCTTGAATTCAAGAAGCGCAGTACCCTGGAGCAGTTTTCTTACTTCGGTAACATTACTTACACCAGGAAGCTCAACAACCAGCCTCGATGAACCCTTTTTCTGAATTACCGGTTCAGATACCCCATACTGGTCAATTCTGTTTCTAACTACCTGAATGGCTCTATCTATAGCATTTTCAACTTCGGTTTTGAGGTCTTTCTTGATTTTGGAATCATCATCTCTGATCTCACCATAATAAGCTTTCAGTGAAAGTCCTTTTTCCTTGAGCCTTAAGTCAACCAAATCTACAAAATCCTCGTCGGAATTTTTAGTTTGATCACTCACTCCATCAAGTACCTGTTTTAAGGTTTCATCCTGTTTCTTTGCAAGATCGTTTAAGAGCTTGGCAATATCAACTTCCATAATAACATACATACCACCCTGGAGATCTAACCCCAGTTTGATCCTGTTATCACGTGCTTTTAAAATATCATTGCTGTATTTATCAAAAAAAGCAGCACTATCCTGCTGATTTGTCAGTTTTTTGATATCTTTATTGAACTCATAATCCTTATAAGTAGGATAGAGGAAGTATAGGGCAAGTCCTAAAAATAATACCGTTAAAATAATTCTAAACCTGTTTTTTCTCAAGCTAATCCTCTGTAATTTTGGAAATTCCTAAAAAAACTAAGAAACAAATATAATTTTAAAGTCTTTAATAATCAATGAAAAATGGCAGTTAATTAAGGGAATTGCGATAATTACCTGCATTAATACCTATGTTATTTGGGGTGAGCGAGGGGATTCGAACCCCCGACATCCAGAGCCACAATCTGGTGCTCTAACCAACTGAACTACGCTCACCATGAAAATAATTACTACCAATTTATGATAATTGTTGAATCTAAAATTGTGTGCGCCCATCAGGAATCGAACCTGAAACCTACAGCTTAGAAGGCTGTCGCTCTATCCGATTGAGCTATGGGCGCAAGATTTCAGTTATGAAGTTACGAATATAAAAATTCTGAAAATTAAAAGAAATATAATAAGAATTCGCTATTTATACTTAATTTTTAGGTAAAGGATTGTAGACATAAATACAATTGATACTGTGTTTGCTGCAATTATAGGAATGCTGCTAATCAGTATACCATATATAAGCCATGTTATCAATCCAAACTCAAGCATTATCACCATAGGAAATGAAATATCTTTTGTATGCTTGGTCTTAATAGCTTTAATTGATTGGGGGAGATAAGCAAAAGTTGTTAAACATGCTGCAAGTAATCCAAGTACAAGTGTAAATGTTTCCAAATTATTGTATCTGCAATCTAATATTCAACCCGGCTTCATTAGTTGTTCTTGTTGTTATTTGCAGGTTACTGCCTGTAGGCTCAATTTTGGTGTACTTATAAAATAGCTGCATTGTAACACTTCTGGAAAGATTGTATTGAATAGATGGATTAAGAGATGTTGATGTTGAACCATTTTGAGAATTTGGGTCCCAGCCAAAGTTTTGATATGAATAAACCATAGGGTCATTCTTTGTTCTTGTATACGAAAATGAAATTGTAAGATTATTTTCGAGTGATAACCCGAATATTGGCAATGAAAATCCG
>JBDTNV010000035.1:0-22603 GCA_039933555.1 Ignavibacteria bacterium
CAGAGCGGTCAAACATTTATAGCCAAAATATTGCCAAAATCATTTTGACCCCATCGGGGTCACACGTATTTTATTTCTTAGACCACCCCGTCTTTCGCTTCGCGAAATCCACCCCTCCTCGTTTGAGGAGGGGAGCCATTTGGAAAATAATTCATTGCTATTTAAATGTAAAATTTAGATTTTATGTAAATTCATAATAATATTATATCCCATAAGACATGCAAACAGAAATATTCGCATTATGTGATTATTCGAAAATTCTGGAAGATAAACTAAACATCTTTGGTGTTTTTGATACTTTGAGCGTTAAGGAACTACCCCTTGTACACCCACTTTTCTTTATAGCGGGCAGAATTAGATTGGAATACGGCGAAATTCGTAAATTTACAGTTAAGGTTGATATTACTAACCCATCAGGTGAAAAACCATTTGAACCATTGATTGTAGAAACAAACGCAAGAACTAATCTTGGAGACCCAGTTTACAACTTCTCTAAAATTTTAACAAATGTACGCTTTAATAAATATGGCAGATACTCCATAACATTGCACGTAAACGATAAACCCTTGAGGATAATTCCGCTAATAATTTCCCCAGTGATGCATTAGGAGAGTCGTTGAATTTCCTTCTTCATTTTTTCACACATCATTAATCCCTATCTTTGCGGTTCTATGAGCTTTGATAACAGAATAATATTTGCGCCCGCTTCAATGGTGGGGGAGTCAGGCATAACAGTCGTTAGGCTGAGCGGAAAAGACACGTTTACGCTTATATCTAACTGTTTATCAAAGAATTACGAAAGCTTTCTTCCTGCGCAAATCGAGGGTTTTTCGACTCATTCTGCGCATCATGGATACTTATTTAATGGTAATGAGTTTATCGATGAAGTGGTCGTAACTTTTTTCAAAGGGCCCAACTCATACACTGGCGAAGATGTCGCTGAAATATCCAGTCATGGCGGAAGCTATATTTACCGAAAAGTAAATGAACTGCTCATTAAACTTGGGGCATATCATGCAGAGCCAGGCGAATTTTCAAAGCGCGCTTACCTGAATGGCAAAATGGATCTGGCCCAGGCGGAAGCAGTATCAGACCTTATCAAAGCGAAAACGGATCAGGCAAATAAATTAGCTCTTCAACAGCTAACCGGAAAATTTTCAAACAAAATAAATGAGCTTCGCGAGGATCTGATTAATTACTGCTCATTGCTTGAGCTTGAACTCGATTTCTCTGAAGAGGGAATTGACCTGGTAGATAAAAATACACTGCTTGAAAGAGTTGATAAACTCATTGATAAATTTACTTCATTAACCCAAAGCTATGAAAGCGGCAAAATAATTCGAAACGGTGTAAATTTGGCAATCATAGGCGAACCAAATGTGGGCAAATCAAGCATATTTAACTATTTTCTCAATGAAAACCGCGCAATTGTCAGCGAAATACCAGGCACAACCCGTGATTACCTGGAAGAACCGCTCATTATGGGTGGAATACAATTTAATCTGGTTGATACAGCCGGTATAAGGGAAACAGTTGATATAATAGAAAAAGAAGGCGTAAGACGCTCCTTGATAAAAATTGACGAAGCTGATATCATTTTGGATATTGAAGATCTTACTAATGACTCTGGTAGCAGCAGCTCCCACTCTGAAGCTTTAATAAAGGAAAAGACAATTAAGGTATATAATAAACTTGATTTATCATCCCACGGTTCAATTAAAGGACTATCTGTTTCTGCAAAAACGGGCGAAAAAATGGATGTTTTAGAGCAGGAAATTATCGAAAAAGCCAGGTATTTGATTGGTAAAAATGACTCAAGTGATGTTATAATTACCAACGAAAGGCATAGGGATTGTTTGTTGAAATCTTGTGAATATCTTGTTAATGCGAAAGATCAGATCCAGCAGGGTGGAGGTAACGAGTTGATTTCGTTTGAAATTAGGGCGGCAATGGAATCGATATCCGGCATCATCGGTAAAACCGCGAATGTTGATATCTTAAATAATATCTTCACAAAGTTCTGTATTGGGAAGTAATTTCTTCTTTAGAGATGACCCGATGGGTCGCCTCAAACCAGAATGTTTCACGGGAAACATTTTAGGTTAAGGTAAAAACAATTGTTTCCCGTGAAACATTATTAAAGCTCCCCTCCCTTCTTAAGAAAGGGGCGCTGGCGAAGCCAAAACAGCTTGTCCCTCCAAAGGCGGGGTGGTCTAAACATACTTAATATCTAATTAGTTGATACCAAATACACATTTCGATATAATCGTAATAGGAGCGGGTCATGCCGGCATTGAAGCAGCATGGACATCATCGAGAATGGGTTGCACTGTGGGAATGGTAACCATGGATCTTGATGCTATAGGTAGAATGTCATGTAACCCTGCAATTGGGGGCTCGGCTAAAGGGCATTTGGTTAAGGAAATTGATGCTTTAGGCGGTGTTATGGGCAGAATTGCTGATGATTCAGGCATTCAGTTCCGCATGCTGAATAAGTCCAAGGGAGCTGCAATATGGTCTCCAAGGAGCCAAAATGACCGTGACTTATACTCAAAAATTGCAAAAGAATATATTGAAAGCTGTCCAAACATTACGCTAATACAAGATACTGTTGACGAACTTATTCGAGACGAAAATGGAAATATATCAGGAATCATAACTTCCCTTGGAAACAGTATTTTCTGCAAAGCTGTCATAATCACCAGCGGTACATTCTTAAATGCTATTATGCATGTGGGTCACCAGCAAAACGAAGGCGGTAGATTTGGCGAAAGATCAGTAAAGGGACTCTCTAATTATCTGTTAAATCAAGGCTTTATAACGGCTAGACTCAAAACCGGCACGCCACCCAGATTGCAGTTGGACACTATTGATTTTTCAGTTACAGCTGAACAGCCTGGTGACGAGAAGCCTGAACCATTTTCAGTTTTTACAAAGGGAAGCTTTCCAAGGCTGCCGCAGATTTCCTGCTACCTAACTTATACAAGCGAAGAGACGCACAACATTTTGCGGACAGGGTTCGATGATTCACCAATGTTCTCGGGTAGAATAACAGGAGTTGGGCCGCGTTACTGTCCATCGATCGAAGATAAAATTTTCCGCTTCGCAGATAAAGCTCGTCACCAGGTTTTTCTTGAGCCCGAAGGTATTACTTCAAATGTAGTTTATATGAACGGCTTTTCATCAAGCCTGCCTGAGGATATTCAGTACAAAGCAATCAAGACTATCAAAGGATTAGAAAATGTAAAAATGATGCGGGCGGGTTACGCTGTTGAGTATGACTTCCTTCCAACGCACCAGACGAACTTAACCCTTGAAACAAAATTAATAAAAGGCCTATATGTTGCGGGCCAGATAAACGGAACATCAGGGTACGAAGAAGCTGCTGCACAGGGACTCATTGCCGGTATCAACGCAGCCCTGAAAATAAAGGGTTTGGAGCCCTTCATACTAAAGCGCAGCGAAGCATATATCGGCGTGATGATAGACGACTTGATAAATAAAATTCCCGATGAGCCGTACAGAATATTTACATCGTGCGCTGAATACAGGCTTATTCTAAGGCAGGATAATGCGGATAGAAGACTCATGAAATACGGGCACAAATTCGGTTTAATCCCTGACGATATATATAATAACACTCTGGAAAAAGCCAACCTTATCAAAGAGGGGATTGCGTTCTTTAAAGCAAATTATGTTTCACCCCGCGATGTAAACGAATATCTTGAATCAATAAACTCATCACCGGTTAAACAATCAGACCAGCTATCACAAATCGTAAAACGCAACGAAACGAAGCTGAAAGATTTCCTTGCCACTTCATACTTTGCTGAAAATAATCTTATGAACAAAATCAGGCAGAGCGAGGCTTTAATGGAGCAGATAGAAATTGAACTGAGATATGAAGGCTACATAATCCGCCAGGAAGAGCAGACCGAAAGCTTTAACAAAAGTGAATCAATTGGCATACCGGAGGATTTTGATTTCAACAAGATAAAATCTTTATCATCTGAAGGCAGGGAAAAGCTCAATAAGATCCGCCCGCGCTCAATAGGCCAGGCTTCACGCATATCAGGCGTTTCGCCATCGGATGCATCGATACTTTCAATTTATATCAAAGGATAACAATTGCCGATGCCTAATTCTAAAACCGGGATAGCATCTTTCATTATAGGTATATTAAATCTTGCAGGACTTGTTGCGTTCCTCTTATATACAAATTACTACCTGGAAAAATCTTTTAACCCGGATACAATAATTGATGCTGTATTCAGCTCAATTGGCATGGGAATTGTTTTTGTAATTATTCTAATTGCCGGATTTTCTCTCGGCATCATAAGCCTGTTTCAGAAAAATACAAAAAAGCTGTTTGGTGTTTTAGGATTAATTGTAACGGTTACAGATGTTATTATTTTTGCTGTCCTCGCCCTGGCGTTTACATTAATGAGCCCCGGTATGTGAAGATTTGTTCGACCCCTATGGGATCGTTTTTGAAATTATTTGCGTCCCCTATAAACGTTTGACTCCTATGGAGTCTTTTTAAAAACGAAATTAGTTCAATACAAACTTCCTGCAATGACCGCATAGCGGTCACACATTTATAGCTTAGTCACCCGGAATTAATTTGACCCCGTCAGGGGTCACACATGTTTTTAATCAGACATACCCTTAAATCTACCATTATCCTGACATTTCTTTAATCACATCATTTCACCATTTTTACATTAATTAAAGTCCCCTCCTCAGATGAGGAGGGGTGCCTCGCGAAGAGTGCGAGACGGGGTGGTCTGAATTAATTAATGTCAAACGAAAACACAGAAAACTGGCAAACACTTGTAAGGGAACAGCAATTCAACCAACTGTTAATTGAGTGGAACAGCAAAATAAATCTGGTCTCACGCAAAAAACCAAATGTATTTGATCTCATCGAGGATTCGAAGATCTTTATGGAGGGAATGGATCTCACCCCCGGCATGAATATCCTTGATCTCGGTACCGGCGGGGGATTCCCGGGAATTGTACTCGCTATCCACCACCCGGACGTTAATTTTGTGCTGGTTGATTCTATACAAAAAAAAATAACCGTTGTCTCAGATATCATTAAACGGATGGAGCTTACAAATGCCCGCGCAATCTGCAGCCGCGCTGAGGAATTGGCAAAAGCTGACTCACCTTTTTTGAAAGGCGTAGAAGGCGGCTTTGCAAACAGTTTTAACTATGTTGTTTCTCGCTCCGTTGCCGTTTTACAGGACCTGTGCCTGTGGTCAAAAGACCTCATCAAACCCGGCGCGAAATTAATAGCCCTAAAGGGCGGAGATATATCGGGGGAAATACGCAAAACCCGGAAGCTTTCATTTGTGAAGGATGTTTACAGGAAAGTATTTGATGAAAGGATTCTTGTTATAGTCGAGTTCTTTTAAAACCCGGCATCATGCATTACTACAAAACAGGTTTTGGTTTTTCCCGAACTAAACTCAGCAATTCATTAACAACTGAAATTAACTTTTCCTTAGTTTTCCCATCCGTAATTTCATCACCCGCTATTTTCTTATTAATACTTCCTATCATAAGTTTAGCTTTTTCTGTAATACTTGCCTGCATTGCTTTCATAGTAAGCATTAGCGAAGCATGTGCGTTATTGCCGCCGGCATGTAAAGGTGATGCGCTTATTACAGCCGCGGGAATTTCGTAAAAATCACCGGTTGATACTGTCCAGTCCAGCGCATTCTTCAATACTCCCGGCACCCCGAAGGCATATTCTGGCGTGCATATGACTATACCATCAGCGGATTTCAGAAGTGACCGGAATTCCTTTACCGCTGGAGGTGAATTATCGCCATCAATATCAGGTGAAAAATGTGGAAGGGTACCAAGTCCGCCGTAAACTATATATTCCACTTTCTGCGGAAAAAGCTTACCAATAGCTCTCACTAATGAGGAATTAGAAGAGGAGCTCTTCAGGCTTCCGGAGATGGCAAGAATACGTAACTCTTTATCTTCAACCGTCATTTCTGCCCGTCAATTTTCCTTCTATTAAAATTACCTTTTTTACTGAGCGCGTGAATAATCCAAGCACACTTTTTCTTTCTTCGTCGTTCTTATAGTTTTCCATACCAGCTGTGGAATCAAACGATAAAATATGTATTTCATAAGGAAGCTCGCCTGAAGAAAGATATACAAAATTATCTTTTTCCGGCCTTATTCTGTAAAGCAAATTGCCATTATATTTTCCCAGCAGGGGAAGGACTTTATCTTCAAAGGCGGTAAAGTCATTTTCCGCGCCTTTATTTAAAAAAACTAGCTGTGTTAAAAAGATCTTATCCATGCATCACAAATAGAAAATTTTTTCAATATCCCGTTCCGTTCATGTTTTGCTTCCTCATCTTTAACTTGCTGAAGAGTGATTGTTTTATTTTCTTTGATTGTCCGCTCATTTCGTTTATCCTGTTGATAAATTTCAGCGTTATCCAGCCAAGTATTCCCATTGCGCCGATAAATATTCCATATGAAATCCGCCAGTCTACGAAATTGGTCATCATGCTGTACTCGCTCATTCCGCCTATGCCTGCAAGCAGGTTCAATGGAAGGAAAATTATATTTATCATAGTAAGGTTCTTTATCAGCACGTTCATATTGTTATTTATGATATTTCCGCGAGCATCCATCAGGCCCGAAAGCACCAGGGAATATATTTCAGCCTGTTTAAGGCACTGGTTGTTTTCAATTATGATATCTTCCATCTGCTCTACCCGCTCATCGTTATCGGGGTGTTTCTCAAAATAATTCCTTAGCTTTATCAGCACGGTCAGGTTTGAGCTTATCGCATTTATATAGTATATCAAGCTCTCGCTTAAATTGAACATCTGGATAAGATATTCATTTTCCATTGAAGCGTTAAGCTTTACCTGTATCTCGCGTGAAATTATTTTCATGGCTTTTATATGGTCAAGGTAATGCCTGATCGAGTTATAAAGGAATTTTATGATTATATCCATAAGCGAGGTAAAACCAAGCTGTTTCTGGTCAAACAGCGAGACATCTTCAGGCAGGACGACAACAAGCCTTTCCTTAAAAAGGAAAAGCCCGATCGATGACACCCCAAAGAGCAGGTTATCGGAGCTCAGGTAATTCTTTGGACGCTTCCAGATAATGAAAATATTATCATCTTCAAATTCTATTCGCGATATTTCGTCAGGGTCAGTGGCTGATTCAACCGTATGTTTATCAATATTATACTCACGGGCAATTGTTTCATTCTCCTCGTTATCGGGGTTAACGTATACCCAAACTCTGCAATTTTCTTCTTTTGATTCTGTAAGTGCGCCGTTTAAGAAATTATACTTCTGCAGCATAACACCTCCGGTAAATTAAATAAATAACAATATCCTGTTCATACTTCAAAAGTAGCCATAATATTATGCAATTTAAATTTAAAACGTGAAGGCTTGAAATTGATTTGTGTTTGCGGGGAGCTTTAGCGAAGCCTGCCTTAAAACCGCGAAGCGGGAGGAAGGAAGCAATCTCCCTGATTTTGCGATTATCCCGCAAAACAAAAAATTTTATACCTTCAGCCAAACTTTCAAGCACCTATCTTCACCCTCGCCTATCCATTCCTGTTTCTCAATCCCCGCTTTTTCCAGCGCGCGAACCGTTTTTATGTTTTCCGGATTAAAGGTTGCAACAACAACTCTACCCATATTACCGGAGTACTTTATTACTTCTTTCAGGATTTCCGGCACAAGCCCCTTGCCCCAATAAGGCTTATCTATCATATAAACAACTTCAAGCTCATTGCCTGTTGTATTTTCGGTTTGCTTTAATTCGAAATCACCTATTAATTTTCCCTCGTACTCGATCGCCCAAAGCTCAAAATGCCTTTTGCCCAGGGAGCCGTTATAGATCTCAAATATTTTATCGAATATCATATTTCCTTCCCTGTGGTCTTCTGTTCTGCCGCCCATGTAACGGTTCACTTCAGGATCAGTTAGTATTCTGACGCACTCCGAACGGTCAGCTTCAACATATTTTCTTAAAAGGGTCCTCGGGGTTTTTATATCTTTATTCAGCATTAAGTGTAAAAAATAGATTTAAAAAAAACAGCTCCCATAGGAGCGTTTAAATTATACATTAAAATATGAACGGAATAACCAGACCGCTCCGAAGAACCCCGAGCTTTTTCAAATTAATGATTCAATCTCCCCTGTGTTTTTCCCCGGGTCCTCGGTTTTTTCTTCAGTTTCAGTAATTTCGGGTGTCTTGGTTTCCTGTTCATTTATAGGGGAAACCTGTTCATTTAATTCAGTAACCTTTTCCGCATCTACGGTATCATGAATATTTGTACTTGCGGTCTCTTTGATAGTTTCAACGTTTTCGGGCTGCTCTGCTGCAGGCTGATGCAATCCCTCCTCAAACTTAGCTTCTTCCTTAGCCTTTTCTTCAGCTCTTTTCTCATCCGCAGCAGCAAGCGTTAAGAATTCCCTGGCATACTGCACCGTGCCGATAATTCCGCGCAGGGCATTGCGAGAAATTTCCTTCACCATAAAGTTCTCTGGGTTCTTATTGAATGAACACCTGACTTTATAGACTGCCGATTGCTTAAAGCCGAACTGTTCATAATATGCGGGGTCGCCGATGACGACCACTGCGCCGAAGCCAACTTCCTTGGCGCGCTCAAATCCTTCTGCAATCAGCGCCTTGCCTATTCCTTTTCTTTGGTGCTCAGGCAAAACTGCGATCGGACCCAGCGCCAAACATTTAAAGCGCCTTCCCTTATGCACAACAAATGCTTTTGAAAACAGCGCGTGGCCAAGGATCTTATCTTCCTTTATGGCAACCAGCGAAAAACCAAATTCATAGTTCTTTGTTTTGCGGATATCTTCTACCAGCTTAGCTTCGTCTTCCCTTGCAAATGCTAAACGGTTAATTTCCACTATATCAGCGTAATCGGCTGCTTTCTCACCTCTTACATACAATTCTTTTGCCCACTGCTCTTTCATTAGTAATGCTCTCTATAACCGGATTAATTGATAATAATATCAAATGTTAATAATATGCAAAAATAATGATTATTAACCACAATATAAAAGTAAACCGTTTTTTTGCATATTTGTAAATCGGTAGGCGAAATTTGTAAATCGGCAGGCGAAAATTACAAACTGTAAGAAAATACCACGGAATTTCTTACGGTTTAAATTTTTAATATGAGGCTAAATTCTCAGGAGCTGATATCCTTCAGAAACTTTTCGACTGCATCGGTATCAATATCGTGAACCGTTTCCTTTGTATGAGCAATCTTACGAACGACAAGTTTTTCTATAAAATTCATTTTTTCAAGCAAGAACTCGCCTCCCATAATTCCCTTCGCGGCGGCATGCCGCATCAGCTCTTCAGGGTACGCGCTTTGGAATTCTTCTTCGCGCTTCTTTTCATCTGTTACCATACAGCAAATGTAGAGGCCCAATACTTTTGATTTTAGTATATCAAAGTTTTTTTCGCAATAGGATTTTATTTCTTTCTGTATCCTGCCAACGTGAATAGAGCCGCCTATTATCATTCTTTCATAACCCGAAACTTGGGGCTGTTTAGTTTTTGTAAGGTCAATAACCCTGACTTCACTGCCGGACTCAGTAAGTCTTTTCGCCAGCATGAACGCTACTTTTTCTGTAGTGCCATGCCTGCTTTTGTAGATAATTGCCGTTTTCATTTTAGTAATATTTTTTCTTCTAAGGAATGATTGGGGGCGGATGAGCTGCATTCAATGACCTAAGGTATTATACAAAAATAGCAGTAAAGGGCAGTGATTTCAATGCAATAAAAAAAGAGAATGTTAAAAAAAGAATATATTATTATCTAAATATTTTAAATTTCAGCAGTTGCTTTCTTGTGAATACCATGTGAAATATATACTAATATTGTCATTATCCCAATTGAAATTAATGAAGATGGTAAAGTACCAAGATCTAAGCCCCCCATATCAAGAGGTTTTGTCAGGAAATCGCCAAATGTTGCGCCAAACGGACGGGTAAAAATAAACGCTATCCAGAACAGAATTATTTGGTTTAATCTTGTGTAATAATGAAGCAATACGACAATTAGTATTATTCCGCCGGTTATTAAAGCGCCGTAAAAATATGTTAATTCCAGGTTATCACTTAAGAAATCACCAAATGCTGTGCCCAGGCTGTTTGAAAATAATACAGCTATCCAAAAATATATTTCCTTTCCCCTGTCGAATATCGGGAAAACCTGAAGAGTTTTATATTTTTTATTCCATAAAAACAACGTTAGGAACAGACAAAAAATAAGCAGCAAGCTTCCAAAAGCATATCCCAAATGCAGGGTTCTGTCTATGAAATCTGATATTTCCGTTCCTAATGTAGTTGTTGCAATAATTACCAGCCAATAAACAACCGGAATATATTTTTTTACAGAGAGCTGCGTAAAAAGAATGGCTAAAAAAAAGGCTAATGTAATAAGTATCCCAATAACGTAGCCAAGATCAAGTGTCATTGATACATAGTCACCAAGGGTTTCGCCCAGCGTAGTTGCGACAATTTTCATTAACCAGAAAATTAATGTAATTTCCGCGACCTTATTTAATCTTTCATTATTTATTTTTTGGTCCTGCATAATTAGTAACTGATATTGTTTTGAAAATTTATTTTAGAAATACCGCAGTGTAAATTTAAAATACATATTTGGCGCAAAAACCATTAATGGTTGGTGTGAAAGAAAACTTGCTCTTATCTTTCCTGTTATTATTTGCATGCACTACAAAATACCCGGAACCAAAACCAATTAAGCTTCCAAATGCAACATCAGAAACCCAATGCTGGTTATCGTGAATCCTGGAGTAAGCTGTAAAAGCAGCCAGTGAGTAAAATAATGTTCTGGACCACCACGTATTTATTCTCTCAGCAAAAACCGTTGATACAGCAAACGCTACTGTTGCATGCCCCGAAGGGAACGACTGTTTCTCTTCGGCATTTTCAAACCAATTAAAATCATATTGACTCTCAGAAAAATAAGGACGGGACCTGCCGGTTACTGTTTTGAATAAAACCGTAATAATGCCGGAATAAACGAGACTTTGAAGCAGCATTCTTCCGGTTTCCCTTATATCTTTGTTTCGGGAAAGCAAACCGGTTAAATAAATCGCCCCTGATCCAATACCTGCATATTTAACATCTCCTCCATACTTTACAATACTCCAGATATCGCCTTCTTTTACGCCCTTAGAGAGACTACTGTGAAGGTTTTTATCCTGCGATACTATTAAACCCAAACCGAGCATCCCGGCCCCGGTATATAGCCACTCTTTTGAATTGAGCCTGAATGGAGCGGAATAAAAAGCCGCCCCATCAGAGATAAAGACCTTTGTATCATACAGCAGATCATCCCACATACCGGGCTTATGAACCTTTAAACTATCGCCCGAAAATATTTGCGCAGTGCTTAATAAAATTAATAATACTATAGTTCCTGTTTTATTTATCAAGAGAGCCCGGTTTTCTTAATTATTTTTCATCATCGTTATCGTTACTATCGGTTGATTTGGAAAGGAATGATCCATTTGAATCAAACAGGTAGTCGCTGCCTCCAACTTCAGCTTCGTACGTAACCGTACCCTTAACATCCGTTATCTTTGCCGCTTCTTTTATCTTTTTACCGGCCAGGTTTTTGCTCAGATACTCACTTACCGCTTCCGGAAGGGATGAAACAGGTATCTCTGTTTCCGTCTGCACATAAGTGCCGTTTGCTTCAAACAAAGCAGATGATTCAACGTTGTTTGCCTTAAACTCACCTTCATACTTTTTATCTTCCATTTCCCATTTGATTTGTTTAGCATCCGGGTACATTGCCGTAAAAGCTGTTTTAACCGCAGAAGGTACATCTTTTTCCTTAAGCTTTTGGGCATTAACCCCATAGGTAAATGCCATTAAAATAAATATAAAGATTGATTTTTTTCCCAATCCGAACGGGGAATTCTCTTTTTTCAACATAGCGTTTATTTTGTTTAGTTTAACATTTTACAGCTTAACAAATTTAACCCCCAAACCTGTAGAAATATTGTAGTGATCAGAAGATTATTGTAATTATATGTAAATTATCAGAGTATTTGTAGGTTATTTTAAAACCGCTTGCATCGCAGATTTTTTTTGAAATTGCCAATCCCAGCCCTGCTGAATCACCGGAAGTGCTTTCTTTACTGAATCTTTCGAACATATTTTCCGGATCCCTCAGTGGCTTAATTCCTGAGTTTGATATTATGATGGAATCTTTGTTAAGTTCAATTATTATTTTACCGGAGTATATATTATGTTTTATAGCGTTGTTTAAAAGATTGCTGAATAATATATCGGCTAATTGCGGGTTAACTTTTACAAAAGGAGAAAAATTGATTTGTTTGACCACAGAAATTTTTCTAAATTTTATCATCTCTTCAAAAAGACCTAACTTATCTTTTAATATATTCTCTACACTTACCATTTGGTTATCACCAAATTGTCCGTTTTCTATCTTAGAAAGCAGGAGCAATGATTGGTTAAGTTTTGATAGCCGCGTTAATGATGTAAACATGTCCATTATTGATTCAGTCTGAACCTTTGTTAATTCTTCTGATTGTATCATCAATTCCATTTTTGATCTGATAATAGAAAGGGGAGTCTGCATTTCATGTGAGGCATTTTCGGTAAACTCTTTCAGGTTTTTATAGTCATTCCGGATTTTATCCGTCATTTTCTTAATTTCGCTGTTTAGCGTTCTGAACTCAAGGGTTTTTGTCTCCGGCAGGTTCAACGAATTATTTTGTTTTGCGTCAAAACTATTTAACTCACCCAGTGTTGAATAGAATGGTTTCCACATCTGTTTTTGCTGCACCCAGGTAAAAACAAAAAGGATTATCATCGTGAAAAAAGCCGAAAGGGCAAATGGATAGGCAATGTTTTCTACGAGGTCTTCTGATTCAAATAGAGATTTGTTGATAATTACCTTATATTTTTGCCCCCCTGCCTCAGCCGGAAAAACCAGCCGACGGGTTAACTGCATTTCATCTTCAAGGGAATTATAAATATTTGTATCCCCTAAGTGTTCTTTAAAGAAAACATTGGTTTTTATAAAAATAACATTATCTCCTATGTACAACTGCTGCAGCGGTATTTTACCGGAATCATTCATAAATTTAATGATCACATCTTTTTCAAGGTATAGATTTTCTGTATACTCCTCATCTATTACCCCCTGTAGCCGGTCATAAAAGATAATACCTACTACACTGAATAATAGTGCCGAAAATATTAAGTAATAGATACTTGTTTTAGCGAGTAGTTTCATTTTGTTGAAAATTTATATCCTGATCCGTAAACAGATTTGATGCAATCATCCCCGCCTGAATCGGTTATTTTTTTACGCAGGTTTTTAATGTGTGAGTATATGAAATCGAACGAATCGGCCATATCGGCCATATCGCCCCACAAATGTTCGGCAATGGACTCTTTTGTCAGCACACGATTTTTATTTGAAACAAAAAATAGCAGCAAGTCATATTCTTTTTTTGTAAGGGTAACGGGTTCATCATTTACAAAGAATTCTTTTTCTTCCGGAATTAATTTCAAGCTTCCCAATATAATTTCGCTGCTTCCTTCAAAATGTCTTCTTCTTAAAACTGATTTTATCCGGGAATTAAGCTCTGACAGGTGAAATGGTTTTGTCAAATAATCGTCTGCTCCAATATCAAGCCCGGTGATCTTGTCATCTATCGAGTTTCTTGCCGATATGATTATTATTCCGGTTTTAGGATGATTTTTCTTTAACGCCTCTACTATGTTTAAGCCGCTCCCACCGGGCAGGCTAATATCAATTAAAGCACAGTCATAATCATAATCTATTGCTTTATCAAATGCTGAATTGAAATCTTTTACCCATTCACATAAATACCCTTCTTTTTTCAGAAAAGTTAATATAGAATCTCCCAGGCTGGCTTCATCTTCAACAAGTAAAATTTTCATACGCTAATATACTATCAGATTCTATAGAAATTCTGAACTAAATTTGCTTTTCAGCTAAATCAGGTTTTAACGCATTATAAATAAGTTTCTTAATCATAAGCGCATTAACGAACAGTACCCCTTTATACATATCCTGCAGGTCCTCTTTGTGAGTATATCCCATCTTTTCAAAGAACCCTTTTGCTGTTTTGCTTACGTGTGAATATATCTCAGGGTTCTTCTGCTCTTGAGCCTTTCGTTCAATTTCTTTAAGCAATGCCGAGGCAACCCCGCAACGCTGGAAGTCCTTGTGTACATACATATAATCAAGGTAACCGTCTTTTGCTATTGAGGAAATTCCCGCAAGCTTGCCTCCTGTTTCAGCCACAATAAAATACTGCTCATCAATTTTTCTTTTCCAGTTATCCGGATTGTATGCTCCGTTTGACCAAACCTCAATTTGCTCTTCGGAATAATCTCTGTTATTTATGAACTTTACTGTATAGTGGTAAAGATCCATAATATCGTTTATATCAGCCAATTGAGCTTTACGGATATTTATGTTTTCTTTCATCGGGAATTCTTTAATATTAATTTTAGATCTTTCCGCATTCTTTTCATACGTTTGGCTTTTATTCCTTTCAATGCCACAATACTATGCTCATTTATAATATCTCCCGCTTTTATTAGAATCTTTTCCCCAAGTTCTGTAACGCCGAGTATTGTACGTCTTCTGTTTTCTTTATTAACTTCCCGGGTCAACAAACCCTTTTTTTGCATAAGTTCAATAATCCTGGTTACCGAAGCAGTATCTTTGCACGCTTTTGCTGCAATTTCTATTTGTTTCATCTCCGGATTACTCTTTATGATAGAAAGTACCTGCCATTGGTCAAAAGTAATATCCTTACTGTTTTTTGCCAATGTTTTCTGAACCCCCTGTTTATAGGATTTCAGCGCGATATCTAAATTATTGAAAAATCTAATACTTATACCCTCGCTCGTTTTCATTGCCATCAATATAGTATGATATATCAATAATTGATATATCAATTTAAAGTATTGCCCGGACTGAATTAATTTTTCAATTATTTTTACGATGAAAAAGAGCTATATTTGGCTAATTAGCTGTATTTATATGTTAGAATCTCTTAAAAACAAAAAAACGCGGGCTGAAAAAATTCTGGAAATTCTTTCAAATGAATACCCGGATGCAGCTTGTCACCTCGATTATAAAAATCCGTTCCAGCTTTTGATATCAACGCTGCTTGCCGCTCAATGTACCGACGAACGTGTTAACGCAGTAATGACACCCTTATTTGAAAAGTACAAAACGCCGGCTGATTTCCTTAAAATAAAACCCGAAGAGCTGGAAAACGAATTGCGTTCTATAAATTTCTACCGCAATAAAACGAAAAGTGTTATTAACTGCTCGAAAACTCTTGTGGAAAAATTTAACGGTGAAGTTCCGCATACAATGGAAGAATTGGTTGAGTTGGCAGGTGTAGGCAGGAAAACAGCAAACGTTGTGCTGGGAAATTGCTTTGGTGAGCCGGCCATTATGACCGATACTCATTTAATAAGGGTTTCTCTCAGGCTCGGCCTTTCTTCAAACGATAAACCCGAAAAAATTGAAATGGAGCTGAAGGAAATTATTCCGGATAACCTACAGGTAAAGTTTTCACACGTTATAGGCCAGCACGGAAGGACAATTTGCAAAGCCAGGAAACCCCTGTGCGACGAATGCGTGGTTTGTAAATTATGTCCAAGTTGTAATAAAGTCAATTAACAATTAGTCTGCCTTTGTCTGATTTCGTTCTCAAAACGATGAACTATTTTGACTTAAACCTGAAAATCACCATACCATCTGAATTAAAAAGGTACAGCATATCGCTATAGGTTTGATATGCAAAGGTTGTTGAGAGCAGTTTTAAATATGCGGATTCAGTTTCAAGTTCACCGCAGGCCATTTCTGTTGAAAGTATCTGCCCGAATGATAACTTATTATCCTTTTGTGTATATGTGGTTGAATATGTGTTACAGGGAGCTTTTCCGCTGACTTTCCTGCCATTGCTCTTAAACTCAAGCGTAATATTTTTCCCGGTTGCAGGCTCATACTTATTGCCATCCATTTCAAACATTACCCATTCACTATCCCCAAAACTGCCGCTATCAGAGTTTTTGGAAGTTCCGCATCCGATAAACAGAATAACGGCACAGATCAGGAATGCCGAAAAGATCGTTTTCATATTTTAATATTATTTATTGTATAAAAACCGCTATTGCAGTTCCTTTGCGAATTAAGCTAAGCTTCCCACCGGATATTTTATAGCTGTCAACACTCCCAAGCGCATCAAAGTAATCTGATTCATTCAGATTATCGTCACACATCATTTTGGTTGAGCCTATACCACTAAAGGTAATGGAATCAGCAGATTTTACATAGCTGCCGAAATACGTATTGCATACACAGGCACCGCTTATCTTTTCTGTTGAGCCCGCAAAATTAAGCGTAACATAATTGCCGCCTTTTAGCAAGACTGTTTTCCCGTTCAAAGTCTCGAGCTTCCACTCAGTTCCCTTAAGAGGATATTGTTTATTGCTGCCTGGGCATCCCGTAAAGTTTAAGACCGGAAAAAGCAGAACAAGAACCGGAATAAAATACAATATATTCAAAATATTGTTCAAATATTTTTTTTGTGCAGGGTAAGCTGACCCCGGGATTTTTATTTTGATTTCTATAATTCCTTTTCCGGTTTTTCTTGTTAAATTTTAGATATTAAGATCACTTATAAATCGCGACAGTTATTCCTTTGCTTAAGAGAGTAAGCTTACCGCCGGCTATTTTATATGCATCAACAACACCAAGCGAGCTGAAATAATCGGATTCATTCAGATTATCATCACACATCATTTTGGTTGAGCCAATACCGCTGAACTTCATCGCACTTCCGTTTTTGGTGAACTCTCCGAAGTATTTGTTGCAAACTCCCGCCCCGTTTATCTTATCGGCAGCTGCGGAAAAATTAAGCGTAATGTAGTTACCGCTTTTGAGAGCAATGCTTTTACCATTCAGGGTTTCAAGGCGCCACTCAGTACCTACAAGCGGGGTAATTGAAACCTGTTCCTTGCTCCCCGAGCATCCGTTAAAACTTAATGCAGAAAATATTACCGCAATAACAAGAACAGCATATAATGTTTTCATTGTTGTATGGTTAAATTTGATTTTGTTTTTGAATAATGACCCTTGGTCAAAATACTTTCAAATCTTTAAATCTTAAACTTCATTTCTTATACTTTGCGATGACTTCCTTTAATTTCTCAATACGGTTATCGGGACTCGGGTGTGTGCTCATGAATTCAGGCTGGTTACCGCCGCCGGATGCTTCTTTCAATATCTTCATTACCTCTATCATTGCCTCGGGCTTGTAGCCTGATTCCACCAAATACTTAACTCCATAGCTGTCAGACTCCAGCTCATCCTCTCTTCCGTACTTCATATTAACCATATTTCCCACAAACCTCGAGATCATCCCGGGGTCGCCGGTTGCAATATCGGTTGCCTGAATTAACCCCTGGGTTAATTCCTGTTTAGCGATATGTTCTGCCGAATGGCGGTTTATCACGTGCCCTATTTCATGGCCTAGGACTCCCGCTAGCTGGTCTTCGGTTTTGAGCCTGTCATAAAGAGCGTATGTTATAAATATCTGCCCGCCCGGCAAAGCGAACGCGTTTACCGTATTTGCATCCGCAAGCAGGTGGAAATCAAATTGGTAAGGCGATTTTCCTGCTTCAGTGGATTGTACAAGTCTGCCGCCGACCTTATCAATATAAGCCTGAAGCTTCGAATCCTTATATTCGCCGCCAAACTCCCTTATCATCTCCGGCGCGCTTTGGATGCCAAGCTTGATTTCCTGGTCAACCGTCAAGCTGACCTTTTGCTTTTCGCCCGTTACCGGATTTTCATCCGTTTTCAGGAAATATGATACCACCGCAATTATTGCGATAATAACACCAATTATTATTCTGCCTCTGTAGTTTTGCATAATTAACTTTCAACTTTCCGGCTTTCAAGCCTTTTTTTCACTTCAACCCACTCTTCTGCTATTATACTAA
Organism: Ignavibacteria bacterium; assembly: GCA_039933555.1. GTDB lineage: Bacteria > Bacteroidota > Ignavibacteria > Tepidaquicellales > OLB5 > OLB5. The sequence continues at coordinate 18,099 of JBDTNV010000035.1, forward strand.
AGTAAGCTGAGTGCCGGAATGTTCCATCCTCACGTATCATATGATTTCTTAAAATTCCCTCAAATTTCGCCCCTATCTTCTCCATAGCCTTCTGCGAGCGGATATTGTTGCTATCGGTTTTAAAAAACACGCGGATAAGCTTTAGCTCTTCAAAACAGTATTTCAACAAGAGATATTTACACTCACCATTAAAGCCTGTACCCTGCAGATTTTTTGCTATCCACGTTCTGCCTATTTCAAGTGAGCGTGATAAAGGCTGTATGTCAAGAAAGCTTGTGCCACCAACAGCCTTTCCATTGGTTTTATCGAATATTGTGAAGGTAAACTCTTTGCCGGTTCTTGCCTCTTTGATAGAATGGTTTATGAACTCTTCAAACTTCTCAAAGCTTCCCATGCGGCGGAAAGTATAATGCTCCCAAAGGCTTTCATCTTTGGCAGTTCCCCATAGCTCATTTATGTTTGAGCTTTCCAGAGGTACAAGCTTTACCCGTCTGCTTTCAAGTATTTCCGGCATTTTCAATTATAATCCCCGGCTGCTTTAACTTTTAACCTTATAACTTTAAACTTTTAAACCGCTTAATACTTAAAAGCCTTTGTACATGGGTCGCACTCGAATTTAAGTTCTTTACCAAGACACCTCCACTTGCTCCCTCTTTTTATGTGTATATAAGCCAGGTCAACCGGGCCCTTAATGCCGCCACCGGTGATCTTTGTGCCTTCGATGTATATTTCGTAATACTGAGGGTCACTTGCCGGTTTATAGTATATCTTTGATATATCCACAACGAGCTTGTAATCATTATCACAGCAGGCGCACCACATTATAACCTGTGTTATTTCGTTATCTTCAAAATATTTCACAGTTTTCTCGGCCTGTTCCTTTGATATCCACGCAAGCTGGTCAGAATAAATAAATTTTACCGAAATCAGCAGAAAAAAAATAAGAAATGCTTTTTTCATATTGAACATATTTTCTTTATAATTGATATAATATTTATCAAATATAACTGGAATTTTAAAAATAATTAATGTTATTCAAAAGGCGTAAGGGATAATGTTTTGAAATTCTAAAGTACCGTTTTACAGTTCCGTGACCTCAAAAGGCAGGTTTATATCTGAGCGGTATATCTCGCCGAAAATTTTCATAATATCCTCTGCAAATTTTTCAATTGAGAATTCATCTCCGGTGTAATACTTACGGTTGTAGTTGCCGCCTTCGGCAAGCGAAAACCCCATTTTTATAAATGAACTTTCCAAATGAATATCTATTAATGAATGGTAATGGTGGCTAACTGCTTCGCAGTACATTTCTGCCGGCAAAATTGATGCAGTCTGAACATATTGGTCACCTATCGTAAACACAGCAGCGCTTCCCTCAGACTTGACCCAATTCAAAGTATTTATAATTATTTGCTTATCTGCAGCCATTATTTTTATTTTATTTAATTCGCACTAAATTTATAAAACAAAATAATCTGGTACCGGATTCCTTTTGTTACCCTTAAAAACCATTTATTACATCATAAACATAGGGTTGGTAAGCCGTTCATGCAGGTCTCTTTCATAATATTGTTTCTTATCGGGGACATTCTGAATTAAATACCCATAATACTTTTTATAATACTCCTTCATCGCGCTCTTATCAGTTCTTGCTTTCAGCTTTTCGCTGAATGCGTATTCTTCAGCCAACGGAGTTATTACGTAATATTCAAGTGCGCGCACCCTGTCATCGGGCTGGTAAGTGTTCACCGAGCCGCAGCTTTCACACTTAATATTTACCGCCATAAATGAAAATACATTTACGTTCAGATCTGCCCCGCACTGCGTGCAGCGGTGCATTTTGGTTTCATCGATATGCGCGTTCACGTTTTCAAGGATTTTCTTCGCGGCGCGCGCAAACAAACCAACTTCGAACTTCAGGTATTCAATTTCCATCCAGTTCTTAAGCATATGCGTTTTCCCGCGCTCCTGTGAGGTCAGCCCTGAAGAGGCGCCGGCTTTGCGCATTTCACCTTCAAACTTAGTGGCAGCCCCATCGATCTTTTCCGAAAGCTGTGTCACCGTCTGGTTCTTTAAGCCGTTTGCAATGTTGTGTATTATTACGTTATCATACTGGATGTTATTTATAACACCATCCAGCGGCGCCTCAGTCTGTTTCAAAACTTCATAATAACGCGCCTCAATTTTTTTCAGGAACTCGTTCCACCTTGTTACCTGAGCCTGTACTTCCGGACTTGAATCTGCCATATTTATTCACAATTAGTGGCACAGACATTCTTGTCTGTGCTTGATGGTTTTTGTATTAGTTTATTTTTCTATGCTGTCTCAAACAACGCGCTTCCGCAGAACATACAGTTATCATACTGCATTTCCTCCAGTCTCGGAGCGCCGCAGTTCTTGCATTTGATGGTATTATGCTTTTCTTTCTGGAGCCCCTGGGAATACTTTTGTGTACCTGTCGATGCATTTGCGAAAATATCGCCAAGGCCCGAAAAAGGCTTTATCTTCTGGTAATACTCCAGTACTTTTGCGTCCATAGCGAAGTTCTGGGCATCGTTGGGATACTTCTGCATTATCTTTTCCATAACGCGCCTTAGCTCAATTGGGAAAGCGCCGCGCGCTATTTTCATTTCTGAGTTAAGCAGCTCTTTCTTAAGCCCGTCACTAAGCGGTTCAGCGCCGTATTGCTGCATGAACTCTGACCACTTTGCGTCGCCTCCCTTATCTGCATGCCATGCCTTCTGGAAAGCATCATCAATTTCTTTGTTGAAGTCTGTCATATTGTAATCCTGAGCGCAGCGAAGGATCTCATTAGTTGAGCCCTCACTCCTTATATAATTTCTTTTATGAATTTTGTTTTCTAAAAACCACCCCAATTCGCCTGCAGCAAATCCCCCCCCCCCTAAGAAAGGAGGGGAGCTTTTCTTTATCTACAATTATATGTTTCCTAAACCCACAACTTGAAACGTGTAGCCGTTCTTAAAAATCCAGATCGCTGTGTGAATCGGTCTTCATCGCTTCGTACTTAGCCTTGTACTCGTTCATGAGAGTCTGCATTTTCATAGCCAGCGAGAAATCGCTCATCATCTGCCCGCTCCAGTAACTGCTTACATTGGAGTAATCAGCAACGGTCATACCGAAATCCTTCAGTACATCCTGCGCGTCACGGCCCTGTTTGCCGAGTACATCCTGCGCTACCATTGACTCAATATACTTTTCAAATGAAATTGACTGAGCTGCCGATGCGCCGCCTTTGCCTAAATTTCCGCTTGCTGACTGGTTGAACGCCGCTGCATACTTGGTTGAAATTGTGAATGATGTATCGTTCTTCATTCTTGCAAGCCACTCTTCGTTAACTCTATCCCATTTGGGTGCGTCAACGCCAAGGAGCTTGCATACTTCATCCTTGGTTGTGCCTGATGTCATTTTTGCATTTGCTGTTGCCCAGTCTTCAAGTGTTACGCCTTCTACAGGCTCTAAAATACTTCCCATTTTATTGTTTTATTTAAGTTATTAAAAATATTTATTATGATCTTATTTTTTTATTTTAGTATTCTATATCATCATGTGTTCCGTCTTCTTTTATCGCTTTTTCATATTTCGCGCGGTACTCCATCATCAGGTTCTGAAACTTCATTCCTGTTCCCATCGGGCTCAAAAATATTTTCTTCGTATAGTAACTGCTTAAATTTGAATAATCAGCGACAGTTAACCCGAAATCTTTCAGTACATCCTGCGCATCTCTGCCCTGCTTGCCGAGGTAATCCATTGCCACCATTACCTCAACATATTTTTCTATCGGATAGGTCTGGTCGTTAAAATCTTTTTTGTGCGGCAGGTTACCCGCTGCGTTTTTGTTAAAAATGGATGAGTATTTAAAAGTGAGCGTTTTCGTCCAGTCTTTTTTTAGTCTGTCAAGCCACTCTATATTTACTCTGTCCCACTTGGGTCTATCTGCGCCGAGACCCTTGATGATTTCCTCTATCGTTTTCCCGGAGGCAAGCTCTGCGTTTGCTTTTGCCCAGTCGTCGAATGTTATTCCCTCAACCGGTGCAAAGAGATCTTTACCGCCGCTTACGGCCTGGTGAACTCCTTTTATTAAACTTCCGAAAATTCCCATTTTGATTTTGTTAAATTAATTATAACTGTTTTTAAATAAAAGCCTGCAAACCTGATTTTTCGCGGAAAAAATATCCAGAATGTTTCAAATCAATGTTTGAAAAAGACAGCATAATCCGCTAATTCAGGCTGTACTTGCTGTTTATCTTATCCCATACTTACGTATGAACTACCGGCCTCAGGGTTGTTAGTGTAGGAACCAGAAGGCTTTGTTCTTCTGAATGCAGTAAATATCATCCATATACTTACTATGAACATTACAATTCCCGCAACACCAAGCATTATCGGGGTAAACCATTTTTCCATAAATGAATTTATGAAAACATCCTCCGGCTTTCCTTCGGGATAAAGTAATTCAACCTTATCGCCAACTTTATATGCAGGCG
>JBDTNV010000036.1:0-22509 GCA_039933555.1 Ignavibacteria bacterium
GCCTGTTAAGTTGAAGTGGTGATAAGGTCTCTTTGCGGATTTTTTATTTCCATTTAATTAATCTGTTAAAATCTTTATTTTTATATTTATATTTATAAAGAAATTTTCTTAAATTTAATAACCATTGACAGTTTATCATAAAGAACTAGCTGCGGGCAGGTGGTTTGAACTTTCATTACCGGAACAAATGGCAAACATTGGCAGTGAGGTACACAGGGCAATTATGTGGCACCGGAAAAATGATGAATGCTTTCAAAATGCTTTCGAAAGAGCTTTGGAATTATTTGATTTGACTTTGGATGATAGCAGGTGGAAAGGAAAATTCAAAGAAATTTGCATTAGCAGAGAGGTTTTCTGTTCACTTATGATCGAAGGCGGCAATTATGACAATTTAGATAAAGAGCTTACTTCAATTGATAATTATTTCACCCAATTCGCATACTTAGTACGTAACTCAAAATAACTCTTCAAACTATACTTTGTTTCTCTCATGCCCCATCTTCAGCAGCTTATCCAAATCAGCATACTTTGCAAGATAATCTTCATAGCTCAGCTTAATTACTTCCATAGCTTCTTCTCTTCCGTAAACATGCGTTATCTCGCAATTTCTGTGTTCTGCTCCCGGCGCATCTTTGTATGTGAGGAAATAATGCTTCAACCTTTCTGTCAGTGTACTAGGCGCATCTAAAATATCCTTCCAGTGCCCGAAAATCCCGTCGCCCTCCATCACTGCCATAATTTTATCATCGGCTTCATTACCGTCTATCATCCTAAGTCCGCCAATTGGCACAGCTTTAAGAAAAATATCGCTGTGTGTAATTTCTTTTTCTGTCAGCACGCAAATATCCAGCGGGTCGCCATCTCCTTTAATTCCTGTCCTTCCGGTTTTTGCCATGCAGAATTCCGCAACTTTATTACCGCAAAGAGTTTGCGGAATAAATCCATAGGGCGTCGGACATATATTTGAATATTTCTGCGGCCTGTCAACTTTAAGATACCCGCTGTTCTTATCAATTTCATATTTAACAGTATCGGTCGGTACTATCTCAATATATGTATTCACAACTGAAGGCATATTATTGCCAATTAACACACCATGCCACGGGTGTGATTTAAGCACAAGCCTTATCTGTGCCCATATTTCCTGTAAGTTATCTATTTTCATAGCTGTCATTCCCGCGAAGGCGGGAATCCATTAATATTATTTTTTGATTAATCTTAGTGCTCTTAGTGTCGTTGCCTGACTTTCGCTTTTTGAAAGTTGGTGAGGAGCTTTTGAATCTAAATCTCAAATGACAATCCATCATAAGCAAGTTCAATCCGCGATGGAAGCTTCTTGTTTGCTTCATCGTGAACAATATCATGCGTCATATGCGTAAAATATGTTTGCTCAGCATTGATCCTTTGCGCCGCCGTTACCGCTTCATCAATTGAAAAATGTGTCTCATGCGGCCTGTACCTTAATGCATCCAGTATCAATACTTTTAATCCTCTTAACTTTTCATATTCTTCTTCGGGTATGAAGCTGCAGTCAGTCATGTATGCCAAATCTCCAATTCTGTATCCATAAACCTTTGTCGGTCCGTGCAGATACTCGATCGGAATAACCCTCTGCCCTAAAACATCTAACGGTTTCAGGTCAATTTCATGCAGGTTAACCATTGGAATACCGCCGCCTTTAAATGTATTTTCATCGAATATATAGCTGAATGTCTGCTTTATTCTCGAGGCCGTTTCACTGTTGGCATAAAGCTCTACATGTTTTTTTTTAAGCTGGTTAATCTGGCGGATATCATCGAGTCCCATAATATGATCAACATGATAGTGCGTGTATAAGATCGCGTCTATATCGGTAATGTTATTGGTTAACATCTGCTGGCGAAAATCGGGTGATGTATCAATTAATATTCTTAAGGGTTTGTTGTTATTTTTAATATCTGTTTCTATGAATATAGATACGCGTAATCTTTTATCTTTGGGGTTTTTAGAAGTACACCCGGGACATTTACAGCCGACAATTGGAACTCCCTGTGATGTTCCGCTTCCCAGGATAGTTACCCTCATTCAGTCTCCGCGGCTTCTGTTACTTCTTCGGTGTTTGCAAGCTTCCTTGAGCTTTCCTTTTCAATTATTTCCCTCACATTAGGCTTAACAAAAATATCATCAATGCCAATTTCTTTTAAGCTCTTCGCAAGAATTATAATTCTCCTCTCGGCTTCATTCCTAGAATTGATAACAAGCAGCCTCGATTCTTTAAGTATGCAGTAACCGCCGGCAAAATTCCCTTTTTCATAGCGGACTTTAAAGCCAAGCTTATCGGCAACTTCTTCAAGCTCGGCAAGCATTAATTTTAATTCAGGATCAACCTGCTTTTTTTTCTTCATTTGTATCTTTAATTTTTCTGAGAGGCCTGAATATCGCAATTGGTATTATTGAATAGTAACACAGCACCGCAATTACCGGCACACCTCTGAATGCCCCAATTCTTTCACCAAAGAGCTTTAAAAGCCCGTCATGATTGGGAGGGCCTTGTTCAAAAAGCAGCATAAATCTCACATCAAGATAATTCGTATATATTTCCACCGGTACGAACATGAAGAAAAGTATAGCGCTCATTAAAAGCCAGCCGTTTTCCTTCATCTTAAGTTTTGTAGTAGCTAAAAACCAAATTGCAGATACAAGAACTAAAACATAACTTATCACCACTACAAGTGAAGCGTTGGTAATCATCTGGAATAATGTGTTCTCTCTGTCAGGCGGTATTGATGTCCTGAAATCGAACTGGTCATAATCCAAAAGTTCGTTGCCAATTAGTGTTCTTACATTAATTCCCCCCAGCCAGAATACAGCTGATAGTATGAGTAATGTTAAAGCTATTTTATTGGATCTGGACTGTAAAATTTGTGTCATTATTTACAAAAATATCATTAATTAGGGATAAAATATATAGAAAAACCAGTGATGTAAGAAAATTTGATCGAACTTTCTCCAAATAATTCTATTTACAGGGTTTTAAATATTCACTTTTAACATCTTCCCTGTATTTCAGTTTTTCATAGTCATCCATATTAAACTCTATTACTGCAAGTTTTTGATAAAGTTCTTCATAATGCGCAATTAATGGCGCATTGGGTTTTTTGGTCATAATCCTGTCGAATGCAATTCCCCTGAAAGTATAAATATTTGTATCATTTACAAGAAAATTTATGCCTGCAATCTTTAACTGTTCACATTCTATTTTATGCAGCTCTTCAACCAGGGGAATATATTGAGTTTTCGAGTGAGGTTTTTCACAGGAAGCAAATATGATCACAGTAATCAACATTACAGCAAAGAAATATGTTTTCATTACCCGAACAATCCTTTAAAAAACCCTGTTTTATGCTTCTTTGCTTCGGTTTGTACCGCCACGGAGCTATCGCTCTGAAGCTTCTTGATAATATCTTTGTTTAGACTCGTATTCTTTGCAAGTGCAATTCTCACATTTTCACCCGAATCTTCAGCCAATCCTTTTTGGAGCTCTACCGGAAGGCCGTAACCGTATTCCGCAACTACCAGTTTTATTTCGACCGGATGAGATGCTAAACCAAGCTTCAGATTATCATAAAAAATTTTATGAATTTTCGTGATATCCATATTAAAGCTTATCTTTTCATTATTCGTTGCGCTTACAAATGATCTTAGCCAGGATAAAAATGCAGGTGTCACAAACGGACGCTCAAAATACTGCCTTATGAAATTTTCGTAATGTTTGGTATAAATGTTGAGAGCTGTGACGTTTAGAAAATAATCAACGGAGCTTTTTATATCTTCTTCGCTCAGATCAAGCAGAACAAATAACGGCTGAACTTCTTTATTGGGATGCAGTTTCCCCCAGATAGAATCAGGCAGGTAATTTTCATTATTGCAAAACTTGCACTTAATTGTTCTTTTGGTTTCACCGGTAAGTTCCAGTCCTGCGCCGCAGGTCATACATTTGAAAACGAACATTTGGTCCTTATCAACATTCTTTTCTGCGTAATCAAAGCCGTATGAATCGTTTATCACACCAATTGCCTTCGGGTGGAATTCCCTTAATTCCGCACCGGCACCGCGTGAAGGCATTTTATGACCGCAGGCTTTGCATGTAAACGGCTTTTCTGTATTAATTGCTTCAAGCATAGATGCTTCATCGATTACAGCGAAACACTCTTCGCAATACGGCTGCATGGATGAATACAAGAGCTTATAAGCACCCGCGCCCATTTGTTCAATACTTCCGGATAGATAACCATTCATATATTTTGTCTTATCCATAAAGCCAAACATCTTATCGTTGATAACTGCCGAAACATTTACCTGCTTGCCGCAATTCTGGCACGTATCAAAATCCGTAATGCCTGATACAGCAACATAATTATTACAGCCGGGGCAGACTATCTGTATCTGGAATGTTGAGGTCTTGATCATTAATAAAATACCGTTCCTTCTTTTAAATGTTTTTCATTGAATTCTCTCAGGTCTTTACCGGTTTCCAATACTGATTTCAGGTTAGCAAAGAAAAACGTCCATCCTATCTGGCAGCTCATATGTGTACCTACTTTAAAACGTTCACCTGTTGGTATATCATATTGCCTTAATCTGACAATGCACTCCTTACCCCGTTTACTGAACTTCACTTCGCACTTACAGCCTGCAAAAGTAAAGCGGAAAAGAGAATTTTTCTTTACTTCAAGTACTTTGCCGTGTTCTTTTGCATCCATCACCCACATGAAAACATATTCACCGCCCTTTTTAAGCTCAACCTTAGCTCCCGTTAAGAACCATTTGCAAAGCAGCTTAGGCTTCGTCCACATTTTAAATAGCTTTTCCGGACTGCCCTTAAACGATGCCTGTAGAGTGAATTCTTTCCAGTCATATTTGAATTTCTTTGGCATAATGTAATATTGATTGACAAAATATTGTTTAATTAAATAATTTTTTCAAGTTCATTAAGTCTGTCTTGGAGCCAGAATTTTATTCCGAAATGATTTGCATGGTTTTCGGCCAGTTCGCTTAAAAGCGATCTCTTTTCAAATTCAGTAGATTTCTTATCTGTAGATTGCACGATATTTATCAGCATTATCGTCAGCTTCAGAAAACCCAGAATAGAAGCTTTGTAGTCTGCAGAGATATTTTCTTCCCTGGCAAGTGATTTCCTGAAATATTCGATCTGTTCACGGGTCTCTTCGAAATAACCAAGCTGAAAGTTGAGCTGTATCTGCATTATCTTTACCTGTACTTTCATTATAAGGAGCGGAAAATTAACCTTGGTTACCAACGCAAGAGCCTCATTGAACCTTCCGTCAAAGTGTGCAATGTACGCATTTGAAAAATTGATACAGTTTTCCAGCTGCTCTAGGGGAAGCTGGTGTTTGTATTCATTTATGAATTTTTCCGCAAGCTCTTTATCCTTTTGCCTCATAAAAACTTTTATGAAATTAATAAAATCAGGGTAAAGAAGCTCGCCAAGAGAAACAAGATTTTCATTGTATGCGTGTATGAACAGGTCATAACACTCCCTGATAAATGCCCTATCAGCATTAACATTGAACCGGTCCATACAGAAACCGAAAATATACATATGGGTATAATATGCTTCTTCTTTGCTCAAATTATTGAAGTTTTTCAGATACTCTTCCTTAAGTTTAAAATAATGTTCAACATTCCTGTTTACTGTTAAGAGAATGATATATTTATAAATATTGATTACAGGATTATTTCCGAGGTCGTTCTTTTCAATGTAACTGTACACTTCATCAAACATTTTCAGCTTTGCGGTTGTCCTGTTCTCTTTGCTTATATGCAGCATCAGTGAATAAAGTTTAAGTAAATTTATTATCACGTAATCATGAAAACTGTTGAATTCGTCCTTTATCAGATCTATGTTTGTGGGTTTTTCAAGCATTATAGATAAATGTTTTTCGGTAACCAGGAGGTACTCATTGAATAAATGAAAACCATCCTTAATTTTTTCACCCGCAAATTTCTTTTCATAGTACAGCACAAACTTTTTGTGCATAGTCATAAGTTTCCTTGACCTTAGCTCAGCCAGCAAATTAAAATCAGGCGCAAAAGAGGTAGCTATATTTGGCCGCTGCTTCAAAAATCCCAGCCCAAGATTATAGAGGTCGGATATGATATTCTTTATCTTAAAATAATCAAACTTACCGCCGCTTCCGAAAACCTTTTTATATATCAGTTCCTCGGTAAGATGTTCATTATCAAATTTCGGGAAATATTTTTTTAATTCATTATTTAGCTTAATTATGTTCTTATTTTTATTAAAATAAGGAGAATTAACAAAATCACCGAATTTTTTAAATTCAGAGGGACTAAAGGTCTTAATTAATTTAATAAGTTTTGTGTTTTTCACACGTAATTATTTTCTAAATTGATTACACAAAAATAATGAAAAATGTGATAAAATAGGCGTTTTTCTGTTTTCCTCACGTTACTTTTTTCTAAAAACAGAAAAACTTTACTTTTGAAGATCATATACTAAGGGTTATGTTTGCTTCATAAGGCTATATGATGCTCAACAATACTAAAAATATTAACTGCATCCCCCGACCGTTTCCGTAACACTTCCCGGAGCATCGTATAGCCTACGTACCCGGTTAATTATGGGGTCGGGGGATTAGATTTTATATCACACATTATAAATGAAAGGAATTCAAAAAATGAAAAAAACATTATTACTTTTTATCCCTGTATTTTTAATTGCAGTGTTTATCACAGCATGCAGTAAAAATGATACGGGAACAGGTTTGCTGGGAGTAGGAAATAACACTGTAACATTTACAATGGGGGCTCAGCAAAGTACAAACGGCGTACAGTTCACCTGGATACCGTCTATTAGTGTCAGGGTTACAAAGCTGATACTGGGTACAACCGGCTTTTCTGATACCATTACTGATAACTCTAACCAGCTCTACACAGCTAACCAGGTATGGGTTTACCCAAATGAATACACAGGTGTTACAACCGGTCAGCAATGGCAGTTCAGTTTTACAGGCACTGATTCCCTCAATCAGGCATATACTTCAACAGCAAGCTTAACAATTCCATAAACAATCATATCTAAAGGAGAAAAAAAATGAAGTTTAAAACATTTTTAGTTGCGGTGATCTTAACAGTTTCTACAATTTCAGTATATTCACAGTCAAAACTATCACTTGGGCTCGAAGCTGGTTTAAATATTGCAAACACAGTTGAAACACCATCATCACCATTTGGTTCAAAAATGGGATTTATAATAGGCGGTATGCTGGATGCGCCTATATCACCTAATTTTTCTATCGCACCTGGAGTAAGATTCATTACAAAAGGAAGTTCATATTCCGGAGCAGATGGGGTCGCTTCTTTCAATGCAAGTGTACTTGAATTAGACGCTTTGGTAAAGGTTAAATTTCCGCTAACCGAAATTAAACCCTACTTGTTCGCAGGGCCAAATCTTGGATTTATAATGTCTGTTAATTACTCACAAACTCCGACAGGCGGTACTTCATCAAATCAGGATATTAGTCAAAACTATGAAACCATTGATTTTGGGCTTATGTTTGGCGGCGGACTAGATTTTAAAGTAGCTCCAACAATGGACCTGTTCGGACAGTTCGGTTACTCTCTTGGACTTTCAAACATACAAAAAAATAATCCTGCTGCTACAACAAAAACGACCGGTATTCAGATCACTACCGGAATAAGATTCAAATTATAATATAGAATTAGTTAAGAGTTCCATCCTTCTATTCAATGACGTTCATAACCCCGGAATTGTGGTTCCGGGGTTGTTTTATGTAATCCCCCCACAAAATAAGCAGGTCAAATGACCTGCTTATTTTATTTGTGGCGCCCGGAAAACGATACAAATTAATATTTACTCCTCTCCCTCGGGTCAAAGACCTTGTTTTTGGGGAATGGTGTGGGGTTTGAGTAATTGTGGTGCCGGAGTTATTTTTATCTTAGAGTTTTCTTCTGGTCTCGTGCAGTATGAATGATCCTGAATATGTAAACTGTACTTTCTTCGATCTTATAATAAATGTAATAATTTCCCATTTTAATAAAACGATAACCGGCCCTGTTCAGGCTGAACATTTCTGTAATTTTTCCCGATCTTGGGAATCTTTCAAGTTTTTTTATTGAGGAATAGAATTTATTCAGAAATTCTTCAGCATAACCCGGACTTTCCTGATACAAATAATCATATATTTCTTCAAGATCCCTTTCGGCTGAAGGCAAAAGCTTTATTTTCATTTTGAACTTTTGGTTTTATATTTTTTCCGTAACCTGTCAATAACTTCATATGCATCCTTTCCTCTTTCGCCTTTTGAATATTCTTTTTCCGCTTCATTGAGCTTACTTACTAATACTTTTTCAAACGTAAGTCTTTCGTACTCCTGCATTGACATAAGGACCATATCCCCTTCGCCGTTCTTTGTTATAAATACCGGTTCCCGGCTTTCATGTACAAGCTTTGAAATTTCTTTGGATTTATTTCTGAGTGCAGATATTGGCTTTATTATTGGCATAATCATTATATCTTAATTTTATCAAAATTATATCATTATTATGATAAGCGCAAGTAACAAAAAAGGAGAGTAAAACTCTCCTTATTAATAGACTTATATTTGAAAATTTCTAGCTGGTCTTTACGTTTGAGCTTGTTACTGCTTCAGTTTCAGGAGCTGTTTCCGTCTTTAATTCAGCCATTTCGCTCTTGGGTCTTTTCAATATACCATATGGTATTACAACACAATAACCCGCAACCAGTAATATCGGGGATACAACTGTAGGCATAAAACCATCTACTGAGTTCTGCGACATTAATATATAACCTACTATCAATAAGGCTATTCCAAACCCTACAATCATGAAGTTCTCTTTTTCAAGAGGAAATGAAAATTCCTTTTTCTGTTTTACTTTGCTTGATTGTAGTTTCTTACCCTTGTTTTTTGGCTGCATATTTTTTACTTAACTCTCTGTTTATTATATATTTTAATTGTTCTGATATTCAAAGATAAACCTTTGCGCAAATAATTTCAACCCTATTTAAATTAGGTTTTTTTGTGAGGTAGTGAAGTATTTTCAATTACTTCTCTTTGTCATTCCAGGAAGGCAGGAATCTTGTTTCTATTTCAAAGATTCCGTATCAAGTACCTAAAGGCGTACCGGAATGACAAGGGTGGGGGAAGTTGAAAATACCCCACAACCAGAGACCGCTACTTTACCTGCGCAAGCTCATTATAAAACACTGCGCTTGTTAATATCCCGTTGTGGAAATTATTCAGGTTCAAATGTTCATCAGGCGAGTGCGCGTTCTCATCAGGCAAACCAAAGCCAAGAAGAACTGTTGGCGCCTTCAGGCATTCTTCAAGTGTAAATACAATCGGTATCGAGCCGCCTTCTCTCATAAACACCGGCTCTTTGCCAAACCCTTCTTTCAAAGCGCGGATTGCAGCCTGGTTCCATTTGCTTTCAATTGGCGATATCCACGGCTTGCCATGATGCTGACCGTAAACATCCACTTTAATGCCTTTTGGCGCGATCTTTTTTACAAAATCTATAAAGAGCTGCGCAATTTTATCGGGGTCCTGATTCGGTACAAGCCTCATACTTATCTTTAACGATGCCTTCGATGGAAGCACTGTCTTTGCACCCTCACCCTGGAAGCCGCCCCATATGCCATTGCAGTCAAGGGTTGGCCTTGACCAAATTCTCTCAAGTGTGCTGTAACCTTTTTCACCTGCAAGTTCAGCAACATCAAGTCCTGCGGCATACTCTTTATCATCAAACGGCAGCTTTGCGAAATTATCTTTTTCTTCCTTGCTAAGCGGTGCAACATCATCATAAAATCCGTCTATCAATATCTTTCCGTCTTTATCCTTCATCTTAGCTATCATCTCCGCAAGTGCGTTAATCGGATTTTCAACCGAGCCGCCATATTGCCCTGAATGCAGGTCACGGTTTGGTCCTATAACATCAATCTGCATATAGCAGAGTCCACGTAAGGCGTAACCTAACGCAGGCAGGTCTTTTGAGAACATTGATGTATCAGAAACAACAACAACATCGCATTTCAAAAGGTCAGTATGCTCCCTGATAAAATCACCAAGATGTACACTGCCAATTTCTTCTTCGCCTTCAATCAATAATTTTATGTTAACGGGTAAGGATTTATTCTGAGTCATATGCGCTTCAATTGCCTTAAGATGGATAAACACCTGGCCTTTATCATCAGCCGAGCCGCGAGCAAAAATGTTTTCCCCGCGAATTTCCGCTTCAAACGGCGGCGATGTCCACAGCTCAATAGGGTCAACAGGCTGAACATCATAATGGCCGTATATCAGAACTGTTGGTTTATATTCTCCGGCATTCAGCCATTCTGAATAAACAACAGGATGCCCTTTTGTTGGATACACTTTTGCATTCTGCATCCCTATCGTTTCCATGTGCTGCCTTACATATTCAGCGCACTCAAGCACATCTTTTTTGTTTTCGGGGTTTGTGCTTATGCTTGGGTAACTTAAAAAATGCGTAAGCTCTTTTATATATCTATCTTTACTGCCTTTAATAAAATCCTTTAACTCAGCCATTAAAATTTTCAGTCCTGTTCAAGATTATAGTTTACTGCCCGCAGAATTTCTTTACCTGCTCCTGCGCAAATGTATCATTAGGTTCTGATTCAAGATATTTCTTGTAATCGGCGCATGCTTCAGCGTTTTTCGCAAAGCCCGCATAGTTGTTGGCCCTCCACAAATATGCGCTTGCAATATTCGGGTTAAGCTCAATGCTTTTTGTCAAAACTTCAACACCCTTTTCAAACTGGTTCAGGTAAAAATCACATATGCCGGCATAAACATAAGCAGCAACGTTAAGTATGCCAAGATCAATGGCTTTACCAAACTTTATTCTTGCATCGCCGTATTTCTGCTCGGCAAATAATGCTTTGCCGTATTCAAAATACGTGTTCTCGTCGTTCGGATCAAGTTCAACGGCCTTATCAAGATCAGCATAAGCATCACTGAATTCTTTTTTATCAACATGTATCTTCGCGCGTTTCTGAAAATCTTCACTGTTTAAGTCTTCGGGCTTTACCTTTGCAAAATATTCATCTGCCTTCGCGTATTCCTTCTTTTCTATCATTACGTACGCTGCGTATTTATTTGCTTCACTGTATTCTGCATCTTTAGCCAATACTTCATTCAGTATTTCCATTGCCTTATCATACTCACCCTTACCGTAATATGATTTTGCGAAATATGTCTTTCCTCTTGGTGAGCCCGGTACCAACTGGTCATATCTTTGGAATGCTTCAATAGCATCTGAGAATTTATCAAGCAGGTAGAACATTAATCCTTTTTCAAAAAAAGCGGGAGCAAAATTATTATCTGCTTCAGTTGATTTAATGTAATTTTCAAGCGCTGCGCTGTATTTTTTCTGCTTAAATGAAATCTTACCAAGGCCGTACAATGCAGGCGCGTAGTTAGGTTTCAGCTTTAATGCCTGGTCGTAATTTGATTTAGCGGGATCAAAAGCTCCCCTTGCAAGGTATGCGTTACCAAGTCCAACGTAAATCATCGGATTTTTATCGTCATACGTCTTTGCCATTGTAAGCGATGAAATTGCCTTATCAACTTTACCATCTGCGATAAAGTTATCTGACTCTGCGCTTAAAACATTAATTATCGTTTCAATCTCTGATTTATCCAGATCTTCCTTTGTTTTATTTAGAGGAAGGTATTTCTTTGCGTTTTCAAACTGTGATGCGGCTCCGCTGTAGTTTTTCTGTGATGTATATATTTCTCCCAAAGCAGAATAAGCTTCCGGCCGTTCTTCATCCTTTTTTACTGCATCCTTAAGGAATTTTTCGGCATCTTTTACTGAGCCTGTCTGGAATAATGCTACCCCGTAATAAAGGTTGGCATCATATGAATCCTTTGATACACCCTTTAATAAATTCAGGCCGCCAAGGTAATCACCGCGTTTTACGGCATCAATTCCTTTTTCCAGATTATCCTGCGCATTAACTGCTGCTGCAAATATCATAAAAAACGTAATCGCTCTTAACAAATATTTAGTATACATTTTCAAAATATATTAAATTTATAGTTCTGATTATTTAAGCTTCAATTTCGTATTATTGTTTCTGTTTTAAGCTGTTTTTGATGTAAATGATTGTAACTGAAAAACCAAAACGGAACAGAAAGAACCTAATTCAACTGAATTATCTTCACTGGCTGGGTCACAGGCACTAAGCCTGATTTCAGGACAATTCTCTGCCCGTCATAAGAAGCCATAAAGCTCGAAAAGCCGACCGATAAGTTCATCGAAAAATCAGTTGTAAAAATATAAACTTCAGTAACCAGCGGATACGTTTTGTTCGCAATATAACCCTGGTGAAGCCCGACATAGCTTCCCACCGCGCCGGTTTTTGGGTCAATTTCGGCTATCTTAAGCGGCTTCACTGATTCATCCAGCGTATCGTTTGATACGGTTATCCATGCCATGGAAATAAATCCGATCGCGTTCTCATTTGATTTTATTTCATTCATCATTTGAGCAGATGTACTGCAGATAACATCCCCCGCTCCAAACTCTGATGACGCTAAAACCTTTTCTTTAAACACATCATGTATCGAAGCGTTTTTCCTGGTAATAAATACTTTTATTTTGCCTGAATATACATTTTTATTATCGCCGTCAAGCTCACTCCATTCCTTCTGCTCGCCTGTAAATATCCTCTTAAGCTCGTTGTAATTCAGCTTAGTCACCATATTCTTTGGATTCACAATTACTCCAATACCATCACGCGCAAATGAGCTCTTCTTAATTTCAATTTTATTAGAAGCAAAGATATCTGCTTCTTCCTTCGTAAGGTCACGGCCAACAACAATTGTTTTATAAGTGCCGTTATTCAGGTCTGCTATTACTTCCTTTGTAGTTTTCACTACTAGGTTAACTTTAGCTTCATCGTTAAGCCTCATAAACACCAAAGCTTCTTCCTTAACAACAGGAGATATTCCTTCGTCAACTCCAATTGTAATTTCACCCGTAGTTGAAACGGATTTCTTTACAGTGTAGTCGCACCCGTTAAATGTTATTGCGGCAACCAGCGCAATAAATAACATTATTTTTTTTATTTCGGATTTCATATTTTCTTAAACAATTATTGTGAGGATTTTGTTCTAATCTTCATCCCGGTCGTAATATCTTAACTTTCTGCCCTGGTTCTGCATTTTTTGGTATGCATTATAGGCTCTGAAAATTCCGTACACAACCAGTATCCCCCCGAATATCCAGCGGAAAAATTCGTTATTCTTAAACATCTCGCCTGTGTTATAGGCACCTGTTAAAATAAGAATTCCCATCACCAAAAAGATGAGGGAAATTCCTATTGTAAGATAATTATATACTTTCAATTATTATTACACATTCTGTTAAAGCCGAAATTTACGCAGCAATTTTAAAGCAGCTTTCCTGAATATTATTTCAGCTTAAAGTTAAACGGTACTGTTACCCATACTTTAACGGGTTTTCCGTTCTGAAGGCCCGGAGTGAACTGCAGATTCGCCGCTTTATCTCTTACTTCATCCTGGAATACATCAGGTCCGCTTACTGAACCGACCTTAATTACATTACCATCGGGTCCGACAAGTACTTTTACTGTTACTCTGCCTTCCATGCCTGCTTCTCTTGCTATCTCAGGATACTGCATTGAAGCTCTTACCTGGGAAAGATTAACGCATTCCGGAGCTTTTTCAACTTCAAAAGACTGGAATACTGTTTTTTCTTCAACTACTTTTTCCTTCTTCTCTATCTTCTCTTCGATCTTCTTCTCTTCAACTTTTACGTTGCCTGTATACTGAAACTTACCCGAGTCATTGCTGCCGACAGGAGTTTTTATTTCTTCAAGTTCTTTCTGTGTCTTTATAGTCTGCTCTTCAGCTTTTTCCTTCGCAACCGGTTCTGGAGTTAAAGCTGTAAGATCTTTTGGCGGAGCTACAGGCGGCTCTTCAATTTTTGGCGGTGGCGGTTCCTCTTCATCATTAGCTGATGGAGGCGGTTCAAGATCGCTTACGTTAATAATTCTTGTCTGAACATCACTTTTCTTCTCAGATTCCATTTTGCTTAAATAATTGGCAAACAGATAAGTGCCTATTACAAAACCATGGATCAAAATAGCAAAGATAAGTCCCCTTTGAAGATATTTCTGATATGTCTTCTTAAGTTCTGTTGCGCCGTATCCGGTATCCTGAAGGATATCTATATTATCGGTAACCATAATACCTCCGTTAAAATGTAAAACAATTTATGAATTCTTTATAATTTATACGAAATTTGTATAAATTTGTTCCAATTTCGTGTTAATCGAGGTTGCATTATAGATAAAAAAGAAAATAAATACAAGCCCACTTTTTGCTAAAATTATTAAAAAACAGTTAAAACCGGCAGATAATTACTTTATCTTACCCAGGAAAAAATCAACTCTATCTTTGGCGAAATTAACCAGATCTCTGGCTGATGCCTTGCCTTCAGGAGAGCCCATTGCTTCATTAAACGCATCCATATCATCATAATACATTTCTGTCATCATGTAATACTCTGATTCTGTCCCCGGAAGCACCTTAAGCTTTGATACTTCGGATTTTATAAGGCCAGGTATCTTATCTACAAGCGGCATATGTTTTTCAAAGTAATGTTTTTCAAACATTTCAATATCAGAAGGGGTTTTATACATTGCGACTAACTTTACCATTTCAATTATATCCTGTTTACTAAATATCTTATAAATTATTTATATTACTTATTTGGCGCAAAATACGGCAATACCCCTACAGGGTTATAAGCATACTTCTTTATTACTTCTGGCGCTACTGCAAGCTGGATATTCCCCGAGCCCAGTGAATCACTTATTATAACACCAAATTTCTCTGCAAGGTTTTCGGGATCTTTAATTGCACCTGAATTGCCAAAATGAGAATCATTCAAAAGATCTGTTTTCATTTCAATCTTTGCAATCGCAAACGGAAGAAGCTGCTTTTCAGGAACTTCATCGGTTGAGAGTACGGTAACACCGCTCTTTGGAAGTATTGTGCCGTCAAGTATAAATCTTTTTGGCGGGTTAATAAAATATTTGCCCTCCATAATTGAAGCAAGATTATATGCAAGCATACCTATGTAATCATCTTTTGTATATTCGGCATCGTTCTTGAATCCCTCAGGCGCAAACGCAACAACGCGGTTTGTGTGTCCCCTGTGCGCAAGGACAATTGTCCCTACCTTGGTTTCTTTAAACAGTACTTTCACGTCTTCATTTCGCATCCTTATGCAGCCATGTGATGAAGGCTGCTTGCCTAAGAACCCGTAGTATCCCGAGCCCGGCAAACCGTGAAAACCAATACCCATATTATAAGGCATGTAATAATTCATCCTTGCGTTATTGAACTGCGAAGAAAGATGAACTTCCTCTTTAAGGAAGACAGCAAATAAGCCCGGACGTGATTCAATTCCTTTGCTTAAGTTCCTGTTGCCGGTTGAAACATTATATGTTTTGGTTCTGCCATCCCTGTAGTGAACATAAAGCACCTGCTGGTCTATCCTGAGCTCAAGCCACATATCTTCATTGGTGTAAACAGTATCGCGCAGGTTCTTGGAAAATTCCTCAGCTGCTAAGAGAGCGGAAAAATTTATCTTTGGCCCTTTGCTATCGCTGCTGTTTAATTCTTCTTCTGCGTGAACCTGCCTTACTGACTTCTTATTAACCGGCTCCTGCGAAAAGCCAACAAACATCAATACACAAACAAGCAATGGAAAGATAAAAGCCATGGCGCCAGCCTTACCTGTTTCATCACCCGGGTGTTCAGCACCGGCTTCATCAATAGAATCCGCTGAATTATACTCTAATTCAGTTTCTTCCGGTGAAATGTTATTTTCTGTCTGTTCGCTCAAAGATATTCTATTAATTTTTTTATTTTGTTACTGCTTTTTCAAGCCAGTCCGTTGTAACTGATTTAGGCCTGGTAATAGGCTCACCCACTGCACGGCTTAATATTAACTGTGAACAAATGCCAAGCGCTCTTGAGACACTGAATATTACAGTATAGTATTCAATTTCTTTTATACCATAGTGATATAAAAGCGCGCCGGTTGCTGCATCAACATTTGGCCATGGATCTTTTGCTTTACCCTGCTCTATTAAAAGATCAGGCACTATTTTGAATAATTTTTCAACCATTACAAACCTGTCATCGTTTGGAATTACCTTCTTTCCAAAATCAAGTGAAGCGGTAAATCTCGGATCGGTAACCCTTAATACCGCATGTCCATAGCCCGGTATTACAAGCCCTTTATCAAGTCTTTCTTTCGCGAAATTCCTTAATTCATCATCTGTTGGAACTTTACCAAATTTTTCGAGTGTTTCTAAAACGAATTTCAAACATTCCTGATTTGCCAGGCCATGCAGCGGACCCGCTAGTCCGTTTAAACCGGCAGCAAGCGAATAATACACATCGCTTAAAGCTGAACCAACTACATGAGAAGTAAAAGCGCTTACGTTACCGCTTTCATGGTCACAGTGAACTACCATGTACATTCTCATAAGCTTATACCATTCATCAGTGTTTCCTTCAACGCCAAGCATGTGCGCGTAGTTTGCGCCCCAGTCAAGATCTTTCTTCGGCTTTATTATATCGCCTTTGCCAAATCTTGTCCTGTAAATTGCAGAAGCAATTACCGGCATCTTCGCAATCAAGTCAAGTGAATCTTCGAGGGTATACTCCCAATACAGATCTTTTTTTAATCCTTTATCGTACTCACGTTTAAATTTCGATTCATAGCTAAGAGCAGTAACCATTGAGCTTAACATTGTCATCGGATGCGCATCCTTCGGGAATGATTTCAATAAGCTCCATATGAACTCAGGGACTTCCATTCTGCCGTTAAGCTCCTTTTGCAGGTCTTTTGATTCTTCTGCGCTTGGAAGCTCGCCGGTTAACATAAGCCATAAAACATCTTCAGGCAGCTTTTCGGTAAGCTCTAAAATTGGAATTCCGCGTATTACCAGGCCGTAATCAAGTCCCACTTCTGATGTATCGCAAATAAGAGATTTGATTCCGCGCATTCCGCCAAAAACCTGTTCAACTGTTACTTCTGATATTACCTTCTGCCCGTAATTCTTTCCCAAATTCCGTACTCGATCTTTCAAACCCGGAACTTGAGAAGCAAGTTTTACTTTCAACAAAGACATGTAAATGTATTACTCCTTTTCTTTAATAAAATATTTAATACAAAAAATTATATTACAAAAAATATATTGTCAAATATTTAAAATGCTCAAATTTCTGATTCACCTTAAAACTAACTATTACAGGTAATTGATACACCTGAACCCTCGGGGAGGTCAATGTAAAAATTAAAAGGATGAACCGTAAATATATCTGAAAATCAAATAATTTGAAAGGTTAAAATCCTGATAAGGCGTTATATTAAACAAAAAAGCCTGTCATTTTTAGACAGGCTTTTCGTGAGCGGCGGGGGTACTTAACTTCCGCCGCATCCTAGCCACCACAGCTAACTTTACTTAAAGAACGTTATTTTTTGCTTGTTTTACCGCTTTTTATTACTTTTTTTTACTTCTTGTTTGTTTTGTTGTCTTTTGTTGTGTTATTTCCGCTGGTTTTGTTATCTTTTGTTTTGTCGTTTGTGGTTGTTTTTGTTGATTTTTTGTGCTTTTTATGCTTTTTGTGTTTGTGCTTCTTTTCTTTGTGAATTACTGCAGTTTTGGTTTTCTCTGCTGCAAAAAATGTTGATTCCAAAGGAGCTGCGGCGATCAGGATGGCTGCCAGTAAAATCATTACTGATTTTTTTAATGCATTCATCTATTTAATACTCCTTATTTAGTTTTAGGGAAGTTTTCTTATCCCCGTTATTATTTTATGTTACAAAGATATAACCGCGTTCTGAAAACGTTATGAAAATCAAATGAAAAAAAATTCATCTCGGGGAAAATTATGCGGATAAAATAAAAAATTACAGAAAGAGTTTCTTATGATCTGATAACCGGAAGGAAAACTGTAAATGCAGAGCCTTTGGTTTCTTCGCTTTTTACTTCAATACTGCCGCCGTGCGCTTCAATGACAGCTTTTACTATGGATAGCCCCAGCCCAAGGCTGTAACTCTCACCCCTGGTTCGTGATGAATCCGCGCGGTAAAATCTCTCGAAAATATTCCTCAGCGATTCCTCACCTATTCCTATCCCTTCATCCTTTATCGTAACAAAAGCATACCCGTCTTTTTTGGTCCTGCCGGTAAAGCACGAAATTTCGGAGTTATCGTTGGAATATTTTATTGCATTATCAAAAAGGTTTAAAAAAACATTTAAGAGCTTTTTGTTATCTCCTTCTATCAATATGCTTTCCGGATTATCCTCTTCAAGCTTAAGTATCAGCCTGATATTTTTTCTCTCGGCAAGTATCCTGCTCTTGGTAAGCGATTCAATTACAATATCAGTCAGGTTCAGCTTTTCCTTCTGAATTACGATCCTGTTATTTTCATACTGGCTGAGTGTTAAGAGCCCTTCAACAATATTCTGCAGCCTTTTCACTTCCTCAAGGTTATCCTTCAGAATATCTTCATACTCTTTATTTTCCCTCGGTTTTTTTAATGCTACTTCAATTTCTCCGCGAATAATAGTAAGCGGTGTGCGCAGCTCATGCGATGCATCGGAGGTAAACTGCTTCAGGGTCTTAAATGATTCCTCAAGCCTTTCTATCATACTGTTAAGGGTCTCGGCAAGGTGCGATATTTCATCATCCGCGTCGCTTACCTTCAGCCTCTGGTGCAGCTTCTCGGCGGTAATGGTATTGGCTTTGGTCACAAGCTCCCCGACCGGCGCATATGCCCGCTTAGAAAATACCCATCCAACAACTGCAGCAAGCAAAAGTGTAACCGGGATTGAAATATATATTATAAGCCTTAAGTTGACAAGCATTGCTTCAACACTTGCCAGCGGCGCTACAAGCACAACTACGTATTTATGCTGGTGATGTGTTGCCGGAAAATATATTATCCTTGCCCCGTGGTTATCCCACAATCCGTTCGGTGCTTCTGAGTAAACAGTTGCAATTTCTTTCTTGCCGTTCAATGCTTCAAGCAGGTACTCTCTTGAGAGGGGAAGCGTAACATCATTCAGCTGGGTTGATTGCATTACAATTGTTTCTGTTGAGTTAAATACCTGTGTATACCCATAGAATGCCGATAGCCCTGGTGTGTTGAATTCCTTCACTTCATTCAGTATATCGGTATTAACGCCGTTTTCCTTTATCGTCTCGGATATTGATGAAGCAAGCACGCTCATTACAATATCAAAATCGTCCCTGCTTTGCCGGGCAAAAATATTATAGAGCACAAAGCTGAAAACTATAAGCGTTATACCAAAAATAGTTATGAATGAAAGAGTTAGTTTTCCCCTGATGGTTTTGAATATCCGCAGGAAGGAATTCCATTTGGAAGCTTTAAGCCGTGTCTCTGATTGTTCTGTGTTCATTTTTCTTCACGCATTACGTACCCTACCCCAACAATAGTGTGTATAAGCTGTGGTGAAAAATCTTTATCAATTTTTTTGCGAAGCATTTTTATATATGTATCCACTACGTTACTGCCGGTATCAAAATCAATTCCCCATACATGCTCCGATATCTGAGTCCTTGTCATTACTTTTTTCTTGTTCCTAAGCAGGTATTCAAGTAGGGCGAATTCTTTTTGTGTAAGCTGTATATCTTTATCACCCCGCGAAACTTTTCTCTCAAGCAGTTCAACTTCAAGATCTGCTAGCTTAAGCAGGGTCGCTTCCCCGGCACCGCCTCGGCGGATAAGCGCGCGGATCCTTGCAAGGAATTCATCAAATGCAAAAGGCTTGGTTAGATAATCATCTGCGCCGAGATCCAGACCCTTGACCTTATCTTCAGTTTCGCCAAGCGAAGTAAGCATTAAAATTGGTGTTTTTACGGAATTTAACCTGATATTTTTGCATGTCGTCCAGCCATCCTGCTTAGGTAATAATACATCAAGGACTATCACATCATACTCATTATAACCCGCAAGATGTTCACCCTCGATGCCATCCATAGCAGTATTTACAACATATGACTGTTCTTCAAGCCCTTTCTTGATAAAATCCGCTACCTTTTTTTCATCTTCTATAACAAGTATACGCATAAAACAAATTTAACTATAAGCTATGAGTTATGAAATAATGAAAGCTATCTGTAGAGACAGGTCTTAGACCTGTCTCTGTTTATATGAAAATAATATAAAGACGGGGGTCTGAGACCCGTCTCTACATAATCTTCTCACAAACCATCCTGATAAACGGAATCTCTTTTTCAATACAAAATAATTCGTGGTTTGATCTTACGGATATATCCCACTCACTCTCACCGGAGTATCTAAAATTAAATAAACCTGATCCATTTATAATCCCCTGCTGAAACTCATCCACTTCAGGAACATCGGTCATAAGATATAATTTACCTTTGGAATTTAGTGTGCGGTGAATTTCCTTCAGCAACTCCAAAGAAAATGCACGCCGCTTGTAATGCTTTTTCTTAAGCCACGGGTCAGGGAAAAAATAGAATACTTTCTCAAGTGAACCGCTTTCAATAAATGGAAAACCATTCACTGCGCTATACCATACAGCCTTAGCATTTGGGATTCCCTCGCCTGCTATTACACCCTCTGTCCACTCAACAGCGCCTTTTCTAACTTCAAAGCCGAGTATATTTTTGCCCGATTCTGCAATTGCTGTTTCAACCAAAAACTTCCCGATGCCGCAGCCTATATCAAGCAAACTTGGCGGCTTGCCGTCAGAAAAAGCCTCATTCCAGTTAATATTTTTAATTTCAGGGTGGTAGTAAAACCTATTGCCCTTTTGCTGTTTTAAAGGGAAGTAGAGTCCCGATTTAGCGTGGTGCCTGATCCTTGGCAGCGGGTATTTTGTGTAATTAATAGACCTCGTCATGAGTACCTACAGAATGCAAATCGATTACTCTCTCGTTTTCCTCTTCTGAAATTTCAAAAATTATCCTCAGATCATACCCACTGCTGGAAGACCAGTAACCTTTATATTTTCCCTTTAACTTATGTGTTTTTAATGATGGATGGAAAAGATCTTGTTCAAGCAACGTTAAGGTTTCATCAAGTTTTTTCTTTATTGAAGGGTTCTTTTTGATCAATTGGGAGGCTTTATTCAGAAATCTATTTGAGATTCTTAACTTCATTCTCAATAGCTTTTAGAATTTCAGCAGCATTGCCTTCAATATATTTCCCTTCAGAAATTTCCTTCTTGGACAGTTCAATTTCTCGTAAAAGTAATTCCCGTTTTTTTTCAATTATTCTCTTTTGCTCTATTTCTATCAGTTGTTCCTGTTCTTCCAGGCTAAATGATTCTATCAACTCCAGAGCATCATTAAATTTTGATGTAGTATTCATATTATATTTTTCAAAATTTAATGAGATTATTAATAATTATAAAGGTTATTTCCTTATCCAATATTTCTATCAATTTATCAAGTTTTGAGCAATTTTATCGATCATACAACACTTCGCACACTAAAATATAAAGGCATAAAGGATAATTAAAGGATATAATATAAGCTCCCCTCATTCTTGACTAACTTAGCAGTTTAAGAAGGGAAAAATCCCATAATTGCAAAAAAGACGGGTCAAAGACCCGTCTCTACACAATAAACTTTTTACTTGCCTGCTACTTCACTATTTCACAACTTCACTATTTACTGCTTCTCTCCATATCTATCAGCCACTGCTTGCGCCAGATACCGCCGCCGTAACCGCCAAGCCTGCCATCTTTATTCACAACACGGTGACATGGAATAACTATCCCAATCCTGTTCATACCATTTGCTGTTCCAACCGCGCGTGATGCCCCTTTTACTCCAATTTTCTCAGCAAGCTCTATGTATGATATAGTCGTGCCATACGGAATCTTCCTCAGGTTATCCCATACCTTCATCTGGAATTCGGTACCGGGATAAACCAGCGGGGTTTTGAAATTTTTCAGCCTGCCTTTAAAATATTCATCAAGCTCCAGCTTTATCTGCTCTATATGCTGATTGCTTCCCGGAATTATCGCCGCATTAAATCTTTTCTTCAAGGTCTTAAGCTGGTATTCAAGCATGCGGCGGTCACTGAACTCAACAAGGCAAATTCCTTTTGATGTTGCTCCTAATATTATTGGACCAAGTTCGCTCTGATACAATGATGTTACTATACAATCTGCGCTAACTGATTTGCCCGGCGGCTTGCCGAATATTTTTGAGAATGCATCCCTGAACCCGCTGTGTGATTCATAACCATTGCTGAATACCGCATCATCAATTTTTGAGCCCTGCCTTATCTGTGTAAATGCTGAGCCCAGTCTGCGGCTCCTTTGGTATGCGTGGAAAGTCATTCCGTAATTTTTCATGAAATATC
>JBDTNV010000037.1:0-22305 GCA_039933555.1 Ignavibacteria bacterium
TTGGTTAATATTATCAATTATTTATGTAAAAAAACATATCTTATTTAGGATACAGGTGGTTCAGACCCCCTCGTCCGCAACGCGGACACTCTCCCTTCTTAAGGGGGAGACTGTAAAGGGTATATTTAAATAAACTCCTAAAACCGCGCATTAATTCCTATTGTGGGCAAAATCGGGAACTGGCCTATTTTTTTAAGCTTTACCTGAAGATTTTCATCAATATAGAAATCATATCCAATGACATTTTGCCTGTTATAAACATTTATCACATCAAGATAAAAAGCCCAGTCAACTCCCCAGAATTTGGTATATGCGGTTGCCCTAATATCAAGCCTGTGATAATCGGGCTTTTTATCGGCTAGAATTCTTGTGGCATCACCAAAATCAAAATCAAACTGCACTAAGTTTAATATTGGCAGTACAGCCAGTGAATCGCCGACAACTCTTGGACGGATTCCCTGGGGCAGTGTGACAGGGAAGTTTGATGAATAATTGAAGCGGGCTCCAAGCTCAAGCCAGCTTAATAATTTGTAATTTGCAACCAGGTTTATTGAATGCCTCTGGTCATACCTGAATGGAGTAAGAACGCCATCCCTGTTACGGTTCGCGAATGAGAGCGAGTAGCTTAGCCACCCGGAAAATTTTGTACTCGGGTTAACAGCTTTCCTTTCGAGATACACTTCAAACCCGTAGGAATAACCGCTCGCACCGTTTACCGGAGTTGCAGTTAAGGAATCATACGGCAATTTGGCGGTGCTTCTGTACCAGTTATTGGGATTGCGTAAATATTCAGGGTCGTTATTTGTTGGGTCATACCTGTAATATTCATACCTGTAACCTGTCAGTTTTTCCTGCACTATCAGGTTGGTAAATTGCTTGTAATATGATTCAAATTTTACGAGCAGGTCATTGGAAAGCCATCTCTCGGCACCAAGTATAAAATGAATTGAGCGTTCGGCTTCGAGGTTCTTTGCCTTTTCTTCACCTAGGTCATAGAATACCTGCGCATCAATGAGCTTTTCATATCCGGGTGACTGGTAATAAACTCCGGTGCCTGCGCGGATTGTAGTAACTTTATCAACTGCGTAGGAAAGGTTTATACGCGGCGAGAGATATGCTTTTTTATTGATCGCGAAGTAATCAAGCCTTGCGCCAAACTGCGTAAACAATTTTTTTGAAAGCTTCACTCGATCCATCGCGTAAACATTCGCCCGGTAATAATCTTTGCCGTCAAGCTGGCCGTTTGATATTGCGCTGAAGTTCGGGTTATTCTGTATCAGCGCACGGAGCCTGTCATCAAGCTCAAGGGTAAATGAGAGGTCAGTCCGCAGAATATCAATTCCGCCGCCGACTTCGGTTTTGTGTGTCTTGGATAAGAATATCGTACTGTTCTGCACGGAATATTTCCTAAAGGTGTATTTTGATTTAAAACCAATTCCCAAAAATAACCCAAGCGCTCTTAAGCTATCCCTGACTTCGGGTGTGTATGATTCTCTATCAAGAACGGGGTCAAGAAGCTCGCCGCCAAAGGAAGCATCGCCCTTGTTGCGGTACCATGAAAATGTTGTCTTGGTTAAGAACTCTGTATTCGGCGCGTAATGCCACGCGAATCCAAGCACATCGTTTGATGACTGGTCGCGGACGGATATGCTGTCTTCAAGCTCTTTTGAGGTGCCCGGGATAATATTAACACCGTCGCGTGAATAAATTCCGTTCAATATAAATTTATGATCTTTGAAAGGGCCGAATGTTATCTTCCCCTGGAAATCTTCGAATGAGGGGAATGATGCGCTTTCGTCAATCAGCCCTGATTTCTTTGCAAAGGGCCCGAGTATCAGGTCATAATAGCTTCTGCGTGTAGATACAATCCATGAGCCGGCAATATTTTTAAAGGGAAACTTTCCGCTGAATACAAGATTTGCGTTTGCAATGTTAACATTGGTCTGCCCGGTGAAATATTTTGTTTTGCTGCCTTCGGAGTTCGATACATCAAGCACTGCTGAGAGCCTGTCACCATACTTGGAAGGGAAGCCGCCTGTTATCAAATTAATATCTTCAAGTGTTTCAGGGTTGAACATGCTAAAAACACCATATAGCCTGTACGGATTAAATATTTCAATGTTATCCATTATGATAAGGTTCTGGTCGGGTCCGGAGCCGCGAACAATGAGCTGTGAGGAAAAATCATTTGGCGCGCTGACACCCGGGAGGGTTTGAAGAGACCGAAGGACATCTTCACCAACACCCGGAATTACCCGGGTGGTTTTTGGCGAGAGATTCAAAAGGCTTGTGCGCATATCATTTTGCGCTTGGCGGAATCTATCTGAGACCACATCAATATCTTCTGTGGAATAACTCTCATCATCCATGATAATATCAATTGTAATTGTATCACCGGAAGTAACTTTAATATTTTTTCTTTCAGCTGATTTATATCCGACAAGCTCGGTCAGTAATTTATAAGTACCAGGTGCAATATTTTCTATTTTATATTTTCCCTCAGCGCCGGTTTCTGTGCCAGCTTCTTTGGTACTCTCTGAGGATAATATTACTACGACGTCCTCTAATGGTGTTCCATCAGGTTTGGTTATTGTGCCTTTAATTGTTCCGTTAGTTTGTAATACGGGCAGGTTTGAACCTGTATTTTGAGAAAATACAGAGGTTATTAATATCAGGAAAAAAGTGAAAATTATAGTAAAATTTCGTGGCAGCATTCAGAGAGTATTTAATATAAATAATAGAGGTTTTTGAATTTTAGTTCCTATTTAATTGATTTATATACAAATTTAGGCAAAAAATTGCGAAAAAGGAGTAATATAATGTAAATATTTGCTTTAAGTCAAAAATATAAGCTTTTTGAGATGATTTTGCCTGAGGAGATGTTCAAGGATAAAAGAATGATATGTATTTTCATTTTTATGTATTATAATTTGGGTTGTCCAATGAATCACTCTTTCAATAAAATTTGGATAAGGAAGCTAAAAATTGACATTTTTCAGACAGGAAACAAAATTCTCATGCGGGGCGGCCTCGATCAGGAATTCACTTATTGCCCTTGGCTATTTATTTTCAGAAAAGAAGATAAGGGAACTCTCACATTCTGACAGACTTAACGGGACCAGTGAAAAAAAGATCTGCCGCGCATTAAAACATTTAGGGTTTGAGTACAAAACTTTCCAGAATAAAACTGAAGCCGCATTCAAACAGCGTT
Source organism: Ignavibacteria bacterium (assembly GCA_039933555.1). Classification (GTDB taxonomy): domain Bacteria; phylum Bacteroidota; class Ignavibacteria; order Tepidaquicellales; family OLB5; genus OLB5. The sequence goes on from JBDTNV010000037.1 coordinate 3,212, forward strand.
TAGTTTATAATCTCAAAAAAGGAAATAAGCTCATTCTACTGACCGACCACGAAGACCACTGGATAAGCGTAGTAGATTACGAAAATAAGTATTTGACAGTAATTGATCCCGAACAGAAACGCGTGCGGAAACAGCTTACACCAAAATCATTAAGCAAATGGTGCCTGAATTATAATAAGCGAACAGAAGAAACGTATTACTACGGGATAATAATATTGGCTCAAAAGGACTGAACGTCTCTGCATTCATCTTAAGAGCAACCCCCATTAATAATTTTTGTGTCTTCATGATTTTAGATAAATTGTACATTTATAAATCAACTTGTTTTTCATCCCCCCTTCAATTGAAGGGGGGACTACTTTAAGAAATAAGAAATAATAATATATAATATGAAACTATCAAACAATAAAATTTTAATTACAGGCGGAGCATCGGGAATTGGTTATGGGCTGGCTGAAAGATTTATTAAAGAAGGTAATACTGTAATTATCTGCGGCAGAAGGAAAGATATACTTGATGAAGCTGAAAAAAAATTACCCGGCGTAATCACATATCAGTGCGATCTCTCAGCAACGGAAGGCAGAGATGACCTGTTTAAATGGGCAAATACTGTGCATGGCGACCTGAATGTATTAATAAACAATGCAGGCATTCAGCAATGGATGCAAATTAAAGATGATAATTTTATTACAAGGGCAGATGACGAAATTTCCATAAACATTGAAGCGCCGGTACATTTATCATGGCTTTTCAGCAAAATGGGTTCTATAAATACTATTATGAATGTGAGCAGCGGGCTGGCATTTTCACCGCTCGTAAAAACTCCCGTTTATTCAGCCACGAAAGCATTTATACATTCATTTACTTTATCGCTGAGACATATATTAAAACCAAAAGGAATTGAAGTAATCGAAATTATTCCCCCGGCGCTTAATACTGATCTTGGTGGGAAGGGTATTCATGATTTCGCGCCGCCGGTAAGTGATTTTATAGACGCCATATTTGAGCAATTGAAAGAAGGCAGGACAGAGTTAACATTCGGGTTCAGTGAAGGAATGCTAAAAGCGGGTCAGGATGTATTGAAAGGTGCATTTGAGAGAATGAACCCTGCTGATTAAAAATTACTGATTCAAAAAATCAAGAATTCCAGACGCACCCTTATATTTAATCCATAGTAAAATATTACTGTAATATATATATTTGTCAATTATCAAAAATTGAGCGAGTACTATTGAACATTTTAGAAAAATTTACGAGTGATCTGGTATTAAAGGATGGAATTTACTTTTCAAAGGAAAAAAGCGAGATATCTTATCCCGAATCCGGGAATGAAAGCTGTTTCCAGATAGAGCAGGATAGCTTTTGGTTCAACCACAGAAATAAATGTATATTAGAAGCAGTTAAAAAATACGCTCCGGGCGAACTGTTCTTTGATATTGGCGGGGGCAACGGGTTTGTCGCAAAGGCACTTGAAGAAAACGGGATTCAGACAGTTTTAATTGAGCCCGGGATCAAAGGATGCCTGAATGCAAAAAAAAGGGGACTCAGTAACATAGTATGCTCAACACTTGAAAATGCTTCATTTAAAACAGATTCAATAAAGGCAATTGGTTTGTTTGATGTAGTTGAGCATATTGAAAGTGACTCAGCATTTTTGCAAAGCATAAATAATTACCTGGCAAAAAACGGGCTCGTGTTCATAACAGTCCCTGCATTTAAGTTTTTATGGTCAAACGAAGATGTTGAGGCTGGGCATTACAGGAGATATACTATAAAAAGATTGGGTAAAGTTTTAAAAGAATCGGGATTTGAAATTGTATATTCAACATATATTTTTTCTATTCTGCCTTTACCTGTATTCCTGAGAAGAACCCTTCCAAGTAAACTCGGACTGAATAAGAATCCTGCCGAAATAAATAAATATGTCAATGAACATAAGACGAAAAAAGGAGCACTTGATAAGATTATGAATAAGATCTGGAACTATGAGCTGCGAAAAATAAGGAACGGGAAAAAAATATTCACAGGCGGAAGCTGTTTTGCAGTTGCGAGGAAAGTTTAATTAATTTTTAAGTAATTTAAAACATCAAAGCACTCAGAGAATCCCGGATGCTAAAGAATAATTATTTTGTATTAACCGGCGCAATGGGAGCCGGCAAATCGACAGTCATAAATAAACTGCAGGATTTAAAGTATAACTGTATCCCTGAGCCGGCACGTATAATATTGAAAGAACAAAGAAGCTCAGGCGGGGAGGGAGTTCCTGAGAAAGATTCCGGCTTATTCACCCGGCTAATGCTTACTCATATGCTGACTGATCATGCAGCAAATAAAGATTCAGATGAATTATTTGTTTTTGATAGGGGCCTGCCTGATTTAATTGCATATTCGGTATTATTTAATATTGATAAAGATGCTTACCTAAATGCTGCAATGGATAACAGGTATAACAAACATGTTTTTATGTTTGAGCCGTGGGAGGAGATTTATACAACTGACGATGAAAGAAAAATGAGTTTTGCCCAATCAAAGAGGTTTGGTGAGAGTGTGAAGAAAATTTATGTGGAGCTTGGGTATTCCGTAATTGGTGTTCCGTTCTTACCCGCTGAAGAAAGAGCCGCATTTATTATCGATTCAATAGAGAGGATCTTTCGCAACGAATGTTGAAAGTCATTTTATTCGATATTGATGGCGTCATTATACGGCCACCTCAATATTATAGTTCTTTTTTGGAAGAGCATGGATACCGGGATGCAGCTAAAATTTTAAATGAATATTATGCCGATGGTCCAAATATTAAATGTCTGGAAGGCTTAGCAGACCCCTTAAATTCTATTAAACCGTTTTTAGATAGAATTGGCTGGAAGCAAACACCGCGGGAATATTTTAAACAGCAATTTGAATACGAATCCGGTTATGTTGACCATGAAATAATACAAAAAATTACCTTGTTGAGATCTAAAGGAGCGGTATGTTTAACTGCTACCGATCAGGATTCTTTGAGATCAAAGTATTTGCTGGATAATCTGGGTTTCAGGAATCTGTTCGATGATAATTTTATTTCCTGTGATATTGGATTCAGGAAAAAAGACAGTGAATTCTGGGATTACGTGCTTGGAATGATCAAGTTAAGATATCCAAACGTAAGCGCTCATGAGATCCTGTTTTGTGATGATATTTTGGAAAATATCGAAATAGCAGCGAAATCCGGAATAAGGACATTTCATGTGAAATATTCTAAAGATGTTATATCTTTGTTTAATTTTATTGATAGTAATATTTAAATGTTCGGCACCTGCGGCGTCGTGATATTCCCGGGAGGTTTTTTACCAATATGTGACCACTAACGGGGTCGCTCAGGTTGTATTTGGTATGACTGCAATCAAGCAGGGTTTGAAAATCCAGAAGAAAAATTTCATAAATATACGATGCTGCCCAATTCTGCGACTCAAATTCTGTACCTGCTTTTGTGAATCCTTTCATTATTTGAAATTGTTTATTATTATATAATTACAAATTTAAGATCTCGAAATGACAGAACGAAAGAAGCTTGCGCAGTTCATATTACTGCTTATTATGACAGCAGTAATGCTATACCTTTGCTGGCTTATGCTTGCACCCTTTATTTCGGTGGTGTTGTGGTCTGCGATACTGGTCATAATTTTTTTCCCTGTGTACAGAAAGCTTCATGAAAAGACTAAGAATCATACACTTAGCGCGATAATTACGATCGCAATATCATTACTAACTTTCATATTGCCCCTGATGATAGTATCTGCAGCGGCAATCAATGAGCTTGCCGGATTTTCAGGGAAAACTTTTGTGGATATTCAGCAGGTAATCAGCGACCCTGAGCATAGTAAGCTGGGGTATGTTTATACTTACATTAATGGTTTCGTTAACCTTGAAAAAGCAGTAAAGCCCGAAGATATCAAAGCTCTTGCCACAAGAGTAAGCGGTATGTTCCTTTCAGCATCATGGTACCTTATCGAAGGAGTTTTCGGCATGTTCGTTGGTATATTGTTTTCAATTTTTGCGATGTTCTACCTATTCAGGGATGGAGAGAAAATTGTAGCCGATCTTCCTCACATACTGCCGATGGAAAACCAGCAGGCGCAGCAGCTCATTAATAAAACATCTGACCTGATAAATGCTACTATCAGGGGTTCACTATTTGTGGCGGTAGTACAGGGTACTCTGGCCGGAATAATATTCTGGGCATTGGGAATACCCTCATACATCCTTCTTGGTGTGCTGGCAATGATTTTTTCGTTGATACCTACCGGAGGTACAGCATTTGTAACCGTGCCCACCATAATAGTTCTTTTCTTAATGGGTGATTATTGGAAGGCTGGAATACTTGCTGTTTATGCAGCACTGGTTATAGGTATGATAGATAATTTCCTGCTGCCTAAGCTTATCAAACAGCGCGCAAAAATGAATGAGCTTTTTGTATTCTTCAGTGTAATTGGGGGGCTGCAATTATTTGGTATACTTGGGATATTTATGGGTCCCATAATACTTGCAATTGCGCTAAGCCTCTTAACAGTTTTTAAAGGTGAGAAAATTGATGAAGATGTTATTTCAATGCAATAGAAAAGTGCAGAAATACTAATAACATGGGCTGGCAGGTATTTATCTTCTTTGGCTGATCTATGATCTATATTACCTAAGGAATTTATGGCTTTTAAACGTGAAGTGAGTGTAATTTCCTGAAAAAATAAAACATTTTGCGAATCATATTATTTAATATTTAATGAAAACCAATAAAGAGTTAAAGGAAGAGTACAAGCAGCAGAAATTGCCGGCCGGGGTTTTCCAGATAAGGAATACTGTAAACGGGAAGATATTTATAGATAGCAGTACATCGCTGAACACAGTTTATAACAGGCACAAAGTTACGCTAAATTTCGGCAATCACGTAAATGCTGAACTGCAGAAAGAGTGGAAAGAGTTTGGCGCAGATAAATTTGTTTATGAGATCCTGGGAGAGATTAAGCAGACTGATGATGATTCCGTTGACCTGGCAAAAGAAGCAAGGCAACTGAAGGATATGTATATTGAAGAACTTAAGCCATATGGTGACAAAGGATATCATAAAAAGGCATAGTGATACTATGTATACAGCAGAATGAAAAAATAAACAGGATTACCCTATTGCCTGGAAAAAAGAAGCGGGAAATATTTGTATCAAAAAATCTGTAAAGAAAAACTTGATAAAAGATGGCGAGTTTTCAATGCATGAATATGTTCTGCAGGATGATAAAGGGAATGTATTTGAAACCGGTGATGATGTTATAAACCGGGCTGATTTCGATAATTACGGAAGGCTAATAACTGCAACCGTAAGTAAGATAAGAATTTATAAAAACAAAGTATCATTCATTAAAAGAAATTGCATAGAGTTCCACCTTGATACTCTTTTTATAAAAAATATGTGTTTTTGTTATTTTAATAAAATCAGACTATGAAAATCCTTCTGACAGGTGTCACAGGCTATATTGCGCAGAGGCTGTTACCTATTTTACTTCAAAATGGTCATCACGTAACATGCTGTGTCAGAGATATAAAAAGATTTAATGCGCAAAACTACCCTCCGGAAAATTTAGATATAATAGAAGCTGATTTTCTAAAAAAAGGAACTCTTGAAAATATTCCAAATGATATAGACGCGGCATTTTATCTCATACATTCAATGTCAACCCTGAGTGGTGATTTTGGTGAAATGGAGCAAACTTGCGCCCGAAATTTCAAACAAAGAATTGAGCAAACCAGTGCGAAACAGGTTATCTACCTTAGCGGAATTGTAAACGATGATGAATTATCAAAACATTTAACTTCGCGCAAAAATGTGGAAGATATTTTATCAGGTTCTGGATTTGCTTTGACTACTTTAAGAGCAGGTATCATTGTTGGCTCAGGCAGCGCGTCTTTTGAAATTATCCGCGATCTGGTAGAAAAGCTGCCTGTTATGATAACACCGCGCTGGCTTAATACTAAATGCCAGCCCATTGCGATAAGGAATGTTGTTGAAGCATTGTATGGGGTAATAGGCAATACAGCGGTCTACAATAAAAGCTATGATATTGGCGGACCTGATATTATTACATATAAAGAAATGCTTTTGCGTTTTGCGAAGATAAGAGGACTGAAAAGAAGAATATTTGTAGTACCTGTTATGTCGCCAAAGATCTCATCATACTGGCTGTATTTTGTTACAGCAACATCTTTTGCTTTAGCCAAAAACCTTGTAAACAGTATGAAGATAGAGGTTATCTGCAGACCTAATAATCTGATGAAAATGCTTGGTATTTCTTTGATAGATTATGACACTTCCATCCGGCTGGCATTTGATAAAATTGAGCAGAGCCAGGTAACTTCAAGCTGGAAAGATGCTCAAACCAGCGGAATACTCAGTAAAGGTATATCGGAATATGTTGAAGTACCGGTTAACGGTTGTTTTATTGATGTGAGGACTAAGCAGCTTAGTAACAGTGAAACCGCACTTAAAAGAATTTGGTCTATTGGAGGAAAAAATGGCTGGTATTACGGAAACTGGCTTTGGGAGATAAGAGGACTGCTTGACCAGTTTTTAGGCGGAGTTGGTATGCGGAGAGGCAGGAAAAGTGACACCGAAATTTATCCGGGTGATGCTTTGGATTTTTGGAGGGTACTTTTAGCTGATAAAAAACAAAAAAGATTATTGCTCTATGCAGAAATGAAATTACCGGGCGAAGCATGGCTGGAGTTTAAAATAGATGAGAATAATTTGTTGACTCAAACTGCAACTTTCAGACCATTAGGTGTATTGGGAAGATTATATTGGTATTCGGTACTTCCATTTCACGGTCTAATTTTTAATGGAATGATAAAGAAAATTTAAGGATATAATTTATCTGGATACTGCATTTCTGCAATTATACAAAACCAGATTTTATGAGCCAAATCATATGAAACATTGATATTTATAGTTATATTTGAATAACTTATCAAAAAAACTTAATTACTTGAGATACATTTGAAATTACCTGTTATTATTCAGGGCGGCATGGGAATCGCGATATCTGATTGGCGGCTTGCAAAAGCAGTATCTCAAATGGGCCAATTAGGTGTAGTCTCAGGCACTGCGATCAGCAGGATATTTACATCGCGTCTTATGGATGGAGATATAGGCGGCAATATCCGGCGCGCACTTTCGAAATTCCCTTACCCGGAAATAGCTGAAGAGATACTAAATCGCTATTATATTCCGGATGGAAAACCCTTAGGTACACCATACAGGTCACAGCCGGTTTACACTATCAAGCCTTCAGTGTTTCTTGATCAGCTTACCGTTATTGCTAATTTCACAGAAGTTTTTCTCGCAAAAGAGGGTCACAGCGGCGTAATTGGAATTAATCTCCTTGAAAAAATTCAGATGGCAAACCTTTCATCGCTTTACGGGGCAATGCTGGCGGGCGTTGATTATGTCTTAATGGGCGCGGGTATTCCGACTCAGATTGCTTTGGTGCTTGATAAGTTTGCAAATCACGAGCCTGTAAGTTACCGTTTGGATGTTTCCGGCGCTATGCCGGAAGATAGTTACTGCATGGATTTTGATCCTGAGAAAATATTTCCGGGTATAGCAAAACTAACCGGCACAATAAAACGGCCCAAATTTTTACCCATTGTATCTTCAACTGTTCTTGCACAGGCTCTTATAAAGCGAAGCGAAGGAGCAATTAATGGGTTTATTGTTGAAGGTCCGACTGCAGGAGGCCACAATGCACCCCCAAGGGGAGCAATGAAGCTGAGCGATAAATTCGAACCTATATATGGCGATAAAGATTCAGTAGACCTTGAAAAAATGAGAGCATTAGGGCTTCCATTCTGGTTAGCCGGTGGTTATGGACACCCTGAGAAACTTCATGCTGCATTGAACGCAGGAGCAGCAGGTATCCAGGTGGGAACAGTCTTTGCGCTGTGTAATGAGTCAGGTATGGAAGCAGGACTTAAGAGAAAAATATTGAAACAGGTATTGGAAAATAATATCCGTGTATTCACAAGTCCAACGATATCACCAACCGGATTTCCTTTTAAAATTGTAAGTGTTTCAGGTACTGCATCTGAGTGTGATATTTATGAGTCAAGGGTGCGCATATGTGATCTTGGTTTTTTGCGCTCTATTTTCAAGGATGAAAACGGCAATATTAATTACCGTTGTTCTGCGGAACCTGTTAATGATTATCTCCGCAAAGGAGGCAAATTAGAAGATACAGCAGGCAGAACTTGCTTATGCAATAATCTTGCATCTTCGGCGGGGTTTCCCCAAACCCGGAATAGCGGATATATTGAGCCGCCGCTTGTAACATCGGGGGATGACCTTCTTACAATAAGAGAACTAATTGCTGTGGATAAAATGAATTATTCAGCAGAAGACGTTATTAATTATCTGCTTTCTGTACACTGAATAATTTGCTGAACATTTTCATATTGAAAATTATTTTTTTGTAATGTAATGAGATCTTCTTGAATTCTTCTTTGCAAAAGCTCTTTGCCCTGAATTTCTTGCAGCATCAAAATTCCTTTCATAAGCTAATGGCTTAATCTTTATACTTTTAACTTCGTTTGCTAAAGACTGCTGAACTTCAATATTTACTTCTGCCTCAGGTACATTTGTTAAGCTATTATGAAGTATTTCGGAGCTTTTTGAACTCCCGTTTTTATCAAGCTTAGATCCGGCTATAGTACTGAGATCTGTTTTCTTTTTAGTTTCTTTCATTTTTATATTGTTTTTGTTTCGGAATTGCCATAAAACCTTTACATATAAGCCTTCCATTAGTAATATACACAGTATCAGGGTAGTAACCTAATTACGATAATCAGCGGAATTGCTGTAATTGGATTAGCTCTTAATTCATTGATAATTTTCAGTGTATTGTGTAATTTGTCGAAGAAAGATAATAATGACCAAGAGTACACCAAAAATAAGAGGATACCTTGCCCGTGATGTTTTTTCGGGTGTGTTATTATATAGAAAGAGCAATAAGTTGGTATATCTTGTATCTCTTGATTATAAAAACAGGAAAGATAAAGTTGCAGTGGGCTCAAAATTTTCAGGGACAATATACCCAAACCGCTCAGCCTTATCACCCGACGGCAAAGATTTTCTGTATTTTGCTATGGGGAAAGGACAGGGAGATCTTGATAAGAAATTTTACTGCTGGACAGCAATTTGCAATCCGCCAAAGATTAAAGCCAATCTGTTTATGCCGCACAATACTACGTACAGCGGCGGCGGATATTTTATCGATGAGAGTAATATTTATATAGCCGGGGGTACGAAAGCTGAACTCAGTTTATCCAAAGGCATAGATAAAGATAAATATTTCGGCAGATATAAGATCATATTTGACCCTGCTTATAATAATGGCCGGTGGGATTCACAGAAATATGGATGGATTGACATAGAGAAAAACAAGTACGGCTTTGCAACATCCTGGGCTAAGGCTAACAAGGATCACTCCATTACCAAAAAAGTAAAAAAGAACTGGATAAAGAGCGGTGAATTTTCAATGCATGAATACACGATCACGGGTAAGAAAGAGGAAGCATTATTTGAACAAACAGATAACATTAACTGGGCAGATATAGATAATTACGGAAGATTAATTCTGTGTTCGGGAAGTATTCTCAGGATATATGAAAATTATCGCCCGGTTGTATCAGATAAACCTAAAGAATTTGATCTTGAAGAATTAATAAACGGCGCCGCTTAAATGTCAAATAAAGCGGAACCACAGGCAAACACAACAGACAGGCAGAAAGAATCCAGGAACGACCTTGTGTTCTCATACAAAACGCTCAGGAATCTAATTGGCTTCAGCGGAATGTTACTTCCGGTAATCCTGGCGCTTTACACCCTGAAGGAAGAAGGCGATAAGCTTATCGAACCATCTATCAGCGATTATTACTACACAAGTAACGGTGATATTTTTGTTGTCATTTTAAGCGTACTGGCTGTATTTCTTTTCTGCTATAACGGTTACAACTGGAAGGAAAAGCTGTGGACTATCCTTGCTGCTGTATGCGGAATTGGCGTCGCATTTTGTCCGACTGACACAAAATACATACGGCATTCGCTAAGTGTTCACTCACCCCATACCGAGGGTCCGAAGCTTTTTGGGTTTGAGTGGCATTTCGTCTTTGCGATATTATTTTTTATATCTCTCAGTATAATATCATTGTATTATTTCCCCATGTCAGATAAAAAATTGACAAGGAAGCCCGGGGAGAAACGGACACCGAAAGAGAAGCGCAACCTTGTTTATAAAATCTGCGGATGGACGATGATATCATGTGTCGTTATACTTGCGTTGTATTTCCTAATTCCTTCATTCAATACTGCGGTGGGGAATTTCCCCATGATATTCACCTTCGAAGCTATAGCTGTCGAAGCGTTTGCGGTTTCATGGCTGACCAAAGGCGAAACCTTCTGGCCCGATGGTGAGCATTATATAGTTAGTACTTATAAGGAGATAAAAAGGAGTATATAAAAGATATTATTCTAAATTATAATGGACAGAATTAAAATAGAAATAATGCTTAAAAGAGTCTGTAATAATGGTATTTTATGGACTCATAATAAAGGGTATTCTTGGTACAACAAAAAATTATTACCAGCAGTTGAAATTGCAACCCGAGAATTTCCTGAAAAGAAAGAATTATTATCTGATGTTTGGTATATTATAGGAGATATTCATGATTTTAATGATGCTCCTAACAATGCAATAACTGCATATAAACAATCAATTCAGTTTGATGAAAATCATGGGGAAGCATACAGGGAAATTGCAAATATGCTCGAAAGAATTGGGAAAAATAAGGAAGCATTGAAATATATTAATAAATCCTTGCATATAGATCCAAATGAACGAAATGCTATTTCGGATAAAGAATATATTTTATCGTCAATAAAATTTAGAAGTAAGCCATTATATGTATCGGGGGATATAAAATGGAAAATGAACGAACAACTGGCAACTGAAAACTTTGAGTTTGTCATAAATAATCTAAAACAGAAAAAGAGTGTTGAAAGTTTAAAGCAGATTGCAAGAGCATATGGAGCTTTAAATATGTGTGATGAATACTTAAGAATGTGGAATAGAATAAAGAAATTGAATGTGAAATTTGAATTAGAATATGCAGACTGGTTTTACATGCCTATTAAGGTTTTTGCAGGTAAGGAAATCTGGGTTATTTTAAAAAGTTTAAGCAACAATATTATTCCTTCAATATTTGTCTGTTATGACTCTCTTTATGAAAATTATAAAAACCTTTCTTCTAATTCTAAATTGAAAATTACCTGTAATTTCCAAATTTTCAAAATTGAAGGAAATGCAAAAGAGTTAAAAAAAATGAAAATGAAATTTCCAAAATGGAAAGAACTTGAAAAATGTTAAAGTATAGTCGATAAATTGTTTTTTAATAGATATAGAAACTTTCCATGATGTTTTCTAAATATTTTTTATAAAAAAAAGGACGCTTCCGCGTCCTTTTTAATTATCTGTGTAAATCTGCTATATCTGTATTATCTGTGTTCTTTTTATGCTGCCTTAATATCTTTTGTCGGCCAGCTTTCAGGATACAGCAGGCATTTTACTTCGTGGCTCGTTTGGTTGAGTGATGCAAGCAATGGCCTGACGTGCTCGCACTCGCCCTTAATAATTTTTGGGCAGCGCGGGTGGAAGTAACATCCTGTTGGCACGTTGGCAGGGGATGGAACATCGCCAGTTAATATTATCCTGTGTCGTTTTTGTTTCGGGTCAGGTATTGGCACAGCAGAAAGCAATGCTTCAGAATACGGATGTTTCACCTGGGCATAGAGATCTTTGCAGTCAGCAATTTCAACTATCTGCCCCAAATACATTACTGCAACTCTATCGCTGATATGCTCAACAACAGACAAGTCATGAGATATAAATAAATATGTTAAACCCATATCTTTCTGCAGGTCCTGCAGGAGGTTAATTATCTGCGATTGAATGGATACATCAAGCGCGGATACCGGTTCATCACAAACGATGAATTTTGGCTCGACCGAAAGAGCCCTTGCGATACCTACTCTTTGTCTTTGACCGCCGGAAAATTCATGGGGATACCTTCTGGCGTGAAGTTTTGAGAGCCCGACTCTTTCAAGCAGGTCCATTACCATTTTTTCGGCCTTTTCACCTTCGGCGATATCATGATATTTCAAAATCTCTGTTATCATGCCGCCAACTGTCATCCTTGGATTCAGGGATGAATACGGGTCCTGGAAAATTATCTGCATATCCTTCCTCAATGTCTTAAGGTCATTTTGATCCATTGTGGTCACATCCTTACCTTCGAACTCAACCTTTCCGCCGGTTGGCTCAATTAGCCTGAGGAGTGTTCTGCCGATAGTAGTTTTACCGCAGCCAGATTCACCAACAAGGCCAAGGGTTTCACCTTTATTAATCTTAAATGAAACATCATCAACAGCCTTTACGTAACCTACAGTTTTTGATAGCAGCCCTTTTTTGATTGGGAAATACTTTTTGAGGTTTTCAACACTTAGCAGAATTTCTGACATAATTATATGTGATAATTTATTATTTCTCGGTTTTTAACTGGTAAATATTACCAAATATATGCTTAATACCCAAATATTTCAATGTTAATAAGTGAATATTATAATTTGACAATAATCTGGAATTCCTCAATAAATATAAGAGAAATTACTGATTTTGACCCTCACCCCCAACCCCTCTCCCAAAGGGAGAGGGGAGAGGTAATCATTGTTATACATATGACACTCTAATGGAGTGGATATCAGAAAATAAAAAGGAATTTACAGACATTTGTTTTTTCCCGGTGGACTTAATGAATTGAGCCTTGAAAATCGCTTTTTGAAAGATGGTTAAGGATTTTGCATTTGTTTCACTAAATGTGAGATCGCAAATACTGCCGCTGTTTCGCTTCGGTATTTTCTAGGGCCAAGGTCAAGAATCTTAAAGCCGTTCTGTAATGCAAGTTCAGCTTCAGCAGGAGTAAAGCCGCCTTCGGGTCCGATGAAGATATCGATCGAAGAAAATCCACTGCCGATACTTGTAATATTCATCCTGCCCGGCATATCTTTTTCATCGGCAAGTAATTTTAATTCGCCATTAGCGCTTATTACAGCATCCGAAAATGAAACTGGTGAATTTACAATTGGCAGGTAACAGCGCTGAGATTGCTTCATTGCAGAGAGAGCTATTGATTGCCAACGCGCGGTTTTATCTGTGGATTTGTTGACGACATTCTCAGTTGTCACAGTGTGTATCGATCTCACACCAAGCTCAACGGATTTTTCAATTGAAAATTCCAGCCTGTCGGGATTCTTAATAAGGCTTTGATATAAATTAATGTGTACTGCCGGTTCATTCAGGTCTTTAAAACTTTCGGTTATACTGCACTCAATTAGATGCTTGTTTACTGAAGTGATCCTGCATTTATGCAAATTGCCTTCGCCATCGGTAACATATATTCCTTCACCTGTTTGTTTACGCAGTACTCTGCCTAAATGTTTGGCTTCATCATCAACTATTGTTAATGAGCCTGATGATATATACTGTTTTGGCGTGTAATAGTATTCCATTTACTAGAATTTTGCCGATAAGCTGAATCCAAGCTGCCCGACAGTTGGTGTGCCAAGCCTGAAAACCCAATCAGCCCTGACAACATATCCAAAAGGTGCAATAAAGTTCAGTCCAATACCCGCACCGGAGAGAAACCTTTTCTTAAACAGGTTCTCTTCTTTATACCATACTGTACCGATATCGTAAATTATTGTGAAATATAAGCCATGCCTTATATCAAGGTTTTTTATTATGGGAAGATCTTTAACTATCATCATATCCCTGCCACGAACATAGCGGGGCTTTAATATGGGTATTCTGATTTCATTATAAATTGTGAACACGTCATCGCCTTCATAAGCTTTGCCTTTCCACCCGCGTACATAATCTTCGCTGTAGCCAAGGTACTCATGGTTGTAGTAGGGGATATTGGCACCCATTGCGAGGCTTGTGTAAAGCTTCGATGCGAAAGTAATGTAATAATCTTTTTTGATGGGTATTGGAATGAAACTTTGGTTTTCGAGTGTATATCTTCCGAAATTAATTTCTTTATCAAAGAAACCGTATCTTTCATAAAGAGTTCTGAAGTATAGCCCTTTGGTGGCATACTCGTAGATATCCCTGCTATCATATGCAATGCCGCCGCCAACTACCAGGTATCTATCCAGTCCGTTTTCTGAAAGCGTTCTGCCGGGCGCATATTTGCTCACGCGCAAATGGTTAAACCTGAATTCAGTAAACACAGAAAAATTTCTGCCGAAATACCTGCCCAATGTTAGCTCAATCTTGTATTGGGTATTTTCAAAATTACTGTCATTATATGCAATTGTGTTTGAACCGCTCTGCCTGCCGACAGCAATAAGGCTTTTGTTTCGCTGTCTTGACCACGAACCACCGAGTCCCATGAATAAATGCAGTTTTTCTCCAACCCAGGGAACGTAATAACTGAGGCTTACAGATGGATTATAAAAGATCCTGAACCCTGCGTTAAGCCTTTCGTTCCTCCCGCGGAAGTTATCCCAGCGTAAATTCATACTCACCCAGACCTTCTTCCATTCACCTTCTTCAATGCCCGCGTTTGGCAATGGCAGGATATACCATCTTTCCTGCACATCAATATTCAGCATGATTTCCTTTTCACTCACAGGGACGGGAATAATATCAACCTTAGTGAAAAGCGCCAGGTTGTAAATATTCAGCAGGTCATTGGAATATTTCTTCAAGGTGAACTTTTCACCTTTCTTCAGGCTCATTTCACGCAGAATTATTTCATCTTTTGTGGTTTTGTTGCCGGAAATAACAATGCTTGTTATAATAAGGTTCATAGAATCTATCTTCATTGCATTGTCATCAAACTGTTTTTTCAATGAGTCATTCAGGTCAGTGTTATACGGGTCAGGTACGATCTGAGCAAATAAAATAAAAGGGGTAATCAGTAATAATAGAAGTATATATTTCAAATTGGAAATTATAGGTTAGCGAATTTGCCGCAGTTTATGATTTACAGATTATTCTTTTTCTTAAGCTCTAATGCCTGCGGGTAATTGGGTACTGCGAGCAGGGCAAGCTCAAGGTATTTCTTTGCATCTTCGGGCCTGCCGGTTTGTATAAGATAAGATGCCGAGGCTGATAACATCATTGCATACGAGCGCATCAATGTTTCGTAATAGTAATCTTTGGGGGCAACGGGTGTGAATGCAAAATCATACATTTTGTAATCATCAACCTGGTTATTTTTCAGCTTGTCTTTTGAGACCAGCCTGAATAAAAGTCCGTCGGGGACCCTCATGAAATCCTGCGCAAATGGTTCGTTCTTGTTCTGCTCAATTTCCCAGGTAGCGTATACTCTACGGTTGGGATTATTTTTAACAAAGCTTGTCATCATGTCCTCAAAGAGCCTCATTATACTTTTGGTATCGTATGGAATGTTATGCTCAAACTTATAAAGCTCAGGCAGGAATCTTTCGATTTCTGCTTTTGAATTATTATATACCTCGGGGTAATTGTTTTCAAGGAACTTAAAGTACCAGCTGCGGCGCAAGAGCTCTTTATCTATAACAACTATATCAGGCCTTATGTTCTTCACAAAATGGAAATACCAGCTTGCAGATACCCAGAAATCCCACTGCGATGAAATTATGATGCTGTTGGGCTCTGTATTTTTAAAGATGTTCATCGTGAACTCTTCTACGTAATGATTCTTACTCTCATCATTGCCCGCATAATTGGTATTCAATGCAACCAAGCTTAAGAGAATTATGGCAGCCCCAAATACAGCTTTCTGAACATTTGTTTTGAGGAACTCAATTATTTGAGTATATATGAAGATTCCCCCGAAGCCGATCCATACAGCAAGCGTAATGTAACCAAGCAGGAAGTATGAATATATATCATTAATATCGTAGTTGATGGAATAGAACACACAGCCGAAAAATGTAAGGAATGTAAAGTAAAATAACCGTGCATTGAATCTTGAGAGGTAGTAAATACCAAGTATCGAAAGCAGCACAAGTCCGGTGCCGAACTCAGCCCAAAGCGATGCTGAAAACTTTTTGAACTGGTCATTAACTATCTGCGCTGAGCCTGAGATGAGCAGATATCCAAGTATGCATATTACAATGAAGAAAATGAAATGAAGATTTTTGTTAATGGTTCTTTGTTTTACAAGCCCGTAAATAGAAAGTCCAACGGTAGTACCGGTCAATATCAAAAAAGCCGGGATTGAACCCTGCGCGCTGAAGATCCAAACAGAAAACTGCTTACCTGTTATGTGCCAGTAGAACCTTTCAAAGTTGAACGGGTTGCCCCAGATGAAGGTGGGATTCATATTAGCGCGAAGTGGGAGGTATAGGTAGAGAGAAAATCCAACAACAAAACATATAGCCATAAACCCAAGCAGCCTGTAGAGCCTTTTCTTATCATACAGGTTTGTATAAAAGAAAAGCGTTAAACATGCCGGGGCAAGCAGGATTGTTGTTAAATGATTCGTGAACGAGAGACCGAGCAGGAATGCGAATATAAGGTAATATTTATTCTGCGTTATGAAAGTACCTTCAGTGATATTGCGTTTAGTATTGAATATAGCCTTTAAGAAAACAAGCATCAGCGTAACAAGGAAAAATACATGGATCGGGTAAACTTCAACTGAGTTAGCCGCGCCCCAATATGTTTTAGAAAATGCGAGTATAAGTGAGGCAAACCCGGCTGCTGAATATGCTATTATATCAGGTATTGAGATTAATTTTTCTTTTAGCCCGGCTGCCTGCGGTTTAGACTGCTTTTTGCTTTTGTCAATTGCCTTAATGGCAGCTGAATCTTCGCCTTTGGATAATAAATATTTCATTAAGAGGAAGAACACAAATATTCCTAGAGCGCAGAAAAATGAGCTCATGAGGTTAAGCCTGTAAATTTCGCTTGAGCCGATTGGCAGCATTGAAAACAAATGCCCTATTATAGTAAAGAGGGGATAACCGGTCGGATGCGCGATACCAAGCGTAGTTGCGACCGCGGCAAGCTCACCGCTATCGATAAACCACACCGTTGGCGCAAGTGTCATTAAATATACACAAAAAGCTATCAACGAGGCAATAAAACCGAATATATATGTAGGTTTTTTCATCAAAATCTTACAAATATAGTCAGATTTTAATTAATTTAAAGGGATTTTCCTTGGAGTGCAGAAACCATTCATTTGAAAATTGATATTCCCATGTGCGATACCTACGGCATCGTTATATTAATGCATCATTTTTCTATAAATGTTCAATCCCTACGGGATTGATTATATTCAAAAATATTAATAATTGATTGACCCCGGAGGGGTCACATGTTGGTAGAAAAGAATATGATATTTATTTCGATGCCGTAGGTATCGGACATGTATTACGACGATTGATTTTAAGGGATATATAATTGGCAAAAAAAGAGACGTCCTGGTGGGACGTCTCTACAGAATCAATTTTTTTAAAGCATTAATTTATATACACGCCGTCAAGCATCTGCCAGTATAGACCGGCGGATATTTCGGCAGCGTTTAGAACTTTCTTCTGGTCATCTTCTGATTTACAGCTTGCAATAATTGCATCAAGCTCTGATTTACTGTGATAAATATCAGCTTCATGGTGAACAGCAAAGAACTCCAAAGCTTTATCACTATCTATATTGTAGAATTTCTTCAACCCGTCTATCTTAACCTGCGATACTTCGGGGATCTGTTTTTCATACCCGAATAAAGCCGCGAGTCCAACCCTGTAATCTTCATTCCTGCACAGGTCATAAAATCCCTGTATTGAATTCCTGACTTCATCAACTACGGTTACGTTTTCAGCTTCATCAGCGCTTACGCCTAATGAATTTGCAAAGTTCATCCATAGAGTTGGGTGGTCACTTATACCTGTTTTATAGCCGTCTTCATCAGCAATATTTTCAACCAGCATTTTGCGTGTTTCGGTATCCATACAGTTTGAGTGAACAGAGCTTACGAACATGGGGAAGTGCTTTACAAAATGGTAGTATTGTTTAGCGTAATCCTGTAATTCACCCATTGTTAATTTGCCTTCATTCCATTTTTGGTAGAACGGATGTTTAAGTATACTTTTTTCCTCAAGAATTCTGTCTAATTCTTTTGTGAGCTGCTCTGATGTCATCATTAAATTTGATCTCCCTTTATGTTAAAGTATATATTAATTTACATTTATTATTGCCTTCAAGAAAACCCGCAGGGTTTTCGCAGTCCCGCTCTGGCGGGATTTGAATCCTGAGCGTTAGCGAAGGATCCATGTAATTTCTTTTATTTTTTTCGTTTGACGTTTCACATTTGACGTTTCACTTATTAAAGCCCTTTTACATATTTTGCAGCTGCTTCAATTTCCTCGGGGGTCAGCTTATTTTTAAACGAGGGCATATCTTCATCATCATCGGTCTTTCCTTTTTTGCCATTTTCGATAGTTGTCTTAAGCTGGTTCAGGCTTTTTCCTTTTGTATCACCCTGCGTTAAGTTTGGGACACCTTCTACTTTGCCTGTACCATCTTTGCCGTGGCACTTTGCGCATTTCTTCGGCCAAATTGCAGCAAAATCAACTGAACTTGTTTCTTCCTTCTTTACTTCTTCTTTTTTCTTTTCATCTTCCTTTTTTTTCTCTTCCTCTTTCTTCTTATCTTCTTCCTTCTTTTTATCTTCTTCCTTTTTCTTATCGTCAGTCTTTACGGAATCTTTTTTAGTTGTCTGCTGCTGTGTGTTCTGCTGGGTATTCTGCTGAATAGTTTGCTGCTGGTTTGTTGTTTTGTTTGTATCTATTGTGGTGGTGGTTGATTCATCCTTCTTACCGCATGAAGGAAGAGCTATTGCCGCCGACCAGAATACTGCCAAAACGATGAAGGTCAAGAATTTAGCTTTCATTAATGATTCCCATAGATATAGTTATTAAAATAATCGCTCAATTTACATATTGGGTTAATAATATTCAATGCAAAGAA
>JBDTNV010000038.1:0-21951 GCA_039933555.1 Ignavibacteria bacterium
TTTACGGCTGGAATGCCGGTGTAATATTATTAGCTTTATCGCCTGTTAAATTTTGCTTGGTGCCTTTTTCAACATCTATCACCCAAACGCTTGATACACTCTCGCCCTGGCTATCGAAGGTAATCTTTTTGCTGTCGCCTGACCAGTCATATTCAATTACATTGCCTGTTTCGCTGGTTAACTGCCTTACGGAGCTTCCATCTGACTTGCATACATATATCTGGAACTTGCCTGATTTATCTGAAACATACGCAAGGTATTTGCCGTCTGGTGACCACTTTGGATTGTATGAGCTTCCGCTTGAGGAAATTACTTTTACGTTCTTCCCTGCTGCGTCACATACTTTAAGCGTACCCTTATAATTAATATCAAATGATGAAAATGCGATCTTCTTATCATCGGGTGAATATGTTCCGTATATCTCTGCATCCTTGGTAGCAACAATCACTTTCTGCGCATTATCAGTTGTATCGGTCAGGTCAAGTACGACGAGGTCAAAGTTCTCCTCAGCGCTGGATGAATAAACAACCTTCTGCCCGTCGTGTGAAAAATCCGCATGTGTTGCCAGGCTGCCATCACTTATAGGGAAGGATTCACCTGAGGCAATATCCATTATATAGATAGCGTTGTTTTCATCCCGCTCAGAGCGGTACATTAACATACTGCCGTCAGCGGAAATTATGGGGTCAAGTCCGCCATCTATGAAAGTGGGGAACCTGAATGTTGAAGTATCTGCAAGATCAACCATATATAAAAGATCTGTTATCCTGTTGGTCGCGCAGAATATGAGCTTCGTGCTATTGGGTATAAATTTGGGTGAGTAGCAGTCAAGATCAAGTACGCATACCTGCTTAACGTTATCGCCGTCTTCATCCATGATAAAGATCTGCTGCTGATCGTTACCGGTGGCATCGCTTGAAAATGCAATTAATTTCTTTTGTGAATAAATATTTGATGTGGTTACAATTACAAGAATTGCGGTAAGAAGGAGGTTTTTTATCAATTTAGAGCCTTTAAATCCGTTAAAATTATTAGATATTTTGCAATTTTACCCATATTTTTAGACTCTTTCAAGGAAGTAATTTCCCTTGAAATGCTAGGTATACACGACCCCACAAATCACGCCTAAGGCGTGATTGCCCTCCCCAAAGGAGAGGGCTGAAATTCTTCAATAAAACAAAATTATTGTTTTACAGTTAGTTTTTCAATCCCGTTCGGGAAAATCAAACGTATAATCGAAAATATTAAAGCAATTATAACTGAATTTGTCTGTTTGAGCGTTAGCAAGTTCACAAATTCTTCTATTAGGCTTTAATGTTTTCGCAGTTTGATTTTCCTGCGGGTGTACTTTTCTTTGTAACTTTCTTTTGTACAAGCAAAAGAAAGTTAATCATAAATCCTTTTGTAAAATCCAGCCGGAATTATCGCTGCAAATATCGGGTCAGGTGTGCTGCCGGTATATTTGTAGCGAAATATGCGCACACGATTACCACCCTCATGTTTGTTGTTGGTGAACTGCCGAGCTTTTGTGTCAATTACAAACATTGATAGCCAAAACTGGGTTAAATATCACAGTACCCAGCGTTTCTAAAGCAGTCAATTTTCCTTGAAACACCATCTATTTATTAGTAATTTACTTGAATATTCAGCAAAAATATTGAAATTTTAACACCCGTTTATTGATTACATACTTATATATACGGAATATGGATAAATCTGCTCTGAATGCCTGTTAATTTAAGATATGGCTACATATTTTTAGGATTTTTCCTGAGGAAAATACCGTTATTTTTGTTCTTTGCAGCAATTTTTTGCGTACAAATATCTTCACAAACCCAGAAGAAGACCAATCTCGAAATATTTGAGCAGGAAATCTCCGGCGAGCTGGATAAGTTCTTCTTCTTCCCGCAAATTGAGCGTGACCGTAAATTTGTTTTTTGGGTAAGCTCAGCAAAAGGTAACAAAGAAGAAAAAAAGTTTATAGAATCTGTTATCAGGAAAAACGCTGAACGAAACAAGCTGAAAATAGCATTCGCGAAAAATGAAAACATGGATGCGCCTGACAGCATGTATAATAAATGCAGGATAACGATTGAAAAGCTTAAAGCTGAATACACGAAACTGATGAAAAATGGTTTCCTCGGGCAGAAATCGATGGAGCGTGAAATTGTTTCTGAGCTTGATATAGATATTTCCGGCTCCGAAGGCATAATGCTGGTGAATGATGTAATAAGGACAAAGTATGATGATGAAATTCCATACGAAGATTACAGTGTGTATGAAAGCAGTGAATATAAATTCACACAGTCAGTACCGCCTAATATCAGCTTCATCGAATCAATAATTTTTCCTGCAGCCGTAATAACACTTTCTGCAGTTGCAGCAATACTTTTTTTCACAATAAGATCTAAATAAACCAAAGGGTCTAAATAAAAGAAAACCGAAGAAATAAGAAAGAATAATAAATAAACATTGAAAAAATTCCAGTATTTAACACAACACAAGTATGCACTGCTTGTTATTCTTGCTCTCTTAACAATACAGCTCTTGAGCGGATGCGGCTCTTCCAAAACTGATATTACCACTGATGACCCGCAGAAAGCATTTGATATTGCCAAAAGGAAATTTGATAAAAGGGATTACGTTGATGCCATCGAGGACTTCTCATTCATAAAAATACGCTTCCCCGGTACGGATGTATCTGATAAGGTGCAGTTCTACCTTGCATCGAGCTACTTTTATCAGAAGGAATATATACTTGCCGCATATGAGTTTGAAAGTTTTCTGAAGAACTTTCCACTGAGCCCGCTTTACCCGGACGGCAACTATATGCTGGGCAACACGTACTATGAGCTCTCGCCGAAGTATTCCCTTGACCAGCAGTTCACAAAGGAAGCCTTGAACCAGTATCTTTCATTTATGGAAGCATACCCGCAGAATAAGAACGTTGCCGATGCAGAAAAGAGAGTTAAAGAATTAAGAAATAAGCTGGCTTTCAAAGATTACTGGACAGCTGAGCTTTATATGAAAACCGATAATTTCAAAGCAGCATCGCTCTATTACCAGGCGGTTTATGATGAGTATATTGATTCCGACTGGGCTGATGACGCAATGGTTGGCCAGGCAGAGGCATATCTCAATGGCAGGAAATATGAAGAAGCAAAAAAAGTTCTTGAAAAGTTTAATAAGCTGTTTCCCAACAGTACATTGAAGTCAAAAGCAGATAAAATATCAAGCAGGATAAAAGAGAACCAGGCCGGTAAATAAAGACCTGTCCTGAAATTAAAAACTTAGTTGAGAAATAAACTGATAATGTTCTTTATATAATGAGCGAACTGAGATCAAAGAAGATGAAGGAATCACGGGTAACAATGGTTGAGCTTGTACTGCCTAATGATACCAATATTTTAAAGAACCTGCTTGGCGGAAGGCTTATGCACTGGATGGATATTGCCGCGGCAATGGCTGCATCAAGGCACTGCCATAATGTAGCTGTCACAGCGGTAGTTGATGATTTAACCTTCCATGAACCCATCAGGCTTGGCAATATTGTTTCACTTTGCGCGAATGTTAACAGGGCATTTAATACTTCGATGGAAGTTGGCGTAAAAGTTGAGGTAGAAGATTTTAGAACTGGCGAAAAAAAACACTCCAACAGCGCATATTTTACTTTTGTTAGCGTAGATAGTGAGACATATCAGAAGATGCCTGTTGCTCAGATAATTCCCGAGACAGAAGAAGAAAAGAAATGGTTCAACGATGCTATGCTGAGAAGGACACAGCGGCTTGGTCAAAAAAACGGAATCATACGCAGCTAAATTGCTTTACTATATAATAAGTACCAATAAAGCATAAATGCCAACTACTACACCTCAGAAAATTACATTAAAAGCAGTTAACCTTACAAGGAAATTCGATAGAAGACCCATATTCAAAGATGTTAACTTTGAGCTTTCCATGGGCTCAGCAACTGCTATTACCGGCAGGAACGGCTCGGGGAAATCAACTCTCATTAAAATTATCGCTAACCTGCTGATACAATCTTCAGGCGAGCTGAATTTATTTGATGGCGCACAAAAAGTTAAGAAGGAAAATATATACAAATATATTGGCTTTGTATCCCCCTATCTGAATTTATATGATGAGTTCACAGGCTTTGAAAATCTTAAGATAGTATCCGATATCCGCGGCTCGGGACATGATAATATTGATAATGTCTTAAAGCGCGTTGGGCTATTTGACCGCAGGAACGACTTATTGAAAATATATTCCTCCGGCATGAAACAGCGTCTGAAGATCGCCTTTGCAATACTTCACTCTCCTCAAGTACTGCTGCTTGATGAACCTACAAGCAATCTCGATCTTGACGGCATCGCCGTAGTTGATGATATTGCAAACGAATATAAAAAGGACAGGATACTCATAATAGCAACAAACGACGCGCATGAGAGAACATTGTGCAACGAAGAAATAAACTTAAATACATTAGAACACTGATAACACTGATTAAACTGATTGGAACAGATAAAAGAAATTAATTTACTGCATAAAGAGCTGGCTGATGTTATTATAAAGTGCTACTATGATGTTTACAATTCATTTGGATATGGATTTCTTGAAAAGGTATATGGGAATGCTATATTCATAGAATTGACCAAAAATGGACTGAATTGTATAAAACAAAAACCAATTAAAGTAAAGTATAAGAATGAAGTTGTCGGAGATTATTTCGCTGATCTTATAGTGAACGATTGTGTAATAATCGAATTAAAAGCAAGTGAATCATTAGCCAAAGAACATGAACTTCAGCTGATAAATTATTTGCGTGCAACAAATGCAGAAGTTGGATTATTATTAAATTTTGGTAAAAAGCCTGAATTTAAAAGAAAAATATTTACAAATGACAGAAAGAGTATCAGTACTGATCAGTAAAATCCGTGTTATCCACGTTCCGGGGCTTGAGTATGTTTAAACAGGCGCTGGCAATATGTAAAAAGGATTTTAACAGCGAAGTAAGAACGCGCTATGCCATCAATGCATTGCTCATGTTTATAATTGTCGTTATTTCAGTCATAAAATTTTCGCTGGGTGAAGATAAGCTTTCCAGCGAAATGAATGCCGGCTTATTGTGGATCATCATTTTCTTTGCAACTTCTAACGGGCTCTCAAGAGTTTTTGTTTCAGAAGAAGAGCGCGGTACATCGCTGGTTTTAAAATTAAGTTCAGGCGCAGGCTCAGTTTTCCTCGGAAAACTTATCTTTAATACTTTCTTAACATTTATAATTAATTTCTTAATAATTTTCCTGTACATCATTATTACCGGGCTTGATATCAAAAATTTGCCGCTGTTTTCACTTACTATCGGACTAGGTAATCTTGGCCTTTCTGCAGTAATGACAATAATTGCTGCGCTTATATCCAAGGCAAGCTCCAAAGGTACTCTTTATCCGGTACTCTCATTCCCGCTGCTATTGCCGTTAATGCTTGCATCAATAAGCGCAACATGGATGACAATTGATGGCGTCGGTATCAGCGCAATTTCGGGTGAATTGCAGATGATGATATCTTATACAATTGTTGTAATAACGGCTTCATTCCTGCTCTTTGAGCTGATCTGGAATGATTAACAGTAACTTAAGAAACTCTTAAAAATTTAACTTTATGTGGAATATTTAAAATAAAGGAAGAGCCACAAGAATAACAATCACTGGTAATATCAAACAGTGTAAAAATTTTTACACCCCTTAATTTCTAATATTAACTTGACATATCGCAAAAAAACTTTTAGATTGAATTAATTAAATTCAGGAGAATTTATATGGGATTATTCGACGATATTGAATTCGAAGAAGGTTCTAAAAGAAAAAATTTAGATAAGGAAGAATTGATTGATGCATTGCTGAATAAGCGTGAACGCATCATGCCCGATCTTGACCTGGATTCAATTGATGATATCGTAAATTACCTGCTTGAACGTAACCTTCACTCAAAAGCAATTACATGTCTTAATACTCTGATAGATTATTTCCCGTATTCCAATGAAATATGGCAGAGAAAAGCGATCATTTATGATCACAAAGGCGATTATAAAAATGCAATTGAGTGTTTTGATAAGGCAATTAATCTTAATCCGAATGATGAAGAATCATTGATAAATAAAGGCATAACTCTTGATAATTCAGGTCAGTTTACCGAATCAATTGAATGCTTTGATGACGTCCTGAATTTTTCCCCAAATAACATAGATGCCCTCTTCAACAAAGGGCTGATACTTGAAAAAGTTGACCGCTTCTCTGATGCTATTGCCTGTTTCCAGAAAATAATTGAGCTTGAGCCTGATCACAAAGATTCTTATTACGAAATGGGATACTGTTATGATTATCTTGACAGGCTTACTGATTCACTTCAGGCATATGAAAAACATATTGAGATTGTCCCGTTTAACTATAACGCATGGTATAACAAAGGTGTTGTACAAAGCAGGATGGGAAGATATTATTACGCGGTTGAAAGCTACGAAATGGCAATATCCATAAATCCCAAATTCGCTTCAGCATGGTACAACAAGGGCAATGCTTACGCCAGCCTTGGAATATTAACACGCGCAATATCTGATTATAAAACGGCATTAATTCTTAACCGCAAGGATGTATACGCTTTGTATAACCTCGCAAGCGCATATGAGCAAATGAGCAGCTATAAAGATGCCATTGAAAACTTTACAAAAGCTGTTGCAATTGACCCGGCTCATTATGAATCATTTTTTGGCAGGGGTAACTGTTACTATCAGCTTGAAGATTTCAATAAGGCTCTGCGTGATTATGATAAAGCCGTTGAGCTTTTTAAAGAAAATCCCGAACTATGGTATGCAAAGGCCGATGCAGAATACAATCTGGCAAAGATGCCTGAATCGATCCAAAGCTATAAAACTGTACTTGCCTTAAGTCCCGATAACTTTCAGGCTTCTTTAGATCTTGCAAATACATATATTGATATTGAGGAATATAAGCAGGCAGATGAAATTTTATGCAGGCTTATTGATAAAGACGCCTCTTGGGCTGAGCCTTATTATTCAAAAGCAAAGCTTTACTTCCTGCAGGGTGAAGTTGAATTTGGCCTGCATTACATCGAAATGGCTTTTACTATGAATCCGCATGAAAGATTTGAATTTGAATTTGAAAGAGATTGGGAAAAAGTATTACAATTCTTAATCGCTAGAGATAGCTAACAGGTTTTATGAACAAGGGGTTGCAACCCCTTGTTCTGTTTATAGCAGCTACTCCTTTATAACCACATCCAGCACTTTTTTATCTTTTATCTGCAGAAGTCTTTTGCTCTTCAGCCTTCTGACAATATCGTAATTATGCGTAGCTATGAATACCGCTGTTCCTTTATAGTTGATATTGAGTAACAGTTTTATTATTTCAAATGATACAAACGGGTCTAAGTTGCCGGTCGGTTCATCAGCTATCAGTATGTAAGGTTCATTAACAATTGCGCGGGCTATGGATACTCTTTGCTGCTCACCGCCGGATAACTCATTTGGCATCTTTTTATATGAATCAAATACACCAACTTCGTTAAGCACATTGAAAACCTTTTTCTTTATCACATCAGGCTTCATTCCGGATAGATACAGGGGCAACGCAACATTTTCAAATACATCCCTGTCATTCAATAGCTTGTAATCCTGGAATACAAAACCAATTTTTCTTCTCAGTACAGGTATTTCAGGCTTCTTAATACTCTTTGAGCTGAAACCGTAAACTACAAGCTCTCCCGTAGAAGGGAAAAGCTCCATATTTATCATTCTCAAAAGTGAGGTTTTGCCCATACCGCTCTCACCGATCAAAAAGACAAATTCACCCTTATCAATTTTAAATGATACATCGTTAAACAATTCTTTTGTTGGGTATGAAAATGAAATATTTTTGAATTCTATCAATTATTTGCCGCTTAATTTTTTATTATTTCTGTTCTTTGATAATTTATCTGCCCATTTTATCGCTTCTACAAGGCTTACTTCGCTGGCAAGGTTTTTACCTGCAATATCAAATGCAGTTCCGTGATCTGGGGATGTACGGATAAACTTAAGTCCTGCTGTAAAATTTGTTCCTTTATGCCCTGCCAGCATTTTAAATGGTATAAACCCCTGGTCATGATACATCGCCATTGTAATATCAAAATTACGGTATTTTTCTGAAGCAAAAAATGCATCAGGAGAATATGGCCCTGATATTTTCATTTGTGTGAATTTCCTGGTAGCGTCTCTTATTGCCGGTTTAATTATTTTTATTTCTTCATCCCCTATCAAACCATTATCACCTGCATGCGGATTTAAACCCAAAACCGCCATTTCAGGTTTTGTGAGCCCAAGGTCGTTTCTCAAAACATCATAACAAATAGTCAGTTTGCTCAATAACCGTTTTTTTGTTACAAGTCCCGCTGCATCTTTTAAAGGCGGGTGTGTAGTTACAAATGCCATATTCAGTATATCCGAAAGCATTACCATGCATGAATCTTTTGCGCCGCAAAGCTTGGTCAGCATTTCAGTATGTCCGTCGAACTTAAAGCCGCCAAGGTTCAGTGATTTTTTATTTATCGGTGCAGTAACAATGGCATCATATTCATTATTTAAGCAGAGCTCAATCGCGGTTTTAATTGCGAGTCCTGAAATAAATCCTGCCTCAGCGGAAATCTCGCCCGGCTTTATTTTAAAATTGCCTAGTTCAAGTGGTATGATATTAAAATCATCGATCTCAAGCTTATATTTAAGGAGCTTTGCGTAATAAGTGAGAGCTTCAATCGGAGATATTATTGTCAGGTCATACTTCCGGGTAATGGATTTATTCCTGAGAGTCCTCAGGATCGTTTCAGGTCCAATTCCGTTAATATCGCCAATTGTAATTAGTATTCGTGGTTTCATTATACAGTCGCCGCCTTAAAGTTTTCATCAAAATATTTCCTTGCCGCTTCTATCCTTCTTTTTATTGATGGATGTGAATATGTCCAGAACTCTATGAGCTTATTAGGTTCATCATTTGCAAGATTCTGCTCGGCAAGTTTCTTCATTGTGCTTTCCAGTGAATCAGGGTCACGGGTTGTATCTATTGCGAACCTATCGGCTTCAAACTCAAATTTTCGCGATATACCAGCTGTCAGCGGGCTCGTAAAAAAACTGTATATCGCGGCTATAACTGCAAGCAACGGGAGAGCGCCTATTTCCCACTGGTGGCTGAATCCGAATAATGGCAGCAGCTTTATGTATATTTGTGACATAACAAAGAGTCCGATAAATGTGCCAAAGAGTGAAATAAAAATATTTTTTGTAATGTGTCCGCGCTTATAATGACCCAGTTCATGCGCAAATACAGTTTCAATTTCTTTTTCAGTAAATGTTTCCAGCAGTGTATCGCCAAGAATAATTCTCTTGGTCTTCCCCATTCCCGTAAAAGCGGCATTAGCTTTCTTTGTGGTTTTGCTCATATTAAACTTATATACGCCGCTCACTTTGAATCCGGCCCTATCGCACAATGCTAATAATTTATTTTTCAGCTCTTCATTTTCAATCGGGGTGAATTTGTAGAATAATGGAAAAATTAATACCGGGGCTATCTGCGCAAGTAAAATTGAATACACCCACACTATACAGGCAAGATAAAACCACCATAAAACATAACTTGATATCAGCCAATAGAAGAGGAATGCAATTGGCGCGGCAATTATACTTCCAAGTATTGCAGCTTTCGCTTTTTCCCATATCCATCCTCGGAAGCTCAGGTTTGAAAGTCCGAACTTATGCTCCAGCCTGAAACCGAAAACATAATCAATTGGGAATGAAACAATTGAACTGAATAACCCTATAACGAGTCCGTATATAACAAGCGCAAAGTAGGGATTAGGAGTGTATCCGAATGCGAACATTTCAAGCCGTTTGCTGTAACCAAACCACAGGAAAAGGATTAATACTATAAATGAAATAACTGATTCCGTAATATTTACGGTTAGCTTTATTTTTTCATACTTTTTAGCAAGTTCTTTCCTATTTTCATCCATATTTACAAAATTATGGTTATAAAATGAGAGATTAAATAGAGAAAACCTCTCCATTCATCCGATGATTTAAAGCTTGATTGCGGGTGCTCCTGAGGAGCCCCTTAGGGTCATGCCATCGGATGAATGATTTGCGTCTGCTTTTTTCGTGCCACGAATACAACACCCTTTAATCTGATACGGAAACAGAAATCCGGAAATTCATATATTCACTATAGAAATTAATTTCGTGGAACGATTATTTTCAGTATAATTCTACTTTGAGCCTTTGTGTCTTAGTGGTGAAGGCTTTTGCTTTCCTTTTTCCTTGCATCTGCCATTAACATATATTATATTATAATAATATGCATATTGCATATAATAATTTAATCCTTTATCAGTATGCGCATTTATAACTGTCTCTCGTTACTCTCCTCTCTTCGGAATTTCCCAAACGATTCGCCGGACTGTTCGTTTAATCGCTGGAATCGTTCGGTGAAACGCTGGACAGCCATGCTTTTTTGCCCAAAACAAGCTAAATTTACAGTCCAGCGTTTGTTTGATGAAAAATTAACTTATCGAACGGACAACGACAAATTGCCACCAACAACAGGAGATATAATAATTTATCGCTGAATTTATATTCATTTTACGTTCTTAATAAATTGCCTATATTTGCAATAATAAAAAATTTAAAATTCGTCTAATGAAAGCATTAAAAATCCTTGTTTTCGCGCTATTTTGCATATTTTTAGCTTCCTGCAGCAAAAAACCCGAGGTAATTTATATCAACGGAAAGATATATACCCTGGATAAAAATAACACTGTTGTTGAGGCAATTGCAGTATATGAAGGCAAGATACTTGCCACCGGAAAATCAAGTGAGCTGACAGAAAAATACAAGGATGCAAAGGTAATTGATCTTAAAGGCAAAACAGTCGTCCCGGGATTCATTGATGCCGAGGCGAACCTGATGGAATTTTCCAAGCAGCTAAGCCTGCTTGATCTTAGAAACGCACGCTCAGTTGATGAAATATTAAATATTGTTAAGGAGCGCGCAAAGACATCAAAACCCAATGACTGGATAGGCGGTTTTGGATGGGATGAGTTAAAGCTCTCTGATAAGGATCTCGAAAGACTGAATCACGGTTTGCTAGATAACGTTTCCTCAACACAGTTCATTTACCTTGTAAACGCGCTTGGCAATACAACATGGGTGAATAAAAAAGTCCTTGAGCTTTCCAAGGTAACAAAAGATACCCCTGACCCTGAAAACGGTTCCATTGGTTTTGATGACAGCAATAATCCAAACGGCCTCTTCTATGAAGCGGCACAGGAGCTGGTTATAAACGTTCTCCCCCAGCCATCTGAGCAGGAAGTAATGAGTAACATCACGCGCGGTATTAACGAACTCTTCAAATACGGTATAACGGAAATTAATGATGCCAATATCACTGAGCAGGGCCTGAGTGTTTATAAAAAAATGGTTGATGATAATAAATTCCCTATTAGATTATATGCAATGATACCCGGCAAAGGTCCATTGTTTGAAAAATACCTATCAAGCGGCCCCGAAAATTATAAAGACAGGATCAATATAAAGTGCGTAAGCCTTGAGTATGACGGCTATTTCGAAACTCAGGATGCCGCAATGGTGAATGATTACAACGAAGAGCCAAAGAGAATGACACCCTTTAATGATGATTTCGATATTAAAGAAATGACAAAGAAGGCAAATGAAAAGGATTTCCAGATATCAATTAAAACTGTTGGCGATAGAGCCTTGACGCAGACACTTAATTCAATTGAATCTGTCAACAAAGAAGTTAAATCAAAAGCCGGCAGAATGAGGCTGGAGTATCTTGAATTTGTAACACCACAGGATATGCAGCGCATAAAGCAAATGGAAATTATTCCATCTATCAGACCCGAGGTCACTTTATCGGATAAATTATTATTGAACGAAATTATTAAACCCGAAAACGGCCAGAACCTTGGTTTGTGGAGTACATTATTCAAACAGAATAACATGATAATTTCGGGAACAGATTTCCCTTATCATACAATTAACCCGCTAATCATTATGTATTACCTCTCAAGCGGGCTCTCGGTTGATACCGCTGCTAACAGGCTTACAAATAATACTGCGCAAAAGCTTTCAGTACTTGATGCGCTCAGGTCATTTACTGTATATTCCGCATACGCGTCATTCGCAGATGATGTAAAAGGTACACTTGAAAAAGATAAGTTCGCAGATATGGTAGTTCTCTCAGATGATATAGTTGCATCAGACCCCGCAATGCTGCTAAAGGCGAAAATATTAATGACGATCATCCGCGGTGAGGTTGTGTATGAGAATAAAGGTCCTGGTGCTTATCTTAACTAACAGGCGGCCTCAACTCAGCAAGGTAATAAATGAATGAAACCTTGAAAACATGGAATATTCTCGAAATATTGAAAGTAACTGAAAATGCTTTTGCCGAAAAAGGCATACGTAATCCAAGGTTAAACGCAGAGCTTTTGCTCAGTGAAACTACAGGATATAACCGGATGAACCTGTATCTGAATTTTGAAAAACCCCTCACTGAAGCAGAGGTATCTGATTACAGAAATAAAGTTAAGCGCAGGCTTAAATTTGAACCCCTGCAGTATATTACAGGCAAAACTGAATTCTACGGATTAAGCTTTAATCTCACTCCTGATGTGCTTATTCCCAGGCAGGAAACGGAAATTCTAGTGGAGAGTGTCTTAGAACACATTAAATCCTGTAACATACCTAAGCCTCGAATACTTGAAATTGGAACCGGTTCGGGCTGCATAGCCATTGCAATTGCCGCAAATAGTGATTGTATTATTGATGCTGTTGATGTGAGCCCCGAAGCCCTGAAAGTAGCCGAAGAAAACAGCATGCTGAATAATTTAACGGATAAAACAAACTTCATTCAAATGGATTTTTTAAATTCAACTGAACCGTTTACAGGATATGATATGATTGTCAGCAACCCTCCATATATTGCGGCGCAGGATATCGCAGGACTTGATGAAGAAGTTAACCAATTTGAGCCTTACATTGCGCTTACCGATAGTAGTGACGGCCTTACGTTTTATAAAAGAATTTTTGAGCTTGCCCGGACTTCAGAAAACAAACCGGTTATCTTTCTGGAAATGGGCGATGGAAAAAAAGATGCAATAGTTAAACTTTTAGAAAGCTTTAAAATTGAGAATTATTCAATTCATAATGACCTGATAAATATGCCAAGAGTATTGATAATTGAGGGAAATAAATAATGATAGCTCTAATACAAAGAGTTACCGAGTGTAATGTTACTGTGAATTCAGACCTGGTTGATAGTATTCGTGGAGGATTGCTTGTCCTCCTGGGAGTAAAAGAAGGCGATACTGAAACTGATGCAGTATATCTTGCCGCTAAAACTGTGAATTTGAGAATATTTTCAGATGATAATGAAAAAATGAATTTATCTTTACTTGATTCTGGATTAGATATCATGGTCGTTTCACAGTTTACACTGCATGCCGATACCAGGCACGGCAACCGTCCAAGTTTTACAGATGCCGCAGACCCCAAAATTGCCGAAGAGCTTTATGAATATTATATACAGGAAGTCAAAAATCTCATAGGCTTTGATAAAGTGCATAAAGGTGAATTTGGCGCAATGATGAAGGTAAAACTAGTCAATGATGGCCCCGTAACAATAATTTTAAGAAGTAAAAATGATTATCAAATTTAATTGAACCATAGTTGGAACATATTTTAATAATCGGATACGGCAAGCTTGGCTCTCACTTATACTTCGCACTTAAAAGTACAGGTAAAAGGTATGCTGTAACGGTTGTTAGGAATAAAAAACCTAATGCCATGGTTCTTAAGAAACAAATTGAAAAAACCGGAATAATTTTCATTTGCGTTCAGGATTCAAATATTGCCGGGGCAGTAAAATTGATTAACAAAACCTCAGCAGAACTTAAAGGAAAATATATTTTTCATACCTCAGGCGCATTAACAAGCGATGAACTTACATCACTTTCTAAGAAGGGTGCATACACCGCAAGTTTCCACCCCGTTCAGACATTTGAGAAGAAAGCAATAAGGCAGACAGACAGATTTAAAGAGATCTATATTGCTCTTGAAGGTAATAAAATAGCAGTAAAGAAAGCAGTTCAGGTCGCCAGAGAGCTCAGGTCAAACTCATTTATTATCAAAAAAGAAAACAAAGTTTATCATCATATATGCTGTGTAATGGCATCAAATTATTTGACAGTTTTAAACAGCAAAATAGAAGAAGCAGGCTCTAAAAAGATACAAATAAATGGATTTAATAAGCTCAAATTTTTCAACATATATATGCCTTTAGCGCTGCAAACACTTGAAAATATTTCAAGTTTGGGGCCAAAGGCAGCATTAACCGGTCCAATTGAGCGCAATGATGCCGGCACTTTGGAAAGCCATTTAAAAGCTTTAAGTAAAAGCGGAAAAGATATCCTTTTTTACTATATATTGATGGGAATTGAAACCGTAAAACTTGCGTTAAAGAAGAAAAGCCTTAACAGATCCGAGGCAAATAAAATATATAAGTTATTTTCTAAATACATAAAATTACAGTAATTTATATTGAAAATCACAAATTTAAAACTACTTATAATATTAATAGCAGCATTAATATCAGCAAACATATACTCACAGAATTTTACAAAGCCTGATCTTCACATGAGTTCAGGCAATAAATTAGAAAGCGTTTCTTATGCCGACTCTCTTAAGAAAAATCTTGTTACTAAAAGATCTATAAGCGCATTGTTTATAGGTATA
This sequence comes from Ignavibacteria bacterium, assembly GCA_039933555.1. Classification (GTDB taxonomy): domain Bacteria; phylum Bacteroidota; class Ignavibacteria; order Tepidaquicellales; family OLB5; genus OLB5. The sequence goes on from JBDTNV010000038.1 coordinate 14,858, forward strand.
GGCGGAGGGCTTGGAATTCCTACCTCAAAATTTTCTGAAACTGCAAATCCGGTATTTGGAATCCTGGGAAGGATGGAATTTTCATCAACGGGTATTTTTCCGTTTGTAATCGGCGGCGAGGTAAATTATTATTCATTCAACTCTCCAGATGAATTCCGCACGGTAAATCTATTGAGCAGCTACAGGACAAAAATTCTGGCAATAGGATTAAACATCGATTACTCGCTCTCAAAGCTTATCCGTTCATCATTTACAATGCCGTTTCTTTCCGTTGATGTAAAGAGTAACAATATTAAGCGTGATTTTGATGTTGACCGTTCTTTTGAAGGACTTCCTGCAACTGAATCGAAAATAAGTTTTGGCGCTGGTGTAGGCTTTACGGTTTTCATATTCGATTTTTCAGTGAAATATAATTATATGAAGGATAACTCATTTGTTTCAGTTACAACTAAAACTAAATTCCCTATAATAAGATTCTAAATGGACCTAAGATCTTACGTTGAAAATATCTACATAATTCCGATACTTATATTTTCTGTAGTTATACATGAAATGGCTCATGCATGGGTGGCATTAAAGTGCGGAGATACTACTGCTAAAGATCTTGGCAGAATTACGCTGAATCCGATTCCGCATATAGATCTGTTTGGCTCGATCTTAATACCACTCTTCTCAATTATCGCAACCGGCAGAGTATTTATCGCATGGGCAAAACCTGTGCCAATTGACCCGAGGAACTTCAGGCATTTTAAGCGGGATGATACATTGGTTACAATTGCCGGGCCAATATCAAATCTGATAATAGCTTTTCTTTGTACCTTCTTTGTTATCGGTATATACTACTTATCATCAGCAATTAAACTGCAGCAGGGTACTTATTTTTTTGAATTTTTGAATTATATGAATAAAATGTTCTCTGCGGGTATTTTTCTAAATGTTTCACTTGCAGTATTTAATATGATACCTATTCCACCATTGGACGGCTCTCATGTTCTTGCTAACCTTTTACCCGATGAACTTGCAATGCGATACAGAAGAATAGGGTTTATGGGAATATTTATAATACTTATGCTGTTTAACTTTGTGCCGGGATTTTCCCAGGTTTTTGTTTCAATAATCTCCTTTGTTGCAAAACCGTATCTAAGTTTAATTGATATATTTATACCATGAAAAATAACATAGAAATAGAAGAAGATTCAGATATCAATTTTCTGGAAGAATATTACCCGGAAAGGCCGCTTTCTGAGAAGGAAACTATAGAACTTGACAGAAATATTGGGAAGAAAATCCTTTCGGGCAAAAAAAACATTCTCAAGGTTATAAGCCACTTAAAGGCTTTAAGTAGATATATGATGGATAAAGATGTAAAGTGGTATAGGAAATCAATTGTAGTTGCAGCATTGGTGTATTTTGTAACACCATTTGATGCAATGCCGGACTTTGCTCCGTTTGTTGGTTACCTTGATGATATTGGGGTTATTGCATGGACTGTAAAATTTTTGGGAAGTGAAATTACTTCTTATTACGATTAATTTTTTAGAATAGTTTATATCTTTTGCCCCTTCCATACTACTTTCCTATCTAAGGCAAGCAGCACTGATGTTACAATTACATAAATTGCGAAGTATATTTCATATAAGGGCATGTAAAGATATACCTTGAACAACTTAAATTCCTTAATTGCGGGAAACAGAAATACTGAATCTGCTATTAACTTTGTAATTACAAAGAACAGATAATCCTGGATGCTTAAATAGGCCCAGCCGGAAAGTATAACGGCGCCTGAAAGCCATGAGAACATACCTACAACAATGCCAAAGTTGAATACTCCCATACCGCCCATTGCCCAGCGTTTTTTCTGCCTGAAGAGTGTTGTCAGATCAGAACAAGGCAGAGTAATATTCTTCGTATCATCATCCAAAGGGAATTGCGTTCTTTTATATTTGCTATCTTTGTGTATTTTTTGCAGCAGAAGAAAATCTTCAGTAATTGAGAATTTGATGTTTTCGTATCCACCAATCATGTCATAAGCTTCTTTTCTGTATGACATATTGTTACCAACACAACTAATTGGAACACCTACACCATCACCACCAGAGGCAACTGAAAGAAGGTAAAGCCAGTCTGCTGACTGAAGCCCGTAAAACAGGCTTCCTTTAGGCAAAATTACTGAATACCCTGCAGCAACCCCGGTATTTTCATCATAATGGTCAAGCATTCTTCGTACCCAATTACGGTTTACCTCAATATCAGCATCGGTTGTAAATATTACCTCTCCAGTTGTGATTTTTAGAGCCTGTGCAAGAGCATTGGTTTTGCCTTTTAGCTTTTCATGTGACTCTGATATTTCCAGGTACTTAAGAGATGAATGCAAATTTACATAAGACAGCATTAATTCTTTGGTTTTATCAGCTGACCTGTCATTTACCAGTATGACTTCAAGTTTTTCTTTTGGATAGTTGAGCTGCAACAATGACTTTATACATTCTTCGATGCTGCTTTCTTCATCTTTAGCGCAAATTACTATTGATACCTTTGGCTCAAATGAAGACTTTTTTGCCTTCCTTGAATTAACAAGCAAACCAAAAAGCATTATCAAATGCATAAAAAGATAAATACCCAGTATTATATTTACAATTATAACCATAAAAAAAGTCCCGCTGGTTATAACGGGACTGTATTTAAAATTTTACGAATATTATCTATTTATTTTACAACTGCTATTTTAATTGAAGCGGTTTCACTGCAGCCACCGTTAAGCTCAAGTACTGCAATATAAATGCCGCTTTGTACGTTACTGATATCCCATGGCACTTCATTATCCAGACCTTTATTTGTCGTACCTGCTAGCGTTGTAACAAGTTCACCTGAGAGATCAAGTATTTTTATGCTTATGCCGGTTACATCACCATTAAGGAAATAACGAATATTAGTTGATTTGCCATATGCAGGATTAGGCCAGTTATATACCTTATCAGAAGGCAGACAGGAACCGTTAGCGGTTATGTTTGTTATACTGCCAGAACCGTCATTTGAGTGGCTGGAATTCCTTAAGAAGTTCTTCCATAATATCTTTGTTGAATCATAAGCCCATGGCGTTTTATAGCCGTACAAATAACCATCTTCTGAATATACAAGAAGACCAAAGTTACCATTTGAGTTAATTATTGCAGGTGTAGATCTAATTCTGCCACCGGTAGTTAAAGGGAAACCATCAAGCACCTTGCCATTTATGCTGTATGCATAAATTCTGCCATCACCGGTACCGAATATCACTTCTGCAATGTTATCACCGTTAAGGTCAGCAACAGCAACTCCGCTTGTAATTGTGCTTACATTTGGGACGCTGAAAGGGAAGTTATCCAGTACAACACCAAATTTATTAATTGCGAAAATCTTGTTATCTGCAGTAAGAATTATCTCCTGCTGACCGTCACCATTTATATCGCAAATTGTTGGTGTTGAGTTAACAGCTGTTATACCAAGATTATTGGAGAGTATTGTATCGCCACCATTGGCACCAAGCCTTAATATTCTATTATCATTAGTTATTTTAACAGGATTGGGGTCTATATTTGTACCAAAGGCAATATTACTTAAAGCAAAATATTTGTTGCTATCGGATATAAAAGAAAATCCCGTAGGATAGGATCCAAAAACACTACTGTATGCCAGAGAAATTACTTTGCTTATTGCAACGTGGTCAAAGGTAAATGAAAGACTATCCAATGCGAATAATGCGATTCTTCCACTTTGTGTACCTACATAGATTCTATTATCTTGACTAGGCTGAGGCGACGATACCTTTAGTAAGTTTGGTGAAGTTAAAGTCTCTCCAGCATCAAAGCTTTGTACCAATGGAGCTGTAGTCGCTGTATCAATAATAAAGCTGATAAGGTTTAACTTGCTGCCTAAAACACCGGTAACAAATTTGCTGTTTCCGCCAATATTATAATTCAGGTAGCCGACCGCAAAACCCGATGCACTATCTTTAAGATAACCATTAGGCATGTCAACTCTTATCGGATTGCCGTTATCACGGAAACCGAATAAGCTGTCATTAACATTTACAAAAAGTTCATCAAAATTATTTCCGTTGTAATCAAATCCCATTGGCTGTGAATTTCCGCTTACATCTTTTCCCACAAACCTCGGGAAGTTATCAATATTTGCGACGTTACCGCAGCTTTCAAATGTGAAGGTCATTGTCGGGCCAATCTGGCTGAAAGCGCTTAAGCAGACCCTTGAATTAATATTAGAATAGCTTTTTGAATTTGGGTATGATGTCTGGTTGAAAACATTTCTGTAAATATTTGAAGGCCTGTAGTGCTCACCATTATACCAGAAATCAACAAAGAAACCATCGCTTATAATATCACCTATTGGAGTAGATACAACAACTCCAATATCCTGCGAACCCTTTGCTTCTTCAACATCAACACCTCTATGATCAATATCGGTATTGATAGTATTGCTTCCTATTTTTGCATCAATAATATTTTCATCAATGTGCCAAACAAGTATTCCGCCCTGGTAATTTGCTGTGTCGTCTTTAAATCCAGGTACGCTCCAGTCAAGCTCATCAACATCTGTTATACTGCCCTTAAGCTTCCATATATCCGAGCTATTGAAGCCATCTACATCCTGAGTGAATTTCATAGAATCCCTAACACCGTTCTGGACATAATATATCGTCTGACCATTTCCATATGCATCCCGGTTACGGTTTTCTACCAGAAAATATTCTTTCCCGCTGATCAAAATTTTATATACAGATTCGTTACCGTTGACATCAAGGGTCGCAGCCTTAGTTGTATATGTTCCGTTTGCACCTACTAATATAGGCTCAACCCAGCCCAGGTATTGTTTTTCCCACGCAGATGGTTCCGGAGGAAAGACACCAAGATAACTGAATATTGCCTGTCCATCCATCAAGCCAAATCTGCCAATTGCGGTTCTGCCTGTCTGTGTATCAAAAAGATCCGGCAACCCTATATGGCTTCCAATCGTTGCAACAACAATACCGTTCATTCCAAGCTCTAAATAAACATCACCAAATGAGGTGTTTACAATCCTGTATTCCTGCTCAGGAAGCATGCACGAGCTTGGTATGATTGTACCTTCATTGGTATAATATCCCTGCGTTGTATCTCCGTAAACTGATCTTAGTGTGCTTAATCCCATATATATAGATGGCAAATCAAGCTCCCCTACAAACAATCCCTGAGATTCGAGGTCAACATCTCTGCCTACACCTGCATGAAAAATAATGAAAGCAGAATTTGAAGGGTTGATGCCTGAGAAATCGATGGTGCTATCTGCTGAACGCCAAACATCAAAAAACAAACTCCCCATTCTTTGTAGGTTCTCTGTTCTTCTTGGTGAGTAAAACTCCATTTCATTAGGTAAATTACGGACAGTCGGCAGTAAAATGTAATTTACTATTAATTTTCCTTTTGATGATTTATAATAATAGTTCTTAAGGAATTCTAACTTATGAATAAAATACAAACTGTCGTGTGGCGGCGCATCAACTGAATCAGGGTAATTGCTTGATACATCAAACCTTCCGTCTCCTGTTGTCTGGACATTGTTATCAGGCTTGAACTGAACCCGGATAGCATAAACATTCAGCGTTTCAGGCAGAACCGGACGGAACAGCTGATTATTGTAATAACTTTCTGATTTATTCTGCGGATGGTAATTGATAGGATGAGTCAGATTTAACTGTTTATCTGCAATTTTATTGTTCAGCAGGTTATTAGGCTGTGAATAAACAATAAATTTAACGGATATTAACAGCAGAAGTGCCGTTAATATCCGCAAACTGAATAGCGAACTTTTAATATTCATTTAATTATTTCTTGGGTTGATCTTCGGTTTTCTTTTCCTCAGGTTTTTTTACCGTGGTTTCAGGTTGTCCAAAATTTACTGAAAGCGTGAACCTGAGCGTGTTGGCAAGAGGATGATTTTCCTCAATAGTATTGATATAACTGAAATCAAATCCGTACATACTGTATCTTATGCTTGCTCCAAGAGTAATGAACTTTCTTTTACCTCTGTCCGGATCTTCATAAAAGAAACCGCCTCTTAAACCAATAAGCTTCGGATTTCCATACCAGTATTCTGCGCCAACTGAGCTTTGTATTGATTTCATAACATTACCAAAGCCGCCACCAAAGGAAGTGAATATTCCTTTATACACTGGATCCGATACTCCGCCATCTCTTCTTTTTACAAGAAGCTTGGCGAAATCAGCCGTTATAGTCAAATTATTGAATTCACTCTGATATATGTCATAAGCTAAACCAAGTCTCAGGTTCGTTGGAAGTGGATCTGCCTGGTCATTATCAACATAGGTTACTTTTGGACCAATATTAGAAAGATTGATACCAACACCAAATTTATTGTTCAGGAATTTTAATTTTGTTTTTGATGGTCTGTATAATGCGGAAAGATCAAAACTAAGGTCATAAGCAGTACCCGTTCCCTGCTCACCGGCAACAGGATCAACAGCAAGTTTACTGTATATAAATCTTGTTACAATTCCAACACCAAGATCTTTGGTAACTTTGGTACCATAACCAACGGCTAAAGCTCCGTCAAACGCCTGGTATTTTCCAATTTCGTTTCCAAACTCATCTGTTTGGATAATAGTACCAATATTGAGGTAAGTTATACTCACTCCAAGAGTTCCTTTAAGTTTCTTCATGTAATATTTACCTGCAAGGAAATCGTAAAATAGGTCGGATAGACCTAAACCTGGCAGCCATGGTGAGTGAGTTATTGATACCTGTGCGCCCTTTTGGAAACCAAGTCCCGCAGGGTTCCAGAACATTGCAGATGCATCATTTATCATACCGGTACCGGTCTCTCCCATACCAGCATTTAAAGAATTTGGACCTATTAATAGAAAGGGGACAGCTGATTCACCCTGCGCATAGATCCTGCCTGATAGCACAACAATTGCTCCTAGCATGAACATTTTTAATTTGAACATCTAAATAAACCTCCTGGATATATTATTATTATTAATTATTTCTACTTTAAAACTGCTAATTTTCCGGTATTTGTAACCGATAGACCATCTACGG
>JBDTNV010000039.1:0-21805 GCA_039933555.1 Ignavibacteria bacterium
GAAAATACGGATGTGGTTAGGATGAATAGCAAAAAAAATACTGTAGTTTTCATTTGTGGTTATTTATTGATTATAACCATAAAATACTTAATTTTGTTATGATTTTAAAGGAAGAATTTTTGAGTGAAAAGTATTAGTAGTTGGGGATTTTCAGGCACTTCATTTTGTCATTCCTGCGAAAGCAGGGATCTTGCTTCCGATTCAAAACATTTCCTGTTACGTCACCGCAAGACTTACAAAAAGGGGACTCCGGAAAACACTAAACATTTTAAAGAATCCTGTTTCAAAGAGACTCTGTAAAATACATATGTTTCGGGACGATGAATATATTAGCTACTTATCTATAATTGCAGTATAAATGCTAAGATTATTGCTATCAAGCCTTGTCCATATGGGCCTTACCATACCGTTAGCTGCTGTGATATTTGTGTAATCGCCCATAAATGTTTCAGCAAGAGGGAAGAAAGGCTTATCGCTGATCCTTTCGTTCAGGAAGGTCCTGCCGCCATCAGTTGAGCTTGCAAGGTAAACATCTGTTGATTCATCATTGTAATTTCTTCTGTCATAAAAAATTACATAAATTACGCCGGTTGACTGGTCCACTGTCATCCAGTTAAAGAACTGGTGTTTATTCCCATAGTCATCATTTACCTTTACGGGTTCACCCCATGTAACACCCTCATTTGATGAGCTCGAGATCCAAACATCGGTATTATCGTAACCATTTTTCTGGTCACACCAGCTTATGTAAAGTTTACCGCGGTTATCACTGTTAGACATATCACAGGCCATTGAAGGGAACCCGAAACACCTGTAAACTCCGGGTACTGAAAATTTGAAATTTCCGGGAAGGTCGGCTACTTTAACATCCTTATCAAACCAGCTAAAGCCGCCATCGGTCGATCTATCCATCATTATGCCGTAGGGCGAGCTCCACGTAACGTACACTTCGCCATTTAACCCAACGCAGGGCATTGCACCAAGAACCGTAGCGCCGGCATTTTCGCATACATCACCTGAGAGCTCGTTAATTCTTTTTCTCTGGCTCCATGAGTCGCCTCCATCACTTGAAAAGCTAAATATGATATTTGAAGCGCTATCCACCGGATTTATTGATGCGCCTTCGTCATTATATGTATTCTGTCCGCACTGTGTCCACGCTGTATAAATATTATTTCTAAAAGGTGAATATGTCAGATCCACAGCTGACCATTCCTTATCCTGCAGATGAGGGGCATTTGCGCCCAATGTAGAACCATTATTAAATGTGATACCGCCATCATCAGATCTCTGGCAGACAATTCTATCAAGCCACGTTCCGCCATCGGTGTATGAATTGGAAAGATGGAAGTAGAAAAAATTTCCTCGGAAATCAGCAACAATACACGGGTCACCCCACACACCATATGTTGAAGTGAGTTTTCTCACAGCCCAGTTTCTGCCTCCATCAAAGCTGTAAAAGTAGGTCTCAATATTTGCTGCTGCAACCAGGTTTGAAGGATCAATCGGATTATATGCAATTGTTACCTCGCTGGGCGTGCTTTCATCGGTTATCTTGATATTCTGATATTGAGACTGCGAAAAGACATTAAAACTTAACAATAAGGCAAAAATAGCTGATATTTTCTTCATGCGATTTATGAAATATGATTGAACTTTTTATTTTATACTGTAATTATATGGGAATGTTCCGTACAATAAGGTTAATAATACTCGTGCCACGAATCGGGGAATCTAATAAGCCGGTTGGAAATAGAAATTTTACAGTCCGATGAAAATTAACTTTATCCTATTCGTGGCACGAATATCTTAGTATGCTTTGCGGATGATATTTCACATTTGACTACTTAATACTTAATTTTCAATCCATCATCTTCATCGCTGAATCCCATGAGGTCAATTAAGTTCTTCTGGAAGAAACTTATGACCGATGATGAAATTATCTCATTCATTTTATTCCCGCCGGGGACAGCGTAATAAACAAGCTTATACCTGCCTGATATAGATGATTTCTTCTTAGCGAATTTAACGGCTTCATACAGTCCGCCAATTTCATCCACAAGTCTTTTGTTAAATGCATCAGTTCCCAGCCAAACCCTGCCCTGGGCAACCTGTTCAACTTCTTCACGGGTCATATTTCTGCCTTCTGATACCGCGCTGGTGAACCTCTCATAATAGTAATCAATCAATCCCTGGATTATCTCAATTTCCTTCTCATCGAGTTTTTTGTAAAATGAACTGATATCGGAATTTTCTCCGCGCTTGAAATTTTCTACTTTTATTTTTTGCTGCGTAAGGAGGCTGTCAAAATTTGGCCTGGCAGTAAACACACCGATACTTCCTGTAACGGTCAATTCATCTGAAAATATCTTATCCGCGCTTGCTGATACATAGTACCCGCCTGATGCCGCAGCGCTTCCCATTGAAACGATAAGCGGTTTTTTGTATTTCTTCTTCAGCCTGATAATTGCCGCATTTATTTCAGCCGATCCAAGAGCTGAGCCGCCGCCTGAATCAACCCGCAATACTATTGCCTTAATTTTTGGGTCAGCGAACGCATCTTCAAGCTGGCGGACAACTGTTTCAGAGCCTGTTGACCTGCCGCCTCCAACGTAAGGAATAGGCAGAGTGATCGGCGGGGGTGGCTCGCTTTCGCCTGTAGTAATGCTTGCATATACGCCAATGATTGCGATCTGCGGCGGTTCACTCCACTCGTTATCCCACTCACTGCGGTTAAATGATTTTACAATGTTAGAATTCTTTGAGTCATTAATTGCGATATCTTTTGCATCTTCATACCAGCCGATCTTATCAACTAAACCAAGCCTTAAGGCTTCGCTGCCTGATAAGGGCTGTGATAATTTCTCCCTGAGGTAATCATCAACTGTGAGATTTCTTCCGGTGACAATTCTACCAAGCATTTTTTCGTAGACTATATCAAGCACCCGGTTAATTACTTCTTTACCTTCTTCTGAAGTTGAATCAAGCAAACCCTGGAATGTTAACTTATATTTTCCGGCATGGAAGGTCTGCAAGTCAACGCCGTATTTCTGCAGGAAACCGTTATAATTCATAACATTAATGCTTAAGCCGTAAAAAAATAAAGCTTCAGGGGGCATTATTATATTATCTGCATAAGTTGAAATGTAATATTCACCCGGACCCGCATCCTGCGTAAAATATGCGGTAATGGTTTTTCCTTTGCTCCTGAACCTCTGCATGGAGTTTGTCAGTTCTTCAATTCCGGCATTTACTTCAAACCTGCCGGTTGAAAGCGGATAAATTTTGAGGAGCATTCCTTTTACGGAGGGGTCAGCGGCCGCATAATCAATATCAGCAATTACTTCGTGGATACTTCTCTTTCCTTTACCCAGGAGTCCAAAGAAAACATCCTCAGTGCTGTAATCCTGCAATGAGCCAGAGAGTGTAATTTCGATGATCTTCTTTTTTTCGGGTACAATACTTTTCCTGCGCTCAAGCGAGTATGAAAGTGAAAATTGCGAACCAATGAAACTGTATTTATTGCCCCCAGTATTCCCGTATAGTTCATTGCTGTAATACAACGGGTTATTGATCTTTTCGGTTCTGCTGTTATTAAAGAAATGATTGTATCTTATGCTTCCGTTTGGGATATCAAACCTGACGCCTGCTCCCAAAAATTCATTGTCAATCCTTTCGCTATTTCGTGTATAATTTATGTTAAGGAATAAACCGTCAATCAATTTTATATCAGCACCGGCCTTTACCTGGTTGTAAGCAGTGAAATTTCTCCCGTATCTGAATGCGGAAAAATCAGCCATAACAGTGAGCCTGTCATTCTTCAAGGGCCTTATTGCCGTGCCAATTGTGAATTTATCCGTTGTGCTGTTTTCAATGTTCAGCGCCTCATCATTTTTATATACAAATGAAAATGAAAGCTGAGATGCGGGCCTGAAAAGGATTCCGAAACCTATCCTGAAATTCGGGAAACCGGAATATATCCCTACAGGGGTGTGAAAATTATCCCTGCTTAACATTTCAAGCAATATGCCGGCTGTTACAGATTTTGAACCTACACCCAAACCAAGAGAAAATGTATTTATGCTGTAATCGTAAAACCTTGAAATTCCGGTGTAAGTAACTTCTCCGGAATCTGTGAAATTGGTTACCTGTGAAGTAGACATATCACTGGTATATTTGCGGTATGCCAGGCCCAGTATACCTGCATTAACTGAAATATCGAGTTCATTTAAGCCGCTGTAATTAGCTGATGTATGCATTAAAGCATTTAAAGTAAAATTAAACTTATGTCCTAACCCAAGTATTGCCGGATTAAGGCGGAACGCATTTGCGCCTTCATCATATGCTGAAAAAAGGTAAAGTTCATTACTTGGGTTGAATAAATTGAAATCCTGGGTGTAGATGGATATGGATGATATCAAGGATAGGCAGAAAACCAAAATTGTAAGTTTTGCTTTCATATGGTTAATTATAATGTTTTGGTTATACTAATATAATTATAAATTAGGAATGTATAAGTGGATTTATAAGGAAGGTTGAAAAAGCTAATCGTGCCACGAATAAATCAACTATTATGATTAAATAAATGGAGAACTAATGCTTTACTAAAAGCTTTAAGATACCCCGATTTGTGGCACGAATATCTTCTGACTTTTGCTCAATGAGAATGCCAAAAAAAAAGAGCGTCCAAATGAACGCTCTTTCAAAAAATTATATTTATATGGAAATTATTTTATCAGTGTCATTTTCTTAACATCAGAAAATTCGCCTGCTGATAATCTATAGAAGTAAATACCGCTTGGCACGTTAACAGCATTGAAATCATATGTATAATTTCCGGCTGCTAAATTTGTATTGTTAACAAGCGTCGCAACTTCTTTTCCAAGCATATCGTAAATTTTAAGTGTAACAAATGATCCTTTTGGCAAGCCGAACTTGATATTAGTTGTCGGGTTAAAAGGATTTGGATAGTTCTGCTGTAAAGAATAAACCTGAGGAACTTCGCTGTTTGTGTTCTGAATGCCTACAAATGAGCCTACCCTAATCTGGTACGATCTTGAGTGAACCCTTGGACCTCCCGTTTCAGTACCTGTGACTGTTACGGTATAAAGCCCAAGCGGCACATTTGCTGTGGATGTTGTATTGATAAGTATTGAATCACTGAGACCCGTAAACGTTCTTACATTACTTGGTGAAAATGCAGGTGTTAATGAGCCAGGTGCCGGTGATGGGTTTATGCTGGTTGTATAAGTAACCTGTCCGCTATACGGACCCATAACCGGGTTTGTCATTCTTACAACAGATGTTGAAGTTGGATTAATACTATCTATTGATTTGCTGAATGACATGCCATAATCAGGCAAATAAGCTGTAAAATCCTGCAATGTATTATTCTGAGCTGTGTAAAACGGCATTGTGATAGTTCTGCCGGCCATACCCTGGTAATCACCAAGATAGAAATGATCGCCCTGATTTATTTTTACAGTAGCTGGGTTGAAATTCTGGTTTCCAACTTTAAAGTTTGTAAATGTTAAGCCGCCATCTGTTGATACTGCGCCCCATGTTTCTGTCAGTAAATTATTCGTTTCATCGTTCCTTGAATCCCACCAGTAAGCCCAAACTCTACCCTGAAGGTCAACTGATACATCACACATCCATTGGTCAGTGAAAGCTGCATCATCATTAACTCTTACCGGGCTGCCGCTGCTCCATGTAACGCCGCCATCTGTTGACCTTGTTGAAAATATATCTGCTGCATCGGGTCCCGGAGGATTTGTTGCATAAACAAGATAAACATAACCTCTTCTTGCTGTAGAAGACATATCAACAGCTATTTGCGGCATACCGTTTACACGGATATTTGTTTTTAAAACATTTCTTCCGGTACTGCCAAGCAATGAACCCGGGAGTGAATGGAATGAACCCATTATCTGCGCTGAAAATGTAACACCGCCATCAGTCGAAACCCTGATAGCTGAACCACCGCCTGTATGCCAGGTTAAATATACTCTTCCGTTAGGGCCAACACAGATATTCGGTCCCGGATTTGTTGTACTTACACCCATATTGCCAACAAAAGTCCATGATGTTCCGTTATTGGTACTTCTCCAAAAATCAACGTTACCGCCTGTTGCAAAATTTACATAAGCCATATAAACATTATTCTGGAAAGCGCCGCCTGTCTGATCTGCTGCTATCCATTCCTTATCTGCATTTGCATTGGTTACAATGTTGCCAAGGTTTGTCCAGCTAACACCTTTATCGCTGGATCTTAACATCCTTATACCATTTGAAAGGACTGCGCAGTAAAAATTTCCTAAGCTATCTGCGCAAAAAACCGGGTCACCCTGGTTTGATGCAATCGCAGTATTGCCCCATGTAACTCCGCCGTTTGTAGTGAAATATACCCACGGAGTTCCTGCAAAACCGGTAACCCTGTTATCACTGGCAACAAAATTTAACGGATCGCGCGGGTTAACAGCAATATCAGTTTCCGCAAAACCGTTGGTTGTAGAAACCTGGTAATTATCAAAAGCGCCAACTGATATTACAGCATCAACGCCGTATGGATCGGGTGAATATGCCTGGGGGAATTCCAGTCTTAAGGGAAGATTTGAATTTGGAACAGGTTCATTTGGATCAATCTGTGAATATGAATTGATACAAATGGAAAAAAACAGCAAAAACATCAAAATAGTCTTACTTTTCATTTGTGATTTTTGTTAATTGTGAAATTAATTATCTAATAATATTACAAAAAAACGGTAAAATCAATCATTAAATACATATAGTAAGTAACGATAATTGTCACATATATTTTGTTTGCGGTTCTTTGAATATTCTTAAAAATTGAAATCTTTTATGGTAAATATTCGTTTAGAAATCCAGATAATCATTGTAATTTCTCTTTTAAAAGCTTAATTTTATATATATGAAATACCCCATTATTCCTAAAATACTCGTTTTTTCTGCCTTAATAGCAATTTCGGCGTGTTCGACTTTCAATTATAAAACTTATGATGAAAAGCAGTATAAAGATATTGAGGACCCTGACCCAAATTACGAACTGACCTTAGATAGAGACTTCCAGGATTTCACCGGATTCATGTTCATCGGCAACAGGATTGAGAATTTCAGTACGTATTTTAATACTTACTTTAATGCAAATGAGAATTTTAATGATGCGTACGATGATTATGTAACAAGAGTACTTGCCAGCTATAATGAAAGACAGGATTCTATCTTTGCAAGGCCGAGATTATCACAGGAAGCAATTGATAAGTTCAACCTGGCAATTCAAAAAGCTTCGAAGGTGATCCAGTACCACAAAAGCAGCCAGTTCATGGACCGCTCAGTACTACTGATTGGTAAATCATATTTTTACCTTGGCGACTATCTTAAAGCTGAAAGAAAATTCAGTGAATTTATATCCAAGCTAAAGACAAGCCGCTATCTTGATGAAGCGCTTTTGAATCTCGCTAAGACACAATTAAGGCTTGAAAATGAAAAACCCGCACTTGAAAGATTTAATGACCTCATAAAAAATTCGGATGATAAAGTAGTGAAGTCAGAAAGTTACCAGTCACTTGCAGAATATTACCTTAATAAAAAAGATTACGATAATGCAATTAAGAATTTCAAAAGCGCAATTGAATATTCAAATGATAATGAATTCAAAGCCCAGATGCAGTTTCTTGTTGCCTCTGTAACGGTGAGGTCAAATCCAAGGACAGCAGCAAAAGAATTTGATAAAGTTCTGGATTATAATGCATCATTTGATCTGGAATATCTTGCAAGACTGAATACCGCTAAGTATATGGTGTTAAGCGGTGATTTCAAAAATGCCAATGAAATTATCGAAGACCTCCAGGTTAAATATAAAGATGTACCCTCCAATCTTAGCCAGGTTAATTATTTGAAGGCCCTTTATTACGATGAAAAGAAAGATAATAAGGCATCATTGATACAATATTATGATGTGATACAAAGTTTCCCTTCAACCATTTCTTCATCAGATGCAAGCTATAAGATTGGCAAGTATTATGAAGGGAAAAATGATTATTTAAGAGCTTTAAAATATTTCAGGTTCTCAACGGAACAAAGTAATTCAGGAAGTTATAATAAAGAAGCTCTCCAAAAAGCTAATATTTATAAAAGATATTTTGAGCTGAGATCGGTAATAACCGGCGCAACAATTAATACAGATTACGATACGGAATTCAAGAAGAAAACCAATAAAGATTTTAATAAAGATGGTGACCCGAATAAATTACCTCCAAAAAATGGCGATAACGGTAAAAACGGTGGAGAGCCCGGTTTTGGTTTTTTAGACAGCATCATAAATTCTGATTCTAATGTTACTGTACAGGCAGATACCAGCCATATTATTGACTCAAGCCACATAAAGGAAAAACAATTATCAGAAGCCAAGTTTGAACTTGCTGAGCTGTTCCTGTATGACCTGAACAGAACTGATTCATGTGAATATTATCTGAAAGATGCCTTAGCTGAATCTTACGATTATGATTTCAGCGCTAAAGTTCTCTTTGCGCTTTCGGCATTATACAGGAAACTTGATGATAACGTAAAAAGTGAAGAGATACTGAATATGATCGTGAGGGATTATCCACGCTCGGCAGTAGCAAACTCAAGCCGTAGACTCTTGAACCTCTCAATTATAGATGAGTACACAGGAGATTCAGGGGACTCATTATACAGCGCTGCTGAAAATAGTTTCATTAGTAAGAATTACACTTCTGCTCTAAATGATTTTAAGTCTCTCATAACAAATTATCCCTCTTCTGTTCATATAGATAAAGCATATTTTGGCGCCGGTTGGATCTATGAAAATGTGATAAATAATAACGACAGCGCTTATCTGTATTACTCTTCATTGATAAAGGCAATTCCTAATTCTGAAGCTGCTGCAATGGTTATGCAGAAAGTTGAAGAGTATGAGAACTTTAACAAAACCAACGTGAAGGATACTACCGGAATTAATAATAAGGCTCCAGAAAATAACAATACAGATCCTAAAATCAATACAGATCCCAAAAACGGCACAGATCCAAAGCAAAATGATGAAGGCAATATAGACCCCTTGCTTCTGCAAAAAGAATTGGAGAAAAGTAACCAGGAAAACCAAAACCCCGAAAATAATAACAACAAGGATGTAAAGGGTGAAGAAGATATTAAAAAGACAGAAGAGCAGCCGCCAATTGAGCAGCCGCCTGTAGAAAACCCAAATAAGTAACATTTTATCATGTCAAGGAAGGATAACTGCCTGTTCTGCAAAATTGTAAGAAAAGAAATTCCCTCAGAGATTGTTTATGAAAACGATGAGATAATTGCGTTCAAAGATATTTCACCCAAAGCGCCCGTACATTTATTGATCATTCCGAAAATACACATAGATTCTCCGATGGATATTGACGCATCAAACAGCAAAACAGCAGGCAGCTTAATTGCAGCAGCAGCTGAGCTCGCAAAAGAAATGTCACTGGATGGATACAGGCTTGTATTTAACTGCAATGAAATTGCCGGGCAAACTGTTTTCCATTTGCACTGTCATTTGCTCTCAGGGAGAGCTATGAACTGGCCCCCCGGCTGATGTTCGCATATTTTCCAATTAAAAAATATTCAAAATAATATAATACTTACTTTGTGAAAAAATTTATTTACAGTTCGGTAATTTTCGGAATATTATTCCTTTACCTGCCTGAATTAATTTCGCAAAAATACAGCATAGAGCAATACCTTAGTATCAGGGGAGCCGTTTCTCCGGAGTATTCATTTGATGACAGCAGGATCTATTTTACTATGAATGTATCAGGGACAAGCCAGCTATGGTATGTTAATGAACCCGGCGGGTGGCCAATGCAGGCCACATTTTTTAAAGACAGGATTACAGGTTACGCGCCCAATCCTGTGAATGATCTGGTAATAATTGAAAAGGATGAAGGGGGTTCTGAATACAATCAGTTCTATTTGATGAACTCACCGGAAGCTGACTTTAAGATGATAACTGACGGCACCCCGAAAATTCTCAATGGCTTCGGCAGGTGGGCAGATGACGGTTCGTTTTACACTTATTATTCCAATAAGCGCTCTGCATACTATTATGATATTTATATCCATAATATCAAAACAGGAAGTGATGAAATTGTTTACTCAAGCGATCATTCAAATTATCCTTCTGTCATTTCGCCGGATAGCAGAAAACTGGTTATAACAAGATCGTACTCTACTTACGATAACGATCTCTATCTGCTTGATCTGGATACCGGAGATCTTGAATTAATAACGACCCATGATAATTATAATGAACCTGCGGAATTTTATTCAGGCTCGTTCAGTTCAACAGGTAATGAGCTATACTTTGTTACAAATGTTAAAAGTGATTTCTTCAGGATCGGGATTTATGATGTTTCCTCCGGCGCTACTATCTATCCCGATTACAGTTTCCTGAGAAATTTCAGCAAAAGGGATATTGCAGGTATTGATTTTTCTCCTGATAAATCCAAAATGCTGATACAAATAAATGATGAAGGCTATGACAGGCTGATAATGTATGACCTGGTGAAAGAACAAGAGATCCCGATACCTGAGAAGCTAAGAAGCCAAAGCATTACCGCAAAAAGCTTTGCAAACAAAAGTCCGAAAGTAATTATAGGTATTAATTCTGCAAATAACCCGTCTGTATTGTATGAATGGGATTACGCCACAGGGAAAGTTATTCAGGTAACATATCCTTCTATGTCAGGCGTTGACCCGGCTACATTTGTTGAGCCGGAACTTATTTCTTATAAATCATTTGACGGGCTTGAAATACCTGCATTCCTTTATCTGCCAAAGGACACTATTAGCAAAAATCTTC
Organism: Ignavibacteria bacterium; assembly: GCA_039933555.1. GTDB lineage: Bacteria > Bacteroidota > Ignavibacteria > Tepidaquicellales > OLB5 > OLB5. Next base: position 10,877 of record JBDTNV010000039.1, read on the forward strand.
CGTGCATAATTTCAATTCATGGCGGACCCGAAAGCCAGGCTACTTATGGGTTTGCGCCGTTATACCAATATCTCCTGAGTTCAGGATATGCTATAATAGAGCCAAATGTGCGGGGAAGCTCAGGTTATGGTAAAAACTATTCATCACTGGATAATGTGGAAAACAGGGAAAATTCAGTTAAGGATATTGCCTGGCTTGTTGAGTATCTAAAGGGAAGGGGAGATATTGACCCTGCTAAAATTGCAGTCTATGGCGGCAGCTACGGCGGTTATATGGTTCTTGCATGTGTAACATTGTATCCTGAGCTTTTTGCCGCAGGTGTTGATATTGTAGGCATCGCGAATTTTGTGACATTCCTCGAAAATACTGCTGACTACAGGAAAAATAACAGGGAAAGTGAATATGGCAGCCTGGAAAATGATAAAAGCTTTCTGGAAAGCATCTCTCCGGTAAATAAAGTGCAAAATATTAAAGCCCCGCTAATGATCATTCACGGAAGAAATGATCCAAGGGTACCTGTGACTGAAGCTGAGCAGATGTATAATGCAATTATCAGTAATGGGGGCTCAGCGGAGCTGCACATTTATGATGATGAAGGCCATGGAATTGTTAAGCAAAAGAACAGGCTTGATATTTATCCCAAGATGGTTCAGTTTTTAAACAAATATGTTAAGGATAAGTAAAGTTGATCAATGAAGAGAGAATTTCAGTCTTTAGAATTAAAAATAATAAGTGAAAATATTAAATAATCTATTTGGAATTTTGGAGTTTAAATTATGACCAAATCAGTAAAGATAGTCTTTCTTTCAATAATAGCTCTGTTCCTGGTTTACCTTGGATACAGTGTCTATACTTCGTCCCAGGCTGATACGGTGACATTCAGCAAATTTGATATCAACAGTACAGCAAGTAAAATGATCAAAGTAGAAATACTTAAGGAAAAAGGAATTACACCAAACTCTGAAGGAGGAGTAACTTTTTATGCAAAAGATAAAGACGGTGTAGAAAAGAAAATATCTCTTGGCAAGGAATTTCCTGCAGGGAATGATATTCCCAAATCAGTAACATTGACAGGTCATTTACATGCCGATCATTTCCATGCTACTGAAGCAGAGTTCGATTGATATGAACTTTAGAATTATTTAATACGAGTGTTTTAAAACAAAACAAGGGGATGTACCCCTTGTTTTGTTTTGAGTGTATCTAAAAAAATCTATTTACTTTACGATGATCATTTTCCTGGTTTTAGTGGACCCGTTACTGAAGAGCTTATAAAAATAGACTCCGCTTGTTAATCCTGTGCCGTCAAACTGCGCCGTATAAGACCCGGCTTTCTGAGATTGGTTAACGATTGATTTAAGCTCCTTGCCAAGAATATCATACACTGCAAGCTTCACAAATCCATCTTTTACAATATCATATTTAATTATTGTAACCGGGTTGAACGGGTTTGGATAATTCTGCTGCAGTGAAAAAGCTGCGGGTATTTGATTATTATAATTTATTAATCCAAGCGGAACGTCCGTCTGCCAAACCCCCCTTCCATGGGTGCCTATTCTTAATTTATTTGTTGCCTGGTGAAAATCCAGGTGCATTGCAACCGTATTTGGCAGGCCGTCAGCCAATTCAACCCAGCTTGCGCCGTAGTTGCTTGTGATAAATACACCCACATCCATAGCTGCATAATAAATGCTTGTAGATACGCCGGGGTAATAGATCAAAGCATCATTTACGGGTGAATCAGGCAGGTTACCGCTGATATTTATCCACGATGCCGCGCCGTTAGTAGTTTTATATATTTTGCTGCCTGCCCCGAAACCCGAGAGTGTCATTATTGCAACATTGGATGAATCCGGGTGAATATAAACACTGGTGATAGTTCTGTTTGGCAGGCCGGTTGTTAATTGGGTGAAGGCAACACCGCCGTTTGTTGATCTGTAAAAAGCTGAACCGGATGTTGCGTACATGATATTGGGTGAAGTACGGCTGATAGCAAGCTGTTCAATAACTCCGGCTGTGCCTGCTGAGAGCGGGGTCCAGCTTCCGCCATTATCATCACTGGTAAATACCTGTTGTCTTGCTGTGTAGAATTTTCCTGCTATTGTAGGGTGTGATATTATGGGTCCAACCCATGCACCGTTACCGCTTAGGCCATTTGACCCGTTAAACCATCCGTACCCGCCATTTTGCGAACGCTGTACACCGTTACCCTGAGTTTCACCGAGTATGAACTGCGGGTTCTGTGACTGGAAACAAACTTCTCCGCCATCACCGCCAAATGCAGCAGCCCAGTTTGATGTACCGAGAGTACGCTGCGTTCCGTTATCCTGTGTACCGCCGATAATATGGTCTGCATTATTAGGGTCAGAGGCTATCCTGTAAAACTGTGTGAGCGTTAAGCCTGAATTCAGGTTAACCCAGCTGGAGCCTCTGTCATTTGATTTCCATACCCCGCCATCGTTAACGGCGATCAGCTCATTTGAATTAACCGGATTGAAATCCATGTTATGTTCATCAACATGCACAACGCCGCCTGCATAACCGTTTGTTATATTCTGAAAGCTTGAACCGCCGTCGGTTGTCCTCCAGATATCAACTGCGCCAACATATGCGTAATTGGGATCAAAAGGGTTTACATGAATGTAAAAATCATACCACGCCTGCCCGCCGTTAAAATCTGTGCCAACTGCGACCTGAGAGAAGTTGAGGCCTGAATTCACAGATTTGAATACAGTAATTGTGCTTCCCGAAAAGACCGAGCAGTATAATACAGATGGCGTACTCCTGCAAATTGCGATATGGTTTCTTTCTCCCATTGTTAAAGTGGAATTGGGAACGAACGTTAAACCGCCGTCACTTGAAATTCTGTAACCCGTTCCGCTGCCTGTAATGTAGGCAGCAGTACCGTTAGGCGAAAAAACTATATCATCACATCTTCCGCTGACAACTAAACCCCATGTCACCCCACCATCATTGCTTTTGTATAACCCTGAGCCGCCCATTGCCGCAAAAAGCTGATTAGAAAAACCGGGACGAATTACTATCCTTGAACAATAGGTTAAACTTGGTAAACCGGCTGTATAATTTGTCCATGTCGCGCCGCCGTTGGTTGATTTAAGTATACCCCTGCCGTAATATGATGCACCGCTGTATGTTGCTTCGCCTGTTCCGTAATAAACAATTGATGTATTGAGCGGGTCAATGCAAATTGAGCCCGTTGAAAGCGATACTTCATTATCTGAAACGGGCGAAAAATTATTCCCGCCGTTTGTTGATTTCCACACACCTCCAAAAGCTGCGCCAATGTATATTATAGCTGGATTGACCGGGTCATACCTCACCGTTGCTACTCTGCCTGAAATATTGGTATATGCAAAATAGTATCCGGGTGTTGGGCCAATATTAACCCATGGCGCGGCAGAGGATAATGCAAATCCATTTGATCTTCTCATGGCGTTTCTTTCTTCTATGGCTTTGCCATATGCATCTTCGGGTATGTGATTATACGGGTACATCCGCTGTTCATAAAACCATTTTTCACGATTAAATGATTTTTTTGTTTTTGTATAATCACTGGCTTTGTCATAAGGACTGTTTTCAATATTCCTGTCTTGTGTTAAGATTTGAAGGTTAGTTACAAAGATCAGTAAAGCTAAGTATTTTATTGAACGCATTATTTAGAAGTTTCTAGTTAATTTTGATTAAATATTATACAATTTAGCGTATGATTTTGAAATTTACTATGAATAATGGTGAGAAGGATTTTGTTACTATACAGACTGATAAAAAATAAAAGCTATTCGTGCCACGAATCGAGGTATCTATTTAGCTTTTAGATAACTTCATTCGAAAGATATTTAGAACATTGCAGGTTGATTTATTCGTGGCACGATTATTTCCTTATATAATTTTTACTTCAACCCCTGCAGAGTAAACTTTTCTACCTTATTATTAACGGGTTTCTGTGCCATTAAATAATCATAGATAGCTCCGAGGTCATCATCGGAGGCAGTTTTGGCGATAAAATTCCATGCCATTACAGTATTGTATCCGTGTGCTTTAGGGTCAAGATTTGATTCATTAAGGTATGCCTTAAATTTGGCAATAAATAATTCCTTCGTCATATTCCCGATTCCGGTTTCTTTATCGGGGGTAATATTTGCAGATCGAACTATTGAACCGTCAGGCATTTGAAATTCAACTCCGCCTGCAAACTCTTTTCCGGGGATGTACTTTCCTTTCTCATTTTGTGTATGGCAGAATTTACATGCCACACCGTAATACTCACCCAGCTTCAGTTTATCCAAGCCGTCCGGCCTTTTCCCGAATGTTGTGGCATCAGCGGGTATTGTCCTGAAAATTATATTTACCGGGAATTTTAATTTCTTTTCTGCTACTTTATTTTTAAGTGCGGGTAATGTTTTAATGTACGCTATAATGGAATAGATGTCCTCTTTATCGAGTGTTGAGAATAGCGGATAAGGCATCATTGGAGCAAGGAATTTTCCGTCTTTACTAACGCCGGCTGTAATAGCGCGGAATATTTCGCCATCTGTCCAGTTGCCCAAACCCGTTTCTTTATCTGACGTGATGTTTGCTGCAGGAACAAACCCCGCGCCTTCACCGTAATCAATACCGCCAATTCCTTCGGTGCCCGGTTTGACAGGAAAGCTAAATCTATTTAAATCACGGTCCGAGTGGCAATCAATGCAGAATGCAAAGCTGTTGGCAAGGAACTTTCCCCGTTCAATTCTCTCGGGTGTTGGCTCTATTTTTATATCAGGCGCCGCGCTTACCTTCGGAAAAGACGAAACAAGATAAATGTATCCTCCCCCCGCAAACAAAACAACAATTAAGAACAAAATGCCCAGAATTTTAAAAAGTTTTTTCAATTTATACCTCCTTTAGATATATCTAAAATTATAATAATTGTTTTAATAAATCAAGGTTTTAATAGCTGTATTTTAGATGTTTACAATATACAAAATGAGTTGGAATAGACTCTTAGGAGCATTGGATTATTCTAAGATTAAGGGTAAAGTAGAAACTTTAAGTTTTCTCGCAGTGGTTAAAAAAAAGAACCCCTGTTTATCAAAACAGGGGTTCAGGATTTAGAACTATTTAACTAATACAAATTTTTTAGTTTCCGAGAAATTTTTTGTCAGCATTTTATAGTAATATACACCACTGCTGAGTTTGCTGCCTGCAAAAGTATATTTATAACTTCCTGCCCGTAATTCCTGATTAACCAAACGTTCAACTTCTCTGCCTGTAATATCGAATATTATCAGCTCAACATTAGAGCTGATGGGCAAATCAAATTCAATAGTCGTAGTCGGATTAAATGGATTCGGATAATTTTGGGATAGCCTGAAGGAATTGGGAATTGTGCTTCCATTATTTTCAATTCCAAGAATTCCACCATTTGTTGTTTTCAATATTGTTCCGTTATTTCCAATTAACCAGCCTGTATTTACATCCCTGAAATTTATACTGGTAAAATATACCGAAGAGGATATATTGGGCGGTAAAACCTGTGGAATCCAGCTTGTACCCTGGTCGGTCGTCTTCAATATTCTTTTGTTGACACCGGCGGTATAACCTGTGTTTGCATCGGGAAATCTGACCTCAAAAAGTATCTCGTTTGAACCTGCAAGTTTTGTGATCCAGTCATTACCTCCATTAGTAGTCTCATAAACAGAACCGCGAAGAGTTGAAGCAAAGCCGGTGAGATTATTGATAAAATATATACTGTAAATGTGATCAGTCAGGTGAATAAATTGAAGGACCCACGAAGCCCCGCCATTGGTTGTTTTATAGAGATAAGTGTATTCTCCATATACTGCACCGCCGGTCCATCCTGTCAAATTATTAACAAAATACACTGTGTAAAGCTCCAGATTGCTACGAATACTTGTGGTAGTCCAGTTTATGCCCATGTTCGTACTTTTCATCACACTGCCGTTATGTCGGGAGCTCCAAATAGTATCCCCGCCAAATGAAAAAATATCATATGGCACCCCTGAAAAATTCATCTGGTTCCAGCCTAAGCCGCCGTTTGTTGTCCTGAGCATAAAACCGGCAGTATTACCGCCGTTGCATCCTCCAATTATTCCGGTGCTCTGGTTCTTAAAATAAACAGATCTTAATATCTCGTCGCCTGAATAGTAAGTGTCTTTAAGCCAGTTTGTGCCGCCATTGGTTGTACTGCATATAATACCGCTATCACCAACAATCCAGCCGGTATTGTTATTAATAAATTGAATATTGTTCAGCGAAGTGGTTGTATTTACGGATTGCTGGATCCAGCCTGATTGGGAAAATATTATTGAATACGAACTGAAAAACAAACAACAGGAAAGTAAGATCGCATTGCATTTTTTCATTGTATTATGGGCTAATTTTTAAAGAAACTAAATATATAATATAAAACTAAAATGTTCAATTCAAATTATGGTATTTTATCACCATACATTCCAAATCCTAAGTATTCGATAATTGTCACATTCAGATTGTTAAAATTCCGCTTTAAATACCAAATTGTAACTTCTTCGGGTGTATGTTCATACCTGAATTCGCACGAAAGTACATCAAAATAATTAATAAGCTGCTCTCTCCAGGTAAGCTTTTTACCGCGGAGCCTTTCTTTTAATAAACCCCATGGGACAAGAAATGTCAGGTACAAGGGATACTGCAGCCAAATAGGCAGCCTGTGCGTGAATTTTCTTATCTTTACAATAGCCCGATGCCTCAGATCTTTTTCAGGTTTATAAAGCCAAACATATAATCTTCCCTTAGGTTTTACAAGAGGCGATATACATGAAAATGAAAGCTCAGTATTATTAGTATGATGTATAACCCCGGTAGAGTAAACTATATCAAAAAATTCCGCTATAAAAGGCGGATTTTGAAGATCGCACTGAATAAAATGAGCATTAGAGTTATCGTTGTTTTGAAATGCCCGTTCAATACTGTAAGAAACATCTATACCGACTGTCTGAACATTATAATCCGCGATTGCATTTGTCAATACACCGTTTCCGCAGCCTACATCCAATAGTGTTTTTCCGGCAAGTTCATTTTCAGTAACTCCTATCTCTTCAAGAAATCTTTTTTTCCTTACATCTTTTGTGAATCCCCAGGTGGTATCTCCTTCATACTTAAATATTTTCCATTCCTGAGAAAAACTTTTCTTTGTCTTCTTCGTCTTTTTTATTACCTGGTTGATAATGTATTCATAGCTTTCAAGTAAAGTATTTTTTACAGAGTCATATTCTTTGAAATTAACTGATATCAAATTTCCATATTCCAAAAAAGCATCAAGCTGCATCCTGGGTACCCCGGCAATTATCGGGTAAATAAATCCGGAGGCTGATATAAGCAGCCCTTCCATAATTTCTTCAACGGTATCCTGTGAATATTTTCTATTTTCAGTCTTGTAGACCCGGAGACTGAGCTTTTTCTTATCAATCGGACAAAGCATGAGATTTAATAAATTTCTTTGCATGTTCTTAATTTGTTATTGAGTATAATTAAAAGTGATTAAATAATAAAAAATATTTGATGAAAAAAAATGAGGCTAAAAATAAAAATCAAATTTCTTCCAAAGTCTTTAAGAGCAGATCTTTTCTTTTTTCAAGCGAAAAATTTGATATGATATGTTTGCGTGCTTCAATGCCAAGCTCTTCCGGTGAATTCAGCGCTTCATATAATTTTTGTACAATTTCATTTACATTTCTGTTTTTAACAATGTACCCACAATTACCTATAACCTTTGGTATACCATTTACGTTAGAGCCTACAGGAATACATTCACAAAGCATAGCTTCGCAGATAGCGCTTGGCATGCCTTCAAACATTGAAATTTGCGCAAATACCTTGGCCTTACTGTATTCGCTGATAAGCTCATCATATTCAACTTTCTTATTGAGCACTGCATTTTTTAGATTCAGTTTCTGAAAGTAATCTATATATTCGTCATTTAAACCAATGAAAATAAATCTAACATCAGGCATGATCTTTGCAGCTTCTATGAGAAGATCTATACCTTTTCTTCTATACTCATTATCATTGACAATTAATCCTGCTGTAACAACAGAGTATTCTTTTTTGATATTTTCGTTTCTTCTGAATATCCCAGGATCAAATCCCAAATATAGCGGTTTAATTTTTGACTTCAGAGAAGGAATGAAATGTTTAATCCCGTCTTGAAGAGGTTTTTTCCCCGGAATATCTGAATATATATAGTCATTGACATTTTCGATCAATGTTTCATCGACGGTCAAAATAACACTGCAATTATTGAGGCTGAATTTAACACAAAACATCCTGATTCTTTGCGGGAGAGTTCTGCCTACATACACACCCGTATTAATTTCAGGGATATACGTGCTTTCATAACCGCCTGCTGAAATAACTGATTTAATTCCAAGTAACCTGCAGAACAGTATTGGGAAAAATGAATGATAATCTGCAAACCAAATGTAAACTATCCGGTATTTCCAGATATTAAATAACAAATAAAAGAATTCCTTTAACAGTATCGCAAAAATAAAAAGATTATTCGATATTTTCACATTCTTTAATGTAGTAAGGTAATGTTCGTTCAAAATATCCAAATCATTCAAAATGAATTTTGAGTTTGTGTCACTTTTCTTGATGAAAAGGGCCCTTTTCTTACTCATTTATCAAATTTGATTTCTTTTTTGCCAGCATTAAAAAAATTGCGGAATCCCTTTGCTTAACTCTTTTGGGTGTGATCAAATCTTCCAGCATCATCTTAATTTGATATATCATTGCCACCGGAGCCAATAATATCTTTCCAGCAGTTCCCACAAAAGCCGCAGAGGAGTAATAGAAATTTATCCTTAACTGGCTCGTCAATGCCAACTGACCTAAAATTGGAGTGCACTCTTCTACTTCAAAATTATGTATCTCCAGTAAATTTTTCAGTCCGATGGAAGTCCATCTGTGATAATCGTAAGGAGAAGCATGGTACTGCCAAGTTCCATGTGTTGATAGCAGCAGGTACCCGTTATTTTTCAGAACACGGTAGCATTCATTCATGTATTGTTCCACATCTTTAACATGCTCAAGTACCTGTGAAGAGAGTACGATATCAAATTCATCATTCATAAAAGGAAGTGTTTCGCCGGACTGAATATTTATTTCAGCTTTCGGGTTATTACCTACATCCACCCCCGTGTACTTTCCAATATAGCCTTCAAAGAGGTGCTTATAGGGCATAACGCCGCAGCCATAATCCAGAATTTTAAGATTCTTATTTTCCTTAAGAAGTCCCGGGATCACTTTTTCATATGCTTTTCGTGTCAGGATACTTACGTAATAATAGTAATCCCATATTTTGGGTTTAATAACTGCAAGTACATCCTTTGATAAATTACTTTTCTTCATTAAAATTAATTTTAATAATGTATTTGTTAATGAATCCTTTTATGCTTTTTATTTCAAGCGGTTCGTAAAATCTGAAAAGATAGAGTATTAAAGGGAACAGAATAACTGCAATAACTTTCAGCAGGATTTCAATCAGCCTATTGCCAAAATTAAAGTAAAAAAACGGGACAGCAAGAGCCGTATATGTAAGGATCATCAATAATATTTTGTACCACTCATACTCAAAGAAATAGTTTCTCTTAGAAAAGTAATAAATTGCAATACATAGCACCATAAAGCTTCCCAGGTTTACAAAACTGGCGCCGTAAATTCCAAACATTGGAATAAAAATGAAATTGCATATTACATTTACCGCTAATGCTATAAGATAACTAATAAAAACATATTTTGTTTTTTTAGAAACATAAAAACTGAATACGCCAACAAAATGAATACCATAAAACGGCATTGCAAGTATTATCCACGGCACATACTTGCTCGCTGACCAGTAATCAGTCTTCATCGCAAATATCTTAATCAGGTGGGGAGTAAACAGAGCTATGATTAACGATACGTATATAACCGCAAGGAAAAGATATGTAATCGTCTTGGTATAGAACCTTTTGGCATTATCATCTTTTAGCTTTTTCCATGATAATACTGTAAAAGCAAGAGAGAATGGCGACACAACAAGGAAATTTATCAAGCCTGAGATATTATATGCCAGGCCGTATATTCCAACATCCTTCAGTCCCGTTATTGATCCCAGTATATATCTATCGATCTGATTCAGTAATGCCATAACCAGGCTTGCAAACATTATAGGGAACGAGTATCTTAACAGATCAAATAAAAGTGTTTTCTCGAACCCGAATTTGAGGCGGCGGAAATAGTAGGGGAGAAGTACCAGAATTATTGAAGCCGGAGCAATAATTTTTGCTATGAATACTCCTTCGAGCTTAATGCCGGAATACTGAAGGAAATATATCTGCAATAAAAGAGAAATTAAAGTTGATAATACTGCGAGAATTGAATATAATTTTGTACGCTCTTCTATCCTTAAGAGAAGGAATACAACGAATGAAAAAGTTTCAACTACGGCAATAAGAGCGGCGTAAACTACAAATTTTGAAAGCCCAATATTTTCATATACGATCTGTGAAAGCTGCGGTGAGAAGAGGTAAATCAACAAGAAGAGGATGGCATTGAAAGCTAATAGAAACAGAGTTACAGAAAACAGGAATCTTTTTCTTTTCAGATCATCGGCTATTTCTAAATACCATCTTACCACTCCTGATTCGAATCCAAATAAAAATACAGCCCATAGTATCTGCCACAGGCTTTCAGTGAGCACATAAACCCCATATTCGGGAACAGTAAAATTTAGAGTTAACAGCGGTAAGAGTATGAATGCTATAAGTTTAGTGGATATCCGGCTTAATCCGTACACTCCCGATTGCCTTATCGTATTTTTAATATCTTTTAACAATCTGCAAAAATATCAACTTAATTGCTTTTATAAAATGAAAAAGGCAG
>JBDTNV010000040.1:0-21036 GCA_039933555.1 Ignavibacteria bacterium
AATAGATAAATTGCGGATTAACAGATAATTTAATGATATATTCACTTTTATATTCGCTTATTGCGGGAATAATTACAGGTTTTGTAGTTTCAGTTCCGCCGCTTGGACCCATTGCCTTTGCGCTGATATCAAAAGGTTTCAGGGGTGAGCTAAAAGAAGGCATGGCAATAGCATCCGGCTCTGCATTCATGGATATGATCTATGCGCTGATAGCTTTTGGCGGCATTACATTATTTATTTCAATACTTCCAATGAGTATAGAAAACCTTATAAATGATAATATCAGAATTATTCAGATAGTATTGATATACGCAGGTTGTGCGGTAGTCATTATTTATGGTATCAGGATAATGAAAACTAAAACTGATTTTGACCAGCTTGAAAAGAAGGAAACGGAGAATCTTTCAAAGGCAAAAGGAAGGGCAGCGGAGTTAGTACAGAAAAGCAAGTTGCACACTGAAAATTCAAGTGTCTTCGGTCAATTCTTAATGGGAGTCATGCTGTGCATTTCATCAATAACTCTTCCCGCATCGTGGGTTATACTTGTTGGTTATATTAAGAGCTTTGGTATTATGAATAATTCTGTCTTTGGCGGACTAATTTTTTCGGTCGGGGCCTTCAGCGGCACAGTTTTGTGGTTTTGGCTTCTATTAAAAGTAATTACAGGCAACAAACACAGGATAAATAAAAACACAGTCGGAAAGTTAAATTTTTATGCAGGGATAATCCTGATAGTTTTGGGAATATTTCTCTTCGGCAAGGCAACCGGAACAGTTTTCAATATTTTCTAGTTTTATTATAGTATTAAGTATTTCCTAAGGAATTCTCGTCACAACATACCCTTAATAAAAAATTTAAAAAAATTGAAAAAATAGCGAAAAAACCCTTGACATATGGTTTTTTTTTCGTATTTTTGTAGTGGAGGAAGTTGGAGGAAAGTGGAGGATTCTAGATTTCACCGCACTTTCACCCTAAATGCTTTTAATAACACACAAAAATAACAAAAAAAACATAATTGTTTCAAGGGCACGCTAATACGATCATTGACGATAAAGGCAGAATTATAATTCCTGCCAAGTTCCGCAAACACATTTTGCCGGATGCCAATGATATATTAAACGTTACCCTCGGAAGAGATAAATGCGTTTGGCTTTTTCCTTCGAATGAATGGGTGAAGGTTCTCGAAACCGTACGGAACACAAATCCATATACAGATGAAGAAGTTTTAATGAGAAGACAAATGTTCTTTTACGCCGATGAGCTTACAGTTGATTCACAGCACAGGATACTTATCCCGCAGCAGCTCAAAGATCTAGTCGGAATCAAAAAGGAAATTCTTCTCATTGGCCAGCTTGAGCGGATCGAGCTTTGGGACCCGCAGGCTTATGAAAAGTATCTTAAAGGGAGTACTGATTCATACGAAGACGTAATGCAGAAAGTGATGACAAAGCTTTATTCAAAAAACACCGAAAGGTAAAAGTTGGATGAAGTATTCTATCACGAACCGGTACTGCTTAATGAAACCATAGAGTACTTGTTTTACGGCAATGATGATTCTGATATACAAAAAGCATCAAAAAGGGTTTATGTTGACTGCACACTCGGAGGCGGCGGTTATACAAAAAAAATACTGGATTTCTCACCTGGAAACACAATTGTAATAGCAGTAGATAGAGATGTATATGCCATAGAGCATACAAAGAAGGTTCTTTCTGATTACACGAGCAGGATAATTTATATGCAGCGCAATTTTGGCGATATCAAAGATATCGTTGAGACGGCAGGATTTGAAAGTGTAAGCGGTATCGTAATGGATCTTGGACTCTCATCATACCAGCTGAGCCATGAAGCAGGTTTTAGCTACCAGCAGGATACAGCGCTTGATATGAGAGCCGATAAGGGCCAGGAACTGAAAGCAAAAGATATTCTGAATGCATATGATAAAGATGAGCTGGCAAGGATATTCTATAGTTATGGTGAGATGCGTTACAGCAGGCAGATTGCAGACGAAATAGTTCTTTTAAGAAAAAACAAAAGTTTTGAAACAACATTTGATGTTGTTGAGATGCTGAGAAACAAAGTACCGCCAAGATTTTTAAACAGTGATCTTTCAAGGCTTTTCCAGGCAATCAGGATTGAAGTAAACAATGAGCTTGAAAACCTGGAGCGCGTTTTAACTGATTCAACAGATGTCCTGGCAGAAGGCGGCAGAATAGTGGCAGTATCATATCACTCGCTTGAAGATAGAATTGTAAAGAATGCCCTAAGGGGTGACCCAAGGCTCAAAGTATTAACTAAGAAGCCAGTAGAGGCAGCTGAAGAAGAAATAACCGCTAATGTAAGATCGAGGAGCGCAAAACTAAGAGCAGCGGAAAAAGACAGTGTAATTAAAGGCAGTAAAAATAAATACCGGAAATGAGAAGCACAAAACAAAGAAAAGTTTCGCTGTTCAACCTGATGGTTATGTTCTTTATAACTGCAGGGATAATAGTCTTCTTTGTAAACAACATAATAGCAGTAAACGCACTTGTAGTAGAAAGCAACAACACAAGGACAGAAATAAACAAAACCGTTACGATAAACAACAATCTTCAGACTGAAATTGAACGTTTAACCAACTTAGATAATATCAAAAGTACGGCAACAGATAAGCTGGGGCTTAATTATTCATCAACCAAACCAAAGAAGATCACAATAGAAAGGTCTGAACTGGAAAACATAGCACAATAATAAATAATTGTTGGGGCCTGTAAAACAGGCGGTTTTTGAAATGCGGGAAAGAAAAAACACAAAAATTACGGCAAATACAGATAGAAGGATAGTTCTCTTCATGGCTGTGTTTGCTTTGTTATTTCTGGTCATCCTTTACAAGCTATTCACAATACAGGTTTTAGATGCAGCTAAATACCAGCTTGCGGCAAAAAAGCAGTATGAAAGCAAAATATCACTGAAGTCATCACGCGGGATAATTTTTGACCGCAAGATGAATTCACTGGTTTCAAATATTGTCATGTATTCTTTCGCTGCTGACCCTAATATGGTTGATAATAAAGATTCTGTAGCGCAGGTATTTTCCGCCATATTCAAAAAAGATAAGAGCTTTTACATTGATAAGCTAAATGCAAAGAATACATCCTTTGTATGGCTTGAAAGAAGAATAGACCCCAAATTTGATGCACAGGTGAAGGACATAAGTTTTTCTGGTGTAATAAAGCTTAACGAACCGAACAGGATATTTAATTACGATAAGCTTACATCAAGCCTTGTAGGCTACACAAATATTGATAACAACGGCTTAAGCGGTATTGAGCTTGAGCTGAACGATATGCTTGCCGGCAAAGAAGGCTACGTAGTTATGCAGAAAGACGGTTTGGGCAGGAAGCGGCCGGCAGTTGAATTCCCAAGGCAGGAACCGGTTGACGGAAATAATGTGATCCTTACAATTGACCTGAACATTCAGAAAATAGTCGAAGAAGAACTCTCAGCGGGTGTGAGCGCGAATAATTCACTTGGTGGTAAAGTAATTGTGATGAATGTTAAGACCGGTGAGATCCTCGCGATGAACTCGATAAATTTAGACGGCTCAAGCCAGGATAAAATTGCAGAGATTACCGATATGTACGAACCGGGCTCGACCTTCAAGATCGTTACAGCGGCATCTGCGCTTGAGGAGAGTATATACAACAAGTACGATGTGATAAACACATTCGGCGGGGAATATATGAATATTAAAGATTCCCACGAGTTTTCAAGTCTTACTTTCCAGCAGGTCATAGAGCAATCCAGCAACGTAGGAACGATACAGGTTGCAAACAGGCTAGGTAAAGAAAGATTTTACAAGTATGCCAGGGATTTTGGTTTTGGAATAACTACAGGGCTTGACCTTCCGGGTGAAATGAAGGGAAGACTGAAGAAACCCATTGAGTTTTCACCGGTATCACTAAACTACATGGCAATTGGCTACGAAGTGCTTGTAACAGCTCTGCAAATGACAAATGCTTATGCCTGTGTTGCCAATGATGGTATGATGATGAAGCCTTTTGTAATAAAAAAAGTTCTTGCTCCCGATGGAACATTAATTAAAGAATATCAGCCGGTTGAAATAAGGAATGTAATATCTAAAAATACTGCAAAATCACTTACCGAGCTTTTTGTTGGTGTGGTTGAAAGAGGCACTGGTAAAGATGCAAAGATCGAAAATATTAAAATAGCCGGCAAGACAGGTACTTCACAGAAAATGGTTGAAGGAAAATACTCAAAAAGTAAATATACGTCATCATTTATTGGATATTTCCCCGCAGAAAACCCGCAAATTGTAGTATCAGTGATAATAGACGCTCCCGGAGCGGGTGAGTATTACGGCGGAAAAGTATCGGCTCCAATATTCAGAAAAATAGCAGAGAGAATAATAAACTTAACCGGGCTTCATGAATATAATTCACAGGAAAATGAAGCAAATATTGTAATGACCGTGAATCCAACTCAGGATAACAGCTCACTGAACCTGTTGAATTTTGATATCAGTGATGCGGTAAAGTTCCTTAACGAAAACGAGCTGCCATATGAAGTTGAGGGCCCAAGGAAAAACGCGATAGTAGTTTCACAGGAAATGGTTACAGGCGAAAAAGGCGGTAAGGTAATTAAGCTTGTAACAGCAGGTGGAGGCAGTGATAATAAATCACTGAAGGAAAGCGGAATGAAAATGCCTGACTTAAAAGGAATGAGCTTGAGAAAATGTATTAAGGTGATTTCTTCAATGGGACTCGATTTCAAAGTAAATGGATGCGGGAAGGTCTCGATGCAGGTCCCTGAAGCCGGGGTTATATTGGGTAAAAATCAAACAGTAATAATAAATTGTGACTCTCCTGATAAATTTTAAATGAAATTTAGTGAAATGATATCGCTTGCAGAAAATAAAATATTGAAACCGGAAGAAAGCTTTGATTTTAATATCAATAAGCTTACTGCCAGTTCAAATGATGTTGAGCAGGGTGATATTTTCTTCGCTGTAAAAGGATTTGTATCCGACGGCAATAAGTTTATAGGTGATGCATTTGATAAGGGAGCAAAAGCCGTTATAACAGATAGTGAGCCAGATATAGCTGATCCCAGAATATACAAAGTCACTGATGTTCGCAAGGCAATGGCTATGATGAGCAATGCATTCTATGGTTTTCCTTCTGCAAAAATCAAAATGATTGGAGTAACCGGCACAAACGGCAAGACAACAGTAACATCTATAATAAATTATGTTTTGCAGGCAATTGGTAAAAAGACAGGTCTAATAGGAACAAATGGCAATTATATAAATAAAAGATTCCTGAAAACGGAGCATACAACACCGGATTCCATCGAGCTGAACAGGATTCTTAAAGAAATGGCTGATGAAAATGTTGAGTTTTGCGTAATGGAAGTTTCATCACACTCACTTTCTTTAATGAGGGTGTATGGAATAAAGTTTGATGCCGCAGTATTTACCAATTTAACCCCTGAGCATCTGGATTTCCATGGGACAATGGAAAATTATTTTGATGCCAAGAAAATATTTTTCGATTCATTGAAAAGGATCGGGACTAAAGGCATTCACCCCTCAGCAATATATAACTGCAATGATGAATATGGCCAAAGGATAGTATCAACTTCACCCGCAGAGAGAATAGCTTATGGATTTGGATGCGGAACGTTTACAGCAAAGAATATTGAAATGGATATTAACAGAATGAGCTTTGATGTGCTTGTTCCCCGAAACGGTGAAGATATTGAAAAGCTTAAAATTAAAACAAAGCTTACAGGGAAGTTCAACGTTCATAATATTCTTGCAGCAATTGCTTCCTTAAAAACATTAAACATCAGTTATAAAGATATATCTAAGCATATTGAAGATTTCCATGCCGTTGATGGCAGGTTTAACAGAATAAAACTTTCAAGCGGCGCAGATGCGATCATAGATTATTCGCATACGCCTGATTCATTATTGAAAGCAATAACGACCATCAGAGAAATTCTTGATGAGAGCAAATCCAAAGGCAAAATAATAACAGTATTTGGTTGCGGTGGTAACAGGGATAAAACAAAGCGCCCCTTAATGGGAAAAATTGCTTCACAGTACAGCAATGAAGTGATAATTACTTCTGATAATCCAAGGGATGAGGATCCAATGCTGATAATTGAAGAAATCAAAGCAGGAATTACCAGCGATAATTATTCCGTAGAAGAAAACCGCGAGCTTGCAATTACAAAAGCCATCGAATTGAGCGCAAAGGGGGATGTTATTTTAATTGCAGGTAAAGGACACGAAACATACCAGGAAATAAAAGGGGTCAAATATCATTTAAGTGATAGAGAAATAGCTGAAAAATACAGCAAATGATATTAAGGCTTAATGATATTGAAGGAATCAAAGGAATTAAGATATACAATCCCGAAGCATTTGGAAATAAAAAGTTTAGCGGAGTTTCAATAGATTCAAGGAAATGCGGCAGTAATGATCTTTTCTTTGCGATAAAAGGTGAAAGATTCAATGGTCACGATTTTGTAAATGATGTGCTTAGTAACGGGACAGTTTGCGCAGTCATAAATGAAAGCTGGTACAGGAAAAACTTAAAAGCTTTAAACCGTTCTTTTAAAAAAAAATGTTTTGTTGTCGTTAAGGATACACAAAAAGCTATCGGCGAAATTGCAAAGCATTGCAGGAGCAGGTTTGTAATCCCAGTAATTGCGGTAAGCGGAAGCAACGGGAAAACATCAACAAAAGATTTTATAGCCGAAGTGCTTTCTACAAGATACAATGTGCTTAAGACAGAAGGTAACCTGAACAATCAGCTTGGTGTACCTCTGACCATTTTCAGATTAAAGCCGGAACATGAAATTGCAGTAATAGAAGTTGGTACAAATCATTTTGGTGAAGTTGAAATGCTTTCAAGAATAGCGCAGCCGCAGTTCGGACTGATAACAAACATAGGCAAAGAGCACCTGGAATTCCTGAAAGATATTAAAGGCGCGGCAAAAGCTGAAGGTGAGCTGGTTGAATATTTAAAAGAGGTTTACGGAACATTTATTCAAAATGCAGATGATAAGTATCTTGATAAATACAGCAGGTATAAAAGTATAAAAACATTCAGCTTTGGGTTTAAAAATAAAGCTGATGTAAAAGGTAAATTAAAGGGTTTTAATAGGTTTTATCCGCAGCTCGAAATTAAATATGGAAGCAGGAAAATTCAAACTCAATTAAAAAATATCGGTTATCAAAGCTGCCAGGCTGCCTTATGCGCGGCTGCAGTTGGTTTCTACTTCGGGCTACCGGTTCAAGGAATCAAAAAAGCATTGTCCGGATATAAAATTGAGTCTAGCAGGCGCAACCAGCTAAAAGGCATTAACGGTATCTGGATAATTGATGATACATATAATTCAAATCCTGATTCCGTTAATGCCGCGCTTGAAAATCTGGAAGCATACAAAGTAACAGGTAAAAAGTACATTGTACTGGGTGATATGCTTGAGCTTGGCAAAGCGAGCAAAAAAGAGCACTCATTAACAGGCAAGCTTGTTAAAAAAATGAAGTTTGAAAACCTATTGACATACGGCAAAGATTCATATAATACTTTTATAGCGGCAAAAGGCGTAAAAAATAATTATCATTTTCAGGATAAAGGATCTCTCTCGGCATTTCTCAGCCTTCAGCTAAGGAAGGGTGATGTGGTTTTGGTAAAAGGCTCACGCTCAATGAAGATGGAAGATGTAATAGAAAAAATATCTGCAAATAAATAACTATCATTATAAATGTTATACTACTTAGCGGAATACATAAATAAGACTTTCAATCCCCCGGGATTTGATGTATTCAGGTTTCTGACCTGGCGCTCAGCTCTATCGGCTATTACTGCAATGATAATTTGTTTCTGGATTGGCCCCAAAATATTAAAGATGCTGAAGAAAAGACACGTTGGCGAAGAAATAAGGCACGATGGCCCGCAGTCACATTTTTCAAAAGCAGGTACACCAACAATGGGTGGTGTTATAGTTCTGCTTGCAATCATAGTGCCGGTTTTATTATGGGGTGATCTTAAAAATACGTACATACTACTTATTCTTCTGGCTACAATATGGATGGGCCTTGTTGGTTTCATTGATGATTATTTGAAGGTATTCAAGAAAATGAAGAAAGGTCTTGTCGCAAGATACAAGCTTATGAATCAGGTTGGGCTTGGATTGGTTATTGCCTGTTTAATATATTTTTTACCTGAATTTCAGAAAATTAATTCAGTCACAACAATTCCGTTCATTAAACAAATTGAGTTTGATTTTTCATATTTCTACATACCGCTGATGGTGTTTATTATCACGGCAACATCAAACGCGGTGAATTTAACAGATGGCCTTGACGGTCTTGCAATTGGTACTGTAGGCATAGCAGGACTGGCAATCGGGCTGATAGCATATCTATCAGGTAATGAAATTTTCAGCAGGTATTTGGATATAATCTATTTACCCGGTAACGGCGAGCTTGCTGTTTACTGCGCGGCTTTAGTGGGTGCATCACTTGGATTTTTATGGTTCAATTCATACCCCGCCCAGGTATTTATGGGTGATACTGGTTCACTTGCTTTGGGCGGCGCTATAGGGACACTTTCAATTTTGATCAAGAAAGAATTTTTACTGCCGATACTGGGCGGAATATTTTTCGCCGAATCAATTTCTGTAATAGTACAGAGATATTACTTTAAATACACGAAGAAAAAATACGGGGAAGGAAAAAGGGCTTTTAAAATGGCGCCTTTGCATCATCATTTTGAGCTTAGCGGGATACCGGAGCCTAAAATTGTAACAAGGTTCTACATTGTAGCTGTTATCCTTGCAATATTAGCTTTTGCAACATTCAAAATAAGATAAAAAATTAATTTATTTATAAAGGAACGAATTATGAAAATAGCAAAAATAACAACCCTCGTATTATTGCTTTTTGCAACAGGTGTAACATTTTCACAGCTTTCTATTGGTGAACTTAAATTAAAATCTGCAGATAATACGGGTTTGAATTTAAGTACAAAGAAATCAGCATCAACAGAAGTTGAAACAAAGCTTTTCCAGAAGCCCACCAAGAAAATATATTTTGTCCCCGGTGGTAAGATAGGCATGTTCTTTCTACAGGGTGATTACAACGGTAACCAGATGATAGCGCTTGAAATTTTCGGCAAGTATGTGGGTGACGGGTTCTGGGCTGAGATAAGCTTGCCGTTCAGATTTAAAACAAGTCCCGCATTTACAGATATAGGGCTTGATATAAATGTTATGTACCCATTCTTAGGTTCAAAAAATAAATCTGAAGTTGACCCGTTTGTAGGGGGCGGTCTTGGACTTCATTTTATTGGCAGGGATAGGGATGATCCGGATAAATCAAGTGTAGCGGCTCGCGGGGGTTTGGGTTTG
This sequence comes from Ignavibacteria bacterium, assembly GCA_039933555.1. GTDB lineage: Bacteria > Bacteroidota > Ignavibacteria > Tepidaquicellales > OLB5 > OLB5. The sequence goes on from JBDTNV010000040.1 coordinate 9,427, forward strand.
AACTTAATTGCGGGCGCCGTTTTCTTCAGAAATTATGATTTTAATATAATGGTAGAACTTAAATACTTCAATTACTTAAGAGAGTTTGACGACAAGAGATACCAGGGAATTGGTTTAAATGTAGGCGTCACTTTTCCAAAATAGCAGTTTAACATCGTAAAAATTGGTAGAGAGCTTAGAAAAAAATAAGAGAGCAACAATAATCGGCGCCGCAAGAAGCGGTGTAGCCGCAGCAAAACTTTTGAAAAGGAAAGGGTTCGATGTTTTCTTAAGTGATGCAAATGATGAACTGAAAATTGACGGCAGTTTTGTGAGAGATATCAAAACGTGCGGAATAGAGCATGAGTTCGGAAAACATACGGATAGAGTATACGATGCTGATATGCTCATAGTAAGTCCCGGTGTTCCGCAAAGTTCTGCTGTTATCAGGAACGCGCTGGAAAAAGGAATTGATGTAGTAAGTGAAATTGAAGCTGCTTCCTGGTTCTGTAAAGGAAAAGTTATTGCGATCACCGGTACCAACGGTAAAACCACCACCACAACACTAATAGGTGAAATTTTTAAAGATGCAGGTTACAAAACATTTGTATGCGGTAATATAGGGATAGCCTTTTCTGATATTGTTGATCAGACAGATGATAGTTCAATTGTTGTGCTTGAAACAAGCAGCTTTCAGCTCGATAACATCAAAAAATTCAGACCATTTATCGCAATAATGCTTAATGCAACCCCCGACCATTTGGATAGATACGATTCATTTGAAAAATACTTGGAATCAAAAATGAGAATAGCTGAAAATCAGAACAGCAGCGATTACTTTGTATTTAATTATGATGACGAACTTGTAAGAAGATCAGCAGTAAAAGTTCATTCTCACTTATCAGCATTCAGTTTAAACAGAAATGTTAAAGATGAAATTACTGAAGGCGCTTATGTAAATAATCTGGACCTTATCTATTACTATTATATGGGTGAAGAAAATATTATTGATACTCAGAAACTGATCATAAAAGGCGACCATAACGTATATAATGCAATGGCATCGGTCATTTCTGCTAAAATCTTTGGCATCGAAAAGGAATACATAAAAAAGACGCTTGAAAATTTTAAAGGCGTAGAGCACAGGCTGGAATTCGTAAGAGAGTTAAATGATGTAAAATATTACAACGATTCAAAGGCAACTAATGTAAATTCAGTTTGGTATGCTTTAAAGGGTTTCAGTGAACCGTTAATATTGATACTGGGCGGTAAAGATAAGGGCAATGATTACACGCAGATTGAAAAAGAAGTCAAGAAGCATGTTAAGCATATAATAGCAATTGGCGATTCAAAACAAAAGGTATATGATTTTTTTAATGAAAAACTGCCGGTAACTATTGCAGGTGATATGCAGGATGCAATCAACAAAGCCAAAGAAAATGCAGCGGGTAACGATGTAATACTTCTATCACCGGCATGCGCAAGCTTTGATATGTTCGATAATTACGAGCACAGGGGCAAAGTTTTTAAGGAAATAGTAAACTCATTAAAATAATTTTTGGAAACAAGAACAAATAAAATTGATATCTGGATACTGGTCCCAATCCTGGCACTGATAATGTTCAGCCTGGGTGTGGTTTACAGCGCGTCTTCAAGCTGGTCGGTTAAAATGAACGGTGACAGCGCGTATCTCTTCCGCAATCATTTAATGAGAGCGGGTTTCGGTATATTCCTGATTTTCCTTGTCTCCCGTATCAGCTACCTTCACTTGATCAAATACAGGAAGCTGCTGATGGGTGGCGCAATTTTGATGCTGTTATACCTGTTGTTCTCGGGTGTTGAAACCACAAAGGGTGCGGCCAGGTGGATTTACCTCGGCGGATTCAGCTTCCAGCCGGCGGATTTTGTTAAGTACGCCCTATTGATCAATATTTCGTACCTGCTTTCCAAGAAAAAGGATTATATAAATAATTTATACTATGGATACCTGCCAATATTAGGATATGTTCTTGCAGTTGTAGCATTGATTGCCATGCAGCCCAATTTTTCCACGGCGAGCGCAATATTTATTTCAAGCCTGATGGTATTCTGGGTTGGCAAAGTGAAGATGAAACATATGGCTTTCACAGTACTTTCCATGATACCGGCTGCGGTACTATTTGTTCTTTCAAAGCCGTATATACTCAACAGGATCTTTTCTTACCAGGAACATACTTCCGGCGGAAACGGGAGTTACCAGCTTTCGCAGGCTATAATTGGGTTCGGTAACGGCGGCTTTTTGGGTGTTGGACCGGGTAACTCAAACCAGCGTGAATTATTCCTCCCCCAGTCGTACGATGATTTTGTGTTTTCAATTGTTGGCGAAGAATATGGCTTCTGGGGTGTAACAATTGTAATATTATTATTTGCGCTTTTCATTTACAGGGGTCTAAAGCTCTCAAAATCGCTGCAGGATGATTTTGGCAGATACCTGGCTTTTGGAATTACTGTAATTATCGGAATGAATGCGATCATTAATATGATGGTGGCAACAGGAATGATACCGACGACGGGGCAAACGCTTCCATTTATAAGCTATGGCGGAACATCTATAATATTCAATTCTATCGCAGTTGGGATATTGCTGAATATATCAACATACAGGTTGCAGCCAAAAGGAGCACTGCTTAGAGAAACACTTGCAGCAGCCGGTAATGAGAAATGATAAACAGGATAATTTTTGCAGCAGGAGGCACAGGCGGCCATATATACCCGGCCATTGCAATAGCCGATGAACTGCGAAAGATGAATGAGAATATTAAAATAAAGTTTATCGGGGCAAAAGGCAGGATAGAAGAAAAGATAGTTCCTGCAAACGGGTATGAGCTTGAAACAATTGAAGTAGCAGGATTTAAGAGAAGCATAAATTTAAAGAATGTAACAGCGGCATGTAAAATATTTAAAGCACTGAGAGACTCAAAGAAAATACTGAAAGATTTTTCACCTGAACTGGTCTACGGCACGGGCGGTTTTGTATCGGGCCCCGTGCTCAGATCAGCCCAGTCGTTAGGAATTACCAATGTTATTGAAGAAGGTAATTTTTACCCTGGTGTTACTGTAAAGCTTGTTTCATCAAAAGCGGATAAAGTAATTCTGAATTTTGAGGGAACAAAAAAATTTCTGAAAAGAAGTGATAATGTCTCGGTTATGTCATACCCGGTAAGGCAGAATCTGAAAAAGTACGAAAAAAACGAAGCAGGTAAATATTTCGGGTTAGATGGCGGCAAAAAGTTATTGTTTGTATTTGGAGGAAGCCAGGGGGCAAGATCAATTAATTCAGCTCTTTTAAAATGTTTTAAGAACATTACAGGCAGCGGTGTTCAGGTTATCTGGCAGACAGGTGATAGCGATTATGATACTGTCAACTCAGCAGTTTCTTCAAACAAAAATGTTAAAGTCCTCAAATATATCGATAAGATTGACTATGCATATTCAGCATGTGACCTGGTTGTGTGCCGTTCAGGCATTTCTACAATAATGGAGCTTGCAAGCTTTGGCACAGCGGCAATATTTGTGCCATATCCTGAAGCATCAGAAAATCACCAGGAAAAAAATGCAAGAGCAGTTGCAGATAAAAATGCCGCTGAGATAATTGTTGATAAGGACCTGAATCAAAAGCTTGAATCTACAGTATTAAGATTAATAAATGATGAAAATAAGCTTGCATACATGAGAGGCAATTTCAGCCATATGGCAGATACAGAAGCTGCATCTAAAATTGCGAATATGCTTGTTGAAATGCTTAATAAAAGTAAAAACTAAAAGAATAATGCAGGAAAAAATACATAAACACAGAATGGATTTTTATTACCAGTCTCTGGTAATATACCTCCTGTTTTTTACTGCTTATGTTCTGATAAAGGGAACAGTTGGGGAAAGCTTTAAGTCGTTATATAATGACCCGATATTTTATATATTGATTCTTTTTATCCTGATATTCCTTGTGATAGTTGTATTGAATATTATCCGTGCGCCGATGATAATTCTGAAAGAGGACAGAATAATTTTCAGGAACAGGTTTGGTGAAAGGGAAGTGATGCTGAGCGATATTATTAATGTGAAAATTGGCAGGATAAGAAAGCGCGATGAGGAAATGACATACCGAATCATAAAACTGAAATTAAAAAACAGAAGAAAACAGCTTAAGATAAGGGCAAATGATTTTGAGCGCGGCGGCGAGCTTATTAATGAATTCCTGAAAATTAAACCCGCTCAGAATTAAATTATTATGAGTAAAGAAAAAATATTTTTTATCGGGATTGGCGGAATTGGAATGAGCGGCTTAGCCGAGTATTTCCTCCGCAATGGATATGATGTATCCGGTTCCGATATGATTGAAACTCATATTACAAAAAGACTTGTTGATCTGGGCGCAAAAATTTACAGTGGACACTCCGCAAATAATATTACTCCGGATATCAGCACTGTTGTATATACTTCTGCAGTTAAGCCTGATAACCATGAGATGATACGCGCAGAAGAACTTGGATTAAAGAAGATACGCAGAGCTGAAATGCTGGGCGAAATTGTAAATGATAAATACCTGATCGCAATTTCAGGGACTCACGGCAAAACAACTACAACAGCTATGATAGGCAAGCTGTTAGTTGATGCAGGGCTTGACCCGTTAATTTTCGTGGGCGGTAATGTTCAGTTATTCGATGGCGGCGCTTCGAGATTCGGTTCAGGCAAGTATGCAGTTGTTGAAGCCGATGAATACGACAGGTCATTTTTAGCATTAAGGCCCAATGTGGCAATAGTAACAAATATAGATGAAGATCATTTGGATATTTACAAAGATCTTGACGATATAAAAGAAACATTCAGGCAGTTCTGTGACCGCTCAAAATACGGCGCATATATGATATACTGCGGTGACGATGAAAATATAAAAAGCTTCATGAATTCTATCAACAGGGAAAAGATATCATATGGTTATGACGAAAAAAATTATCTTAAAATAATAGATTACAGCGCAGAGAATAATATTTTGAATTTTTCAATACTTAATTCTCACAGTTCATATGATGATATACATCTCAATATGGTAGGCAGACATAATGCTTTGAACTCAACCGCATGTTTCGCAGTATCCAAGATACTTGAAATACCATTTGAAAAGTATAAAGAAAGCATAAGTTCCTTCAGAACAGTTGACAGAAGATTGCAGCTTATGTATGATTCGAACGGAATTAAAGTATATGATGATTATTCACATCACCCGGTGGAAGTACTTGCAAGCTTAAAAGGGCTAAAAGAGATGAATACCGGCAGGCTAAGAACTGTTTTTCAGCCGCATTTATTCAGCAGGACAAAAGATTTTTACAGAGAATTTGCCGTGGCTTTATCACTATCTGATGAAGTAATTTTAATGGATATATACCCCGCACGCGAAAAACCTATTGAAGGTATTACAAGCGAGCTGATACTTAATGAAGCGTTAAGTTATAACGGAAATATGAAGCTTTTGCATGAAACAAATGACGTAATTGCCTGGCTAAAAAATGACCTGATGAAAAATGATGTGATAGTGTTCCAGGGCGCGGGCGATGTTACAGATCTATGCATGGAGTTTGTGAATATTTTAAATCAAAGTTAATTTATTAATTGATATCAATATCTGAAATACAGAGCATATTCAAGGGAAGAATAGCGCTTAATGAACCATTAGCGCGGTATACTACTTTCCGCATTGGCGGCGAAGCTGATTATTACGTGGAGCCTTCAGATATTGATGATGTAGTAAACATAGTGAAGTATGCCAATAAGCAGGGAATCCCTTATTACATAATGGGTAATGGCAGTAATATACTGATAAGTGATGAAGGCATTAAAGGTATAGTAATAAATCTTGAAAGTGCATTTAACTATCTGAAGAATACTGATGGTGTTGTTACAGCCGGTGCAGGAGTGAAAATTGCCCGCTTTGTGGATTATTGCATTCAGAACAATTACGCGGGTGTTGAAATGCTTGCGGGAATTCCGGCAACAGTTGGAGGAGCACTGGTTATGAATGCAGGATGCTATGGTGGTGAAACCGCTGATTTTGTAACCGAAGTAAAAGTCATAAAAAAGGAAAAACTGAAATCACTAAGCAAGGAAGAGTGCGGTTTCAATTACAGAAGTTCAGACCTTAAAAACACAGTAGTGCTCGAAGCCTCATTCAAGTTAGCCATGGGTGATAAAGAAGAATTGAACAGGAAAAGAAAAGAATTTATTGTTCACCGCAACCAGGCGCAGCCGGTAGAAATACCCAATGCAGGATGCATTTTTAAAAATCCAAAAGACCATAAGGCAGCAATACTTATCCAGGAAAGCGGATTAAAAGGCACAAAATATGGCGGCGCGATGGTATCAACCAAGCATGCGAATTTTATTGTAAACTATGATAACGCAACTGCGCATGATGTAATTGAGCTTGTGAAAGTGATAAAAAGCAAAGTGCACGAAAAGACCGGCGTTGATCTTGAAATGGAAGTTAAACTTGTAGGATTTGAGGAGGTAACAATATGAAGAATTGGAAAATTACCATTTTATTCACAGTTGTTATTGTTTTCACCTTTTCAAGCATCGTAATCTCAGGTTTATGGAAGGATAAATCGACAATCAGGAATGTGAATCTCACAGGCAATATAACACTTTCAAAAGATGAGATATTTGATTTTGCAAAGATGAATGATTCCATGATATGCTCAAATGCATTGACGCTTGAAATGATCGAATCAAGGATATCAAAACATCCGAATATTAAGAGAGTCGTGGTTTCCAGGGATGGTGCAACAGTAAAAATTGAAGTTGCTGAGAAGAATCCGTTTGCAGCAGCATCAAATGGCAAAGAGATCTTTCTTGTGGATGACCAGCTTTCGCTATATATCATGAAAAAAGAGCAGTCGAATATTGATATTCCTGTTATCAGCGGCCTTTCAGGTGAGCTTGGGCCGGGGACATACGGTAAAGATGATATGAAATGTATTAAGATAGCTCAATATATCATTAGCCAATCCATAAAAATAAATAAGAGTCTGTTTAACTATATAAGCGAAATTAATTTTGCAGACAGCAATAACATTGTTTTGATAACAAGCGATGATGCAACACCGGTTTACTTTATTGATTACACATCAATTATGAGTAAAGATAAGCCGAATATGAATACCTATATCAAAGATATAAATAATTCACTCCTAAGGCGCGCAATTGATAAAAATCTGATTCAGCTTAATGCATTTTTGAAACAGGTAAGAGTTTACAGAACTGCAAATTCATTTAAGTATATCGATATGAGGTATAAAGACCTCATTATAGTAAAGAATAATAATTTGCCCATTGAATAACCGGGGCGAGTAAACAAACAGTTAAGATAAATTAACCTATAAAATGGCTAAGAAAATTTCAGAAGACAATATCATAGTAGGCCTTGATGTAGGCACAACAAAAATATGCACAATAGTTGCTCAGATAAGAGATGACGGCAGGTTGAATATTTTGGGCGTTGGTAAAGCCCCTTCAACCGGTCTATCCAGAGGAATGGTAGTTAACCCGGGTAAAACACTAGAATCAATTAAGGCATCGGTAAAAGAAGCAGAGGAGCGCTCAGGGTTTGATATTAAGTCTGTTACAGTAGGCATAGCCGGACCACATATAAGGTGTATACAGTCAGAAGGTATTGTTGCGATTGCTCATCCGGATAGAATAATTACCGAGGATGATATAGAACGTTTATACGAAAGCGCAAAAAGCCTGAAGCTCTCAAAAGATGAAAAGATAATTGATGTAATTCCCCAGGAATTCATAATAGATAGCAAAGACGGCATTTTCGATCTGCCGATTGGCATGTTTGGATTAAGAATGGAAGCCAAAGTAAATATCTTAACCGGGCTTGTATCACAGATTGATGACCTTTCAAACTGTGTGCAGAGCTGCGGCGTTGATATTGATGATATTGTACTCGAGCCTCTTGCATCATCATACGCAGTATTAAATGACTCCGAAAAAAAGGTCGGCGTGGCAATGATCGATATCGGCGGCGGCACAACTGATATAGCCGTATTCAAAAAAGGCGTAATTAAACATACTGCCGGGATCGGGATTGCAGGCAGCCAGGTAACAAATGATATTTCTGAAACACTTGGGATTGACGAGAAGGAAGCTGAAAGGGTGAAGAAAGAATATGGCTATGCGATGGTAAGTGAAATTATCAACGATGATATAATTACCATACAGGGAATAAAAGGCAGGAAACCGCTGAAGATAGAGAAAAGTATTATTGCAAGGATCATACAGGCCAGGATGGAAGAGCTTTTTGTACTTGCCGGACAGGAAATAAAGCGCTCGGGGATTGAAAGCTACCTGCCGGCCGGTGTTGTTATCACAGGCGGGGGTTCATTGCTGCGGGGAACAAAAGAGCTTGCATTGCAGGTGCTGGGTTCGGAAGTAAACCTTGGAGTACCGATGGATATCGGCGGGGGACTCATCAAGGAAGTTGAAAGCCCCATTTACGCAACCGGTATTGGTTTAATCCTTCACAGGATGAAGTACCTAAACCATAAAAAGAGCGCTAAGACTTTAAAAGGAAAAAAACATCCGGGTTTGAAGAATATTTTTGAAAGAATTAAACACTGGTTTGACGAATTGTAGTAAATAATTTTACAGCAGAAAAGAAAGACGGACAAAATAAAATTTTAAATAATAATTTAATAATAAACAAAACTAAATTCTTTCATGGGGAAAGAGAAGGAGATATCTAAAATGGCAATTTCACTTGTTACTGATGCTACATACGGAGCAAAGATCAAGGTTATCGGCATAGGAGGAGCCGGTGGCAACGCTATCAATAATATGATAGAAAAGGGTCTGGATAGCGTAGACTTTATAGCTTTAAATACAGATATGCAGGATCTTGAGCGCAGTAAGGCTGAGATCAAGATACAGATCGGAAGGAACACTACACTTGGACTCGGCGCAGGAATGGATGAAACCAAAGGTGCAAAAGCAGTTGAAGAAAGCCGCGAGGAAATTGAACAGGTTGTAAGAGGCTGTGATATGGTATTCATAACCGCCGGAATGGGCGGCGGCACGGGAACAGGCGGCGGACCGGCTGTTGCAAGAATTGCTAAAGCTACAGGCGCGCTGGTGGTGGGTATTGTTACCAAGCCATTTGATTTTGAAGGTGAAGACAGGCTAAGAATTGCTGAAGAAGGTTTGAAAAGATTCAAACAGGAAGTTGATTCATGCATTGTTATTCCAAATGAAAGACTGCTTACAGTCTTAGGTGAAGAAGTGACACTTGAAAACAGCTTCAAGAAGGTTGACGATGTTTTATATAATGCTACAAGAGGCATAAGCGATATTATTACCAAAAAAGGTAAAGTGAACGTTGATTTTGCGGATGTGAAAACGATTATGAGAGATATGGGCGATGCGTTAATGGGAATTGGTTACGCAAAAGGAGAAAACAAAGCGCTTAGAGCTACCCAGGAAGCTATTGATAATCCGCTGCTTGAGGGTGTTTCAATTGCCGGATCAAAATCAATACTGCTCAACATTATCGCAGATCCTAACTTCAGGATATCTGACCTTAAGAGCATGACCGAGCTAATTAAAACAGCTGCAGGATGCAATTACGGCAAACTTATCTGGGGTGTTGTTTCAGATGAGAGGCTTGAAGATGAAGTTATTGTGACAATCATTGCTACAGGTTTTACAACTGTGCAGACAAAACAATCAAAGACTTATCCTGAAAAAGAAGAAGTAAAATCAAAGAACCTGCTTTTGAACACAGAAACTACTCACAATGTAATAAGGATACCAAGCACACAACAGGAATTACAGGGACTTGATATTCCTACAATTCAGAGAGAGAATCTGCTGAGCGCTGAGGACCTGAAGAAGATAAGATCAAGGAATGAAGAAATGGATATTGAAGATTTTGATTTCAATTCAGATGAATTCAAGATATCCAATGACGATAAACCCGCATTCTTAAGAAGGCAGATGGATTAATAAATTTAAAATTTTTTGAAAATATATAAAAAGTACTGTCCCACTATGGATAAATGTGATAGAGTTAAAGTGAAGGGGTTGACGTCACGAAGCTGGCCTGCAGAAAAGAAGCATCTTATTTCCGCTCTGCTTCTTAATACGGTTGCGGCCTGGCTTCGTTTCCGGTTTCATTCGGGACCTTCATATTTCCTATCATAAGATTTCTACCTCATCTTTTCCCCAAAAAGCCTCCTCCGCATTAACCCGGAAGGGTCCTGACCAAACAGGACCCTTCTATTTTTATAGTCACTTAAAGATGGATGATGTTTCCCACAATAATACTTTTTCATTAACACCGCCAGCGGCGAAGTATTTTCCGTCAGGTGAAAATTTTACCGTTAATACATCTGAATTAAATCCGGTTAAAGTTGTAATTAGCTTTGTAGTCTTTACATCCCAGATCTTCACGGTTTCATCATCGCTTGCTGTCGCTAAATATTTACTATCGGGTGAAAATGCTGCTGAATTCACGTCGTCAGTGTGTCCTTTTAAGGTCAATATTGTATTGCCTGAGCCTATGTTCCATAACTTTGCAGTTTCATCCTTACTTGCACTGGCAAGGTAGTTCCCGTCAGGCGAAAATGTAACGAAAAAGACACGGTTTGAATGTCCCTTATATGTCGGAGCAAATTTATTGTATTCGAAACTATAAATTGGAATATTTTTCCCCAAACTGCCGGCTGCTAAGTACTTACCATCACTTGAAAAATCACAATTAAACGCGTTGAAGCGGTAACTTTCAAACAGCTCGCTGCCGAATAATTCACTTTCAAAATCTTTTGGATTAGTTAGCCTTAGTGTTTTAGTTCTCTGGAATTTTCCGGTTTCATGGATATCAACAAAATAATTTATTCTTATTCCTTTATCTTTATCTTTTTCTGTCGGTTCACGAGTAAATGCGACGGCAAACTGTTTCCCGTCAGGTGAAAAGATTGCGTAATAAGCATTGTCGTTCTTTTTAAAATTCTTCACTATCTCTTTCGAATTCGCTTTCATTATGGTTACTTCACCGTTAAAGGAGGTATAAATTAATAATCCTAAACTCTCCGGGGAGTAGTTGATGCTCGTAATATTACTGCCTGTTTCAAGCGAATATGTTTTAGATCCGGTTGAGACATCCCAGAATATCAGGTTTCCCTTTTCATCACCGCTTGCAATGGTTTTGGAATCAGGTGAAAATGCCACGGAATTGATATTTCCTTTATTGCCTGAGAGGATAACAGGTTCTTGCGCGGATGAAAGGGAAGTAAAGAGAATAAAAAGTAATAATATTGATAAAAATTTCATATTATAATGTTTAGTTTTCCACATATGCTATATTATGATAACAAATGTCCTACACAAATAGTTTAACCCTCACACCTTGCCCTTCTCCATAGAAACAATGTCTTCGGCACAAAGGGAGAGGGGAGAGCGTAAATGACGATTCTGCCTTACATCTCAAAATTGAATAAAAAAAAAGGGCTTACAATTGTAAGCCCCGGTTCATCTGCTAATTAGTAGGGAATACTATCAGCTATGCTGTCTAGCAGAAAAAATCTATATAATTTT
>JBDTNV010000041.1:0-20090 GCA_039933555.1 Ignavibacteria bacterium
GTAGCATTTGAAGATATTAATTATGGAATATCCATTGGTAAAGACGGAATGGATGTTTATACTTCTGACGGCGGAGAAACATGGGGAACAACACCGCCTATTAAAGATCATCAGGAATTCAACGGGAGCAGAAACAGTTTAAAGCTCGGACAAAATTACCCTAACCCGTTCAATCCTTCTACAGTAATAAGTTTCGAGCTGCCAGCTGCCGGAGATGTTTCTTTGAAAGTATACGATATTGCCGGAAAAGAAGTTGCAAATCTTTTAAATGGATTTCTGTCTTCGGGAAACCATAACGTAACATTCAATGCTTCAGGATTAGCAAGCGGAGTTTATTTTTATAGGCTGAATATTTCTAATAGCGCAGAAAATACTTCCAGGGTCATGAAGATGATCTTAACAAAGTAAACTGAGCAATTAAAATTTAGAGAAAAGCTCCTATGAAAACAATAATTACATTCATAGCTTGTATATATACATCCCTCGGGCTGTATTCTCAAACAACATATATATGGACAGGCAGTCTAAACAATAATTTCAGCACTGCCTCAAACTGGTCTCCAACCAGACAGGTCGGATTAACCACGGATATACTTATATTTAATACAGGCACACCCCTTAATATCATAAATGTTAACCAGGTCACCTTAGGTCAGCTGATCGTAGTGCATAATACCCAGTTGAGGCTATCTCCATCTACAGGAAACCCAAAAGTTGTTTCTATACAGGGAATTTCTGCGGGTAACGGACCCTTGGGAGAGCATATAAATATTGCTGATGTTAAGTATAAAGAGTATATGTTACCTGAGAGTGAAGATATCGCTACTCAGAAATACAAAGAGTATATGATAACGGATAAAACTGAAGAGCAAAATGACATTGCAACAATAAAATATAATGAATACAAAATCCCACCGAAAATCGGAATGGGAGACCTGAAATCAGCAAACAGTGAATTTGATTTCAGCTATACAGACGACTTAACAATTGATTCAACATCAAGCCTTACAATTATCGGAAATGATCCCAGGCTAAGTATATATTTAAAGCAAAATGCAACGGCTTCAATATACGGCTCTCTGATACTGACAGGTGAAGGACTAAACAGCATTAATTCATTTGGCACTTATGCTATTACATTCAAAACAGGTTCATCACTCGTGCAATCCTGCCCGGGATATATATTTACAAATACCGGGGTGAATAATTCTGTGATATTTGAAGATGGTTCAACATTTGTAGTTAACCATTCCGGCGCACTTGACCCGTTTGCGCTTCAGGCTCCTTCCTCTAAAGTTTCTTTTTATGATCATAGTAACCTGAAATTCACAGTAAATAATCAGAATGCGCTTAAAATTAACGGGAGGCAATTTCCAAATTTGATCATTGGCAGCAACTGTAATATTAATGTCGTTGAAAGTATTACCAGCGACGTTCAAATAAATGACCTGGAAATAAATACCGGAGGATTTTTATATATTCATAATATTTCCGCGGCCAATGTCCCGCATTTTAACATAAAAGGAAATTTATCAATTAACGGTGAGCTCCACTTTCCTCAAAACGAAGGAACATATTTGACATTGAACTTCAATGGAACAAGCCAGCAAATTTTTTCTGGAAACGGAGACATTGATATTAACGCCGGAGTAAAAGTTCTTAATATTTATAACGATATATTACTTAACAGAGATCTGACGGTTCGATGCATGGTAGTTCATCATAACGGTACTATCAACACAAATGGATACCATTTCAGAGTATATGACCAATATTCATCTAGAGAACAGATTCCCGACGGTATGATGATCATTTCACATGAAAGCATAAAAGATAACAAGAGTGCTAATAAAGAGAATAAAAATCAGTCAACAGAAAATAATTCCTCTGCTGTTCCTGAAGCATTTTCAATTTCGCAGAATTACCCGAACCCTTTTAATCCAAATACGAAAATTGATTATACACTGCCGAAAACTGCATTCGTTAAAATTATGGTTTATGATCTTTCAGGGAAGGAAATTGCAACCCTGGTAAACACCAGTAAGGCTGCCGGAAGAAATTCACTGGAATTCGATGGCACTAACCTTGCAAGTGGAGCCTATATATATAAAATGATAGCTGAATCAGGAAATGGCGAAATCTTCACAAAAACAATGAAAATGATCCTTACAAAATAAATAGGATACTCTACCCTACACGCAAAATTCTTGTTCCTCCTTCGTATTGTTACTGCTAACGCCGCAATTTGCGGCGTTTTTTTATTACTCCAAAAAATATTCATATTTTAAACAATCTTATAAAATATATCCCCAAATCACCTTAGCTGTTACCCCTATGTATCTAACCGAATACCCTACAGGATTTAAGGGTACTTCTCAGGCTATAAGTTATCTAAAATTACACTTTTGAACGTTGCTATATATTAAATAAAAAGGCTATATTTGTACATAATTAGTTAGGGAATAAGCAGAAAAGATTAAAAATAAAAATTTAATAATATCTTTTCTAATGAACTTATTTACTAAACTAATTTCCATCCTGTTTCTGCTATCCACATTAATAAATTTTGCAGATTCACAGACCGTTTATACATGGAATGGTTCAGTTAGTTCAAACTTTTCAGCAGCCGGCAATTGGACACCATTTCGTCAAATAGGACTTGTCAACGATATCCTGGTTTTCGAAAATTCAGGTAATTTAAATGTCACCAATGTTTACCAGGTTACTATTGGTCAGCTAATAATAAGAAATAACACCAACCTTACATTATCTCCTGCTTCCGGTAACGCTAAGGTACTTACAATAAAAGGCACAGCAATCGGTGAGGATTTTGCTATCGAGCCAGGTTCAAGCTTAAGAATTCAAGGCAATGACCCCTCGCTTAATTTATATTTAAGTACAGGTGCAACTGCATCAATAAAAGGCAGCCTCTCACTTGAGGGAACAATTTCACATAATTTAAATGCTGCGGACCCTATGGCAGTAAGGTTTCAGAGCGGTTCCACATTCACACAGCTTTGCCCCGGTAACATTTTTAATACAACAGGAGCAAATAACGCTATCGTTTTTGAAAGCGGTTCAATATTCAGAATAAATCACGCAAACGCTTCAAATCCATTCGGTTTAGCTGCCCCAAACTCTAAAGTAATGTTTCAGAATTCAAGCAGCCTGATACTTTCAAGCATAGGCAGCATTCAGCTTGCCGGAAGAACAATTGCTTATTTGACAGTTGAACAGGGTACAATTGTTAATATCTCAGAATCATTTACATCAGATATAAACGTATCAAACATTACAATAAATAACGGCGCAATATTCAGTATAAAGAATACAAATCCTAATTACATTCCATCACTTAACATCAGCGGAAATATCAAAGTTAACGGAACATTTAAATTTTCGGATGATGCTACAAGTAAATTCAACATCAAATTCAACGGCTCAACATTACAGGATATCGCAGGAACGGGGACCATATTAATTCCTTCAAACCTCAATAGATTCGAACTATTAAACTCGATTTCTTTGAATAAAGATCTTGCAGTTAACTGCCCTATCGTTATGAATCGTTATGAAATAATAAAGAACGGTTTTGAATTTACCTTTAATCCTGAGTTTGGCAATCCATTCAACGGAAGCAAAACCTCAACCGGCTCAGAAAATGCCGCAGCAGAAAATGGATTAACAGATAATAGCATTAACCCCAATTTACCGGCTGATTACTCAATTTCACAAAATTATCCAAATCCCTTTAATCCTTCAACAAAGATAGATTTTAGTCTTCCACAGGATGCAAAGGTCACAATAAAGGTATTTGATATTACCGGAAAAGAAGCCGCAAACCTTGTAAACTCAGATATGAATGCCGGAAATCACAGTATAAGTTTCAACGCATCTAACCTTTCAAGCGGTATATACTTTTATACTATTAGTGCCGGGAATTTCTCGAAAACAATGAAAATGATTTTAACAAAATAGCTCTCAAATTGAGCCTGTGTGGAAAGCCGCTTAATACGCGGCTTTTTTTATTTTATCTATTATCATACAAATAGTTGACATGTAACGAAAACAGCTATTGTTATATCTAACTTGGTAAGTTATCTTCGTATAGAAGAATGTGGAACACTTACAAGACAATCTAATTATATAAATATTCACTATTCACTTTAAATTATTCATTTTGAATAATTAGCAAATAACAAATATTCAATTATTAAACCCTATGAAAGAGGTAACATTATGAGACTTAACAAAACTATTCTCACAGCAGTATTCTTTGTCCTTTGCAGTATGAACATCTTCTCACAACCGGTTGTAAATGAAAACAGTATTAAATTCGAAAGCGCTGTTATTGCAACTCTGGTGGGCCAGGATGGTCTTATTATGAGAACAAATGATGGCGGCTTAACCTGGACAGAACAGGTAAGCGGTATAACAAACGTTTTAAATGCCAATGAATTCGTTACATATAGCGTTGGAATTGCCGCAGTTAACATGCAGGTTGCAGTTGGCGAAAACGGTATCATACTGAAATCAGTAGATGAAGGCTTGACCTGGACAAACATCCCAAGCGGAACCATTGAAAATCTGAATGATGTTGTTGTATATTCTCCCGAGATGATCTTTGTTTGCGGAGCAAACGGCACATTATTAAAATCAGTAGATCATGCTGAAACTTGGGTACCGGTAGTTGTTGCAACTACTCAGATGTTAAATCACATTGCTAAATTTGAGCCAAGCACACAGGCAGCTACTATTAACGCAGTTGTAGTTGGCGATAGCGGAACATTTTTCGCTACAACGAATTTAGAGGATTGGTACCAGTTAACCATACCAACAACTGAAAACCTGTTATCTGTAACATCGACCGGAGACTTATTGGTTGCTGCAGGCACAAATGGTACAATTCTCAAATCAGTAGATAAAGGTATCACATGGATAGCTTTAACTTCAGGTGTAACAACAAAAATATACGATCTCGCATTTGTAAACCCGGTAACTGTTATCGGTTCAAGCGAAAATGGCGTTATGGTAAGATCTGTAGACGCAGGTGATAACTGGTCAGTAATTACTACCCCGGCAACACTTGACCTTTTCGCATTGAATTTCGGCAGTGAAACATTCGGTATTTCAACCGGAGCAGGTGGAACTGAAATATACACAATTGATGGCGGAGCAACATGGCTATCCAGCTTGAACACAGCTTCTGCAATAAATATGCAGAAAGAAACTGTTAAATTAGATCAGAACTATCCTAATCCGTTCAATCCATCAACAATTATCAACTATACTGTTACTGATAATTCAAACATAAGCATGAAGGTTTATGATATGACAGGAAGAGAAGTAAAAACTCTTGTTAATTCATTCCAGAATGCTGGGACATATTCAGTAAGCTTTAATGCTGCAAATCTTTCAAGCGGAATTTACTTCTACGTTTTAAGGGTAAACAGCGGTTCAAACGAAATTACAAAGACAATGAGAATGATATTGACTAAGTAATACCAGTCAATAATTCAAATAAGGTGTAAATAAATACAAAAGCCGCAATACTGCGGCTTTTGTATTTTACACATAATATCAATCATTTAGTTTACATCTAACGAATTCAGCTATTGTTATGGAAGTTATTATAAGCTATGTTTGTTATAGGATTAAACGAGTACACTTACATGAAATTTCCTACAAGCTGAGAAACAAAAAGATTTTAAATTATTCTAACCGGATAATTATTTATTAACCCATATTTAATATTCAAACCCTATGAAAGAGGTAACATTATGAAATTCAACAAAACACTTATTGCTTTAGCAGCCGTATTCTTCATTCTTGGAGCTGTAAGGATCTTTTCACAACCGGTTCTCAATGAGAACAGCATAACATTTGAAAACTCGCAGACTGCAACATTAGTAGGCCAGGACGGCATAATAATGAGAACAGTAGATGGCGGCTTAAGCTGGACAGAACAGTTAAGCGGAGTAACAAATGTATTAAATTCAATTGATCAGACCAGCTATACTGATAATACAGGCAACCCTGTTACTTTACAGCTTGCTGTAGGTGATAACGGGATCTTAATAAAATCAACGGATGCCGGCATGTCCTGGAAACTTGGCAACAGCAATTCAGTTGAAACACTTAATGATATAATTATTTATTCGCCTGAGATGATGTTTATAAGCGGTACAAATGGTACCTTACTGAGGTCAATTGATTTTGGAGAGACATGGGTACCTTTTGTTTTATCTACCACAAAATCACTCAATCACGTTGCTGTATTTAGTCCAAATACACAGGCAGCCACAATTAATGCAGTTGTAGTTGGTGATAGCGGAACCGTTTTTGCCACTATGAATATGGAAGACTGGTATTCTATTTCTGTTCCCACAACGGAAAATCTTTTATCTGCTGCTTCGATGAATGATATCCTTGTTTGTGCAGGTAGTAACGGAACGATCCTGAAATCGACAAATAAAGGTAACGACTGGGTTGTATCAAACTCGGGAATTACAACATCAATATTTGACCTTTCATTCATAAATGCAACTACAGTTATTGGTTCAAGCGAAAATGGCGTTATGGTAAGGTCAGAAGATATTGGCGATAACTGGTCAGTAATTGTAACACCTGCTACTGTTGACCTGTTTGCTGTAAATTTCGGAACTGAAACTTTCGGTATTTCAACCGGGGCCGAAGGAACTGAAATATATACAACAGATGGCGGAGCAACATGGTTCAGTGATATGACTGCATCATCAACAGTAAATAACAAAAAAGAACCTGTTATGTTAAGTCAAAACTATCCTAACCCGTTCAATCCTTCAACAATTATAAACTATACTCTGACCGGTAACTCAAATATCAGTATTAAGGTTTTTGATATGACAGGAAGAGAAGTAAGAACACTTGTTAATTCTTACCATGGAGCCGGGACATACTCGGTTAACTTCAATGCGATAAACCTTTCAAGCGGGATATACTTCTACGTTATGAGAGTTAATAATGGTTCAAACGAAATTACAAAGACAATGAGAATGATATTGACTAAATAGTCAAAAATCATAAATTTAATATTCATAGTAAAACGCCGTTAATGAACGGCGTTTTACCGTATCCGGTAGTGAAGCAAATATGTAAGATTTTCATCCATACTAAAAGCAGCTATAGTAAGAAAATTATCCGGCTCTTTATAAAGAGTTACAATATGAAACTAAAAACATTACTCTTAATCACAGCATCAGCATTTTTGATCTTTTTCAATGCAAATATCCCATCGCAGTCAATTATCAACAGTGGCGGAATTATTTTTGAAAGCAGCGTAAAAGCTACAATTGTTGATCAAGACGGTATGGTCATGAGAACCGATAACGGCGGATCAAACTGGGTCCAGCAGCCCAGTAATATTACCAACGTCCTGAATTCAATTGATTTCGTTAATTACGTGGATATAAACAATAATCCGGTCAACATGAAGCTGATTGCCTGTGAAAATGGCGTCATATTAAAATCTACTAATGACGGCTCTTCATGGAACATAATCTTAAGCGGAACGCTTGAAAACCTGAATGACATAGTTATTTATTCGCCTCAATTGATCTATGCCTGCGGGAATAACGGTACATTATTAAGATCAACTGATTACGCTCAAACATGGGTTCCTGTATCCACCGGAACACCCAATGCATTAAATCATATGGTTATATTAAGCGCAGGCTCTACAAAGCTAATAAACGCTATTGCAGTCGGAAATAACGGAGCCTGTTACGCGACTTCAAATTTAATGAACTGGTATGCAGTTACACTACCTACCACTGAAAATATTCAGTCTATTGCATCATCAGAAAATGTGATTGTTTGCGGAACTACAGGCGGTAATATTATTAAATCAACAAACAGGGGCAGCACATGGGTAGTTATTTCATCCGGGATAACAAGCACAATTTATGAGCTGGTATTCTCAAATACAAGAACTGTCTTTGGCTGCAGCGAGAACGGCGTTATTTTGAGATCAAAAGATAAGGGAGAAAGTTGGGCAATTATCACAACACCCACAAAATTCGATCTCTTAGCTATGGATTTTGGAACTGAACTATTCGGTATTGCAACCGGAGGATTTGGTTACAGTGTTTTTACAACAGATGGCGGTTCATCCTGGAATAACGGAGTGACATACCAATTTGCAGGTAAATTGAAGAAGGATGAAGTTAAGCTGACCCAAAACTATCCGAACCCGTTTAATCCTTCAACGATAATAAGCTACACTGTGAACGATTATTCAAACATAAGCATCAGGGTCTATGATATAAACGGAAAAGAAGTAAAAACGCTTGTGAATACCTTCCAAAATACCGGTACATATTCAGTCAATTTTAATGCCTCAAATCTTTCAAGCGGAATATACTTCTATGTTTTAAGGGTAAACAACGGAACAAATGAAATTACAAAGACAATGAAAATGACCCTGACTAAATAAAACGAAAATATTACTATTTTTTGCTATTTCTAAAACCGGTTTTTACCGGTTTTTTTTTATTTCCAGAAACAATTGCATACCGTGTATAGTGTAGGCGGTTTATGCAATATAGGGTGTTTACGGTATCTAATTGGCATTTTTCCCCGCGATTATAATATTATCACTATAAGGGGGTATTGAAAAAACTAACGTTAAACGTTAATATTGTGTAGTAGAAAACAGGAATCAAATATTTAGTAAGGAATAAATTATGAAAGCAGTAAACTTAATAATCTCAATGTTTCAGGTATCAATAGTTATACTTTATGTACTGTTTTACAATGTACAGTATTTCTGGTCACTTTACGGAACTGTTCAGAATCTTTTAAACGTGGTTGCAAAATAAAACGGAGAATTAACTTTTTTAAGAGATAAATCCCCGTTTTACGATTAAAACTATTAACTCTTGCATCTATAATTCAAACAGCTACAATTTAAACAGGTATTGAAATTTCGCAAAGAATTGCCTTTGGGTCTCTAAAAATCTCCCGTGGTTTGGCGATGAACCTATATCTGATAGCCGGTGAGTAGAGCCGATATAAAATATTGTGAACGGATTCCATTTATAGCTTAAGAGAGGGTCAATATCAAATTCTTTATTGAAAGAATCGTACTGTGCCACCACTCTAAGGAAAAATTTCCTCGTGAACTGAAAAGAAGTTTTATTCCTGAATACATAACCTGTATAAAGCTTTTCGCCGCCTTTTTCTTTTGCAAGCTGGTAATAGGTGTAATCATTTTCCAGCACAAGATTATCGATCGGTTTAAGCGTGAGCCAGGCCTCCGCAGTCCAGCCCCACCCCACGTAAGAAGGGTCCTCAAATCTTACAATGTACTTTCCCAATTCAAAAAATGCGCCGCCGGTTGCCTTGCTGCTGGTATTAACATTTAGATTAACCCATCCACGTTGTACATTCTTGTGGTAGACATCATAATAATTTTCGTTATTTACGGCAAGGAAACCGCCGCTTAAATTAATTAACCTCTTGAACTGTATATAAAATTTAGGAATAACCCATTGTTCTTTGATCCTGCCGTTATAATCATATTGCGTGCCTGCATCTAAGCTTGGTTCTACCCTTAAAATAAATGAATTCTTGGGGTATATAGTAAATCCCTCCCAGATACCCAGCTCCCTGAAATCATTCTTGCCCATATAGCCAAGCTCTCTTCTTGCCTCAGGCGGCGCGATGTTCAGGAATATTTCACTGTTCCAGTTCCTGGAGTTCCTTGAGAGGCTTAGGGTACCGCCAACTGAGGAAAATTTCTCACCGTTAAAGCCTGCATCATTTCCTTTGGAGTTTATTAAGGTTGTGTTCGAATATAACCCGGTATCGTTGAGCTCCTTTGTTGTGTAACCAAGCACCTGCCAGTTAAAATAGTACTTTTCAGCAAAATTGAACGAGCCATCAAGCCCGAAAACCCTGTTGTAGCTATCCCCTGTTTCATGGTCTGTCCCGATAAATCCTATAAAGGATGTACCCTTCAGACTTTTTTTTAACCTTAATACATTCCCAAATGACTTAAGGTCAGTTAATATAAAATCACTGCCGTATTTAGTTGGCACTATAAATGGCGTATTCTGGTCATACCCGCTTAAATAGCCAACATCAATATCGTCAATTTTTCCAATTAGCTTTGCAGTGTAAAATGGATTATTTAGCATTCTTGTATATACAACATTAATGTAAGAGTTGAAAATATTAGAGCCGTCAAGAAAAAAAGGCCGCTTTTCAGGGTAAAAAATTGCTGAAGATGAGTTTACATCTATTTGTGCCGCATCACTTTCAACCTGTGAGAAATCCGGATTAAAGGATATTTCACCTGTCAGGTTAGAGGAGAATCCGTACTTGATGCCAATACCAAAATCGCCCTTTATCTTTTCATTAATTAATTTTGAGTTAGCGTTCTCCGGGTCATCCCTGTAACCGTACTGTGAGCCAAGTACAAAAGGAAGCAATTCAAGCTGCTTGCCTTTTTTCAGGTTTTTAAATCCTTTTAAAATTCCGGCCTGGCTCATGAATTCAGAATTATCCCTTGATACCTTTGCCCATGACATTTGTGTGCGGCTCTCTCTTGGTCGTGTCCGGATAATATGCACTCCCCACTGCTGTTCATCTTTCTCGGGGAACCTGAGGCTTTTAAAGGGGATAGCAATTTCAACTATCCATTTATCCTTATATATTTTTGCCTCCGAATCATAGAGCATATCAAAGTTCATTTCCTCACCCTGCCTCGTCCATATACCATCGCCCTGTATTCCGTACGGGTTCAGGAATATTTCATATGCCTGCTTATGGTCGTTGTATGTATCAAGAAGTATTCCCACATAATCATCGCTGTACATTGCATCCCTATCGGTCAGGTTAGCCCTTAATTTTGATATCTTATCATCATAACAGATAAATGCTACGTAAAGGTTGTTATCATCATATGTCATCTTTACTTCAGTATTTACTGTTGCCGCTGTATTATCACCCGGCTCAATTTCAACAAAACCTGAAGCGATCTGGCAGGTCTCCCAAACTGGCTCATTTAGCACCCCATCTATCTTTACACCCGAATTAATACATTTTGAAATTGTTAACTCAGGAATTGCGTTAACATTTAGAGTATCTTTGCCGCTATTTTCCTGTGAGAAACAATCAGCACAAAAAGTAACAAAAATTAGAATAATTATATACAAACCGGGCTTCATTTTCCTTGATTTATTGAATTAGATGAGTTGAACAGATAATTGGTTGCAGAACTATGATGCTTTATGTTAAGGAATGGTTTATTAATGACTTGAATATTCAAACCAACTCGCAAATATTAGTAAAACTTGAAATTTTTCAGAACAAATATAACTCTTTTTTTAATTACATTTATCTTATGTGGCTCGAAGTGTTATTCACAAACACCGGCTAAGATAAGCTCAGTTGATATATCCGGGAATGATTATTTTTCTGACCGGGAGATATTGAATTTCTCAGCCTCCAAAGAAGGGGTTGCATTTTCACATGCCCAGTTCCTGCTTGACCTGCAGAATATTATTAAGATTTACCAGGATAACGGCTTTATTGATTGCCGCATACTCAGCTCTAATTCTGAATTTAACTTTGACTCTTCATCAGTAAAGCTGTTTGTTTCACTAAGTGAAGGTAAACAATATCTGCTCGGCGATATTACCATCGAAGGCAACAAGCTGTTTACAACCGGCTACTTAAAAGAAAATATGGATACAAAATCCGGGAAGGTTCTGAATTCCATTACCCTGAACTCAGACATTAATGATATCTTAAGCCTCTACGAGAAAAAAGGATATACGTTTGCCACGATCAGCGTTTCTGATATAAAGACTTACTCAGATAACGGCGCCAATAAATTGAGTGTAAATATAAAAATTGACGAGAATGACCGGATTAGAATTGATAACATTGTGGTTGAGGGCAATACGACAACAAACAAAAACGTTATTACCCGCGAAATAACACTTGGCGAAGGTAATTCTATATCAAGAGAAAACCTGCTTGAAATAAGAAGAAGGCTGGAAAATCTTGGCTACTTTGAAAGTGTTGAACAGCCCAAAATTCTGAAATATAAAAACTCAACAGTACTGCAGATAAGGGTCAAAGAAGGTAATACAAATACATTTGACGGAATATTGGGATATGTGCCCCCATCGCAAACTGAAGAGAACGGTTATTTTACCGGACTCGTAAATCTCTCTATCCGTAACCTCTTTGGTACAGGCAGAAAAGTTGAAGCGAGATTCAAAAAGGAAGTGAAGACCACGCAGGAGCTTGAATTGAAATATCTTGAACCATGGCTATTAGGATACCCCGTAAATATGAATTTCGCTTTCCTGCAGAGAATAGAGGATTCTTCCTTTATTAAGCGTGATCTTAGCCTGAAAACTGATGCGCTTGTTTCGAAGAAAGTAACGCTATCGGCAATTTTCAATTTTGAAAGGGTTATACCGACATCGCAGAATAATTTATTCACACTCTTCGATAGCAGGGTTCTTGCAGCCGGTGTTGAAATAAGGTATGACAGCAGGGATTATGTTTACAATCCTTTTTCAGGGATACTTTATAAAACCAGTTATTCCGTTGGGCAGAAAAAAATATATAATGCCTCATCATTTCCGGAGGAGGATATTCCCGTTGATTTTACGGTCCAAAAAGGGGCTGTGGACCTTGATTTTTATTCCTCTTTTTTTAAACGGCAAAGCTCGCTCATAAGTGTACATGGAATTGAAATACGTTCCCCCAGATTTGAAACCGCTGACCTCTTCAGGCTGGGCGGTAACAGCACTGTAAGAGGCTACCGTGAAGGGCAGTTCCTTGCCTCGCGCGCTGCATGGGGGAACATAGAGCTAAGGTATGCGCTAACAAGAAAAAGCTTTGCAGCCATATTTTATGATATAGGGTATTACCTTAAGCCGGAAGATAACTTCTACAAGATTCCCTCACAGGAAGGGCTTATTTTTGGGTATGGACTTGGAATCAGGATTGAAACATCGCTCGGCATGTTCGGAGTTAGCTACGCTTTGGGCAGGGGTGATGCGATTCTTGAAGGCAAAATTCACTTTGGGCTAATCAATGATTTTTGAATCATTCTGAGGAGAGTAAGCGACGAAGAACCCTGACTCAGGATAACAATTTATCTAATAATAAATAATCTTATAATCATACGCCTCCCCTTTTAAAACATTCTTCCCGATATCGCATTTAGCACATTTTTCACGGGTGCAGTAAAAGTTGTATAGTTGAATTACTGCCTGCTCCAATGCGGGTGTATTTATCTTAATATTTCTATTTTGAATTAGCTGGTCATTTACTACCCTGATAATACTGTTATCTGCACTTATCTTAAATTCCCTGTATAGCCTAAATGCGTTTTCTGTGATTTCAGGTTTATTAAATATTTCTGAGTAAACTATTACAAAGGGTAATAGAACATTTATTATTATATCATTTATTCTTTGTTTACCCGCAAGTATATTTTTTGATTTTGATACTTTGCCAAAATCATAATGCGTTGACCAGTATTCATCCTTCGATGGTTCAAAAAGAAAATTCAGCTTGATAACTGCTTTCTTTGTGTCAAAAATTTTACTGGTGAATATTTCAATGATATTTTTGGACAATTCTTTTTCAAGAATATTTTTTACTACCTGGGAGCCGTATGCTACTCTTATCGTAGGAAAATTCTGCGGCCGCTGTCCGAAGAAATTCCAATAACTTCTTTCAAGCTTTTCGGTCTTTAGCTTATTTTCAAATTCCTTCCATTTACTCTTAATTTCATCAATATAAGGATCCTTTGTCCTGACATCAAACAACAATCCTGAAACTCCGAATAAGATTGCCTGAATATCATTCATATTACCTTTAAACTGCTTTGAAATTAATTTTAATGAAGCAATTCCGGAAAGTTTAAGCATTTGTTCTTTATTCTTGGCAAAGCCAAGCGCTTCGAAAATATATTCATACAAAGCCTGCTCCCAAATACTTTTCTTCTTTGAAACTGAAACAGAAGTTCCCATACCCTGAGAAAATTCAAGTATCCTGCTTTTGATCCTCTCTGCCCGCAGATTTAGCCTTTCTGAAGCAAGCCTATCAAACCAGTTTAATATCAGTTCGTCATCTGCTAAATGATTTCTTTCATAGCATGGCAGGCGGAATTTCTCCGATGGTTTGGCGATTATATCCTGCCATATATCGTGGATTGAGCCGGTTAAATGATTTGCGAGTACTACACTTGGCAAGTCGCGTTTTATTCTGAGTTTCGGTGGTGTTCGTTCTTCGGAATCCCATAGCACAACGTGGAGTATTACGGAATTATATCTCCTGTCTTTAGGGTGTGAGTGTTCATGCCAGTCCTTAAAATCCCTGTGAATTTCTACATCACCCGTAAATGTTTTGCCGGCAATTTTAACTCTGGCGTTTTTGTAATCGGGTCCTGCGTCGTAATTCCGTTTGCCATGCTCAATTACTTCTACATCATCACCTGAGTCTGTAACAAGATTATTATAATAGGAAATGCCGCCTTCCCATAAGCGGCAAATAAAATTTTCATTGATGTTAAGTTTGGGTTTCATCTTTTTTTTGTCGTTCCCGTAAACCTTGTTTCTAAGGCGAAGGCGGGAATCCATTCATGTTTCTAAATTTTTATTTGTTCCAATTAGATGTTGAACCAAGTTCCTAAAGGCGAAGCAAGATTACTGGTGTAAGATAACTCGTTGATTTTACTTCTTCATCTGCAAAAAGCCATTAATCTCATCTCTTGCCTTCATAGCTGCTTCGCCAACAATGGCTTTAAATTCCTCGGCATTTTCCGACTTCGGCGCCGCATATATTATAGAACGGCTCTGATTTATAACAAATAGATTATGATTCAGCGAGTTTATCGTTTTTTCAAGCGACCCTTTCTGCGCACCAATACCCGGGATCAAAAGCGGAACTTCGGGGTTACTCTTTGTCATTTTTGCAATTTCCTTGGTATGGCTGGCTCCGAATACGAATCCTGTTTTATGGTCATTCCACCCAAGCGCTTTTTCTACAACAACTTCCCATAGAAGCTTGTTTTCAACTTTTAAGAACTGGAAATCATTTGCGCCGTAGTTGGAGGTTAATGCAAGCACCCATACAAATTTATTTTTGCGGCGCAAAAATGGCCTTACGGAATCCTGTCCCATATACGGCTGAACTGTTATGGAATCAAAATTGAATTCATCTAAGAAAGCCTGTGCGTAAAGTTCTGTTGTATTTTCAATATCCCCGCGCTTTGCGTCTGCTATAGTTATCAAATTCTCGGGAATTGCCGCCATAGTTGATCTTATCGCAGCAAAGCCTGTTTCAACAGCGCGCTCATAGAATGCTACATTTAGCTTATACCCGCAGGCATATTCTTTGGTTGCCTCAATAACCAGATTGTTAAAATCAGCCATAGGGTTTGCTGATATTTTCAGGAACTCAGGTATCTTTGTAATATCTGTATCAAGTCCCACAACCAAGTGCGAGTTTGAGTCCCTTAAAGCCGCTTTAAATTTTTTAGAAAAGTGCAATATTTTTCAATTAAGAATTATGAATTATGAATTAAGAATTAAGAATTGCAAATCAAGGCAAATAATCTGATATTTCACGTTTGACATCTCACATTTGACGTTTCACGTTTAAACATAATCCTTGCGGTTGCGATACGCATTCAGTATTATACCCAGCATAATTAAGTTAGAAAGCAAAAACGATACGCCATAGCTCATAAAAGGCAATGGAATCCCTATAACAGGCATTATACCCATTATCATTCCAAGGTTTATGAGTATATGGAAGGAAAAGATCGTAGCAAACCCTATGCAGCAGATACTCAGGAACTGATTTTTGCATAAAAAAGCTATGTGAATAGTTTGCCAGATAAGGATCAGAAAGAGCAGAACAACAGCAATAGAGCCAATGAAGCCAAACTCCTCACCAACCATACAGAAGATAAAATCCGTCCACTGCTCAGGGATATATTTCAACTGAGTCTGCGTACCCTGCAGAAAACCCTTGCCTGATAAACCTCCTGAACCGATCGCAATCTTTGATTGAATTACATTATAACCTGCTCCAAGCGGGTCAGATTCAGGATTGAACATACTTTGTATGCGCTTTTGCTGATAAGGCTGCAGCTTGTTGTAAACCATATTTACAGAAAAACCGGATGCAATTGATATACATACAATAACTACAGAAATAAGTATGTTCTTTTTAAAGACCAGCATCATTGCGATAATAAATATCACTGCCGCCACAAAATACCACGTACCAAGGAAGGCGCAAATCGCGGTAATTGCCGGGGCTACAATGAAGAACAATATATAATTCGGCATACCGGCCCAGTACAGTACAGGCAGCAAAAGGAAAAGGAATACCAGAGTTGTACCCATATCAGGCTGAAGCATGATTAAAGCTACAGGAAGAAGACAAATACCAACGGCATACATGAAGTCACGGAACTTTGTTACATCAGCCTCTTTGTTCTTGTTAGAAAGGAAATACGCCAGCGCAAGTACAGTTGCAACTTTGGCAAACTCCGAGGGCTGCACACCAAATCCACCCATGCTGAACCAGCTGGTTTGACCCTTGATCTTTTTCCCCAGGAAAATTACGGCTATAAGCAAAATTAAAACAATTCCGTAAATAATATAAGAGGACATAGCGATATATTTTGGAGGCGTGTACATTATTGCAAGTACAACTATTACTCCAATACATGCAGATACGAGCTGTTTGGTAAAATTCCCTGAAACAAGCTCATTGCCAAATGTAGCGCTGTAAATAGCAACTAGCCCAAAGGTTATCAGTCCTAAGGCCGAGAAGAAAACTACGAAATTGAACTTGTCAAATAATTTTGCCTGCATTTATTACTTTAAATTAATCTCCGCCAAATGTATCTCTTACTTCAGTTTCATCCGCTAAGCCAAGAAGATATCTTAAAATTATTCTTTGCGCGATCGGTGCTGCAACTGTAGCTCCAAAGCCCGCATTTTCTACCATGACGCAAATCGCTATTTTCGGGTCATCAAACGGCGCGTAAGCTATGAACCATGAGTGGTCCTGACCGTGAGGATTCTGCGCCGTACCGGTTTTACCTGCAATAACAACATCGCTTGTCCTGATTCCCTTTGCTGTTCCGCTTCCGTTTACAACAAGATACATACCTTTTTGTATGACCTTGAAATAATCTTTATCTATTGCAACTTCGTGCTTTTTATACTGAATAGGTGTTAATTCACCGGTTAATGGATTCTTAAGGTCGCGCACTAAATGCGGCTGGAGAAATGTACCTGAATTGCAGAGTATGGATGTATACAAAGCCATCTGCAGAGGCGAAACACCAAGCTCGCCCTGTCCGATACCAAGACTGACCACAAAGCCCTCAGTCCATCCTTTAGGACCATAGCGTTTATTATAGTACTCAGCAGAAGGCAAGAGACCTTTTGTTTCCTCAGGAATGTCAATTCCCGTTCTATTGCCGAAACCCAGCATTTGCCCGTATTTGTTCCAGTTTGCAAGGCCGATCCTTAAAACCAGCTTGTAGAAAAATACATTTGAAGAATGCTCAATAGCTGTGGGTATGGTAATCGAGCCATATGCGCCGTGATCGCCGAATACCCTATCGCCAAACTTAAAGCTGCCTTCGCATGGAATTGTTGAATTAGGCTTTAATATACCTTCCTGTAGCGATGCCAATGCGGAAACCATTTTATATGTCGAGCCCGGCGGATATCTTGTTTGTGTTGCCCTGTTGAATAATGGTTTTTTGGGATCTGTATTCAGGGCTGTCCATATTTTTGGTGAAAGTTTTCCGCTGAAGTTATTGAGATCATAATCAGGCTTGCTAACCATACAGATTATCTCACCCGTCTTCGGGTCCATTGCAACAATGCCGCCCGTTCTGCCTTCCAATAGTTTCTCTGCGTATTTCTGAACTTCTGCATCAACGCTTAATATCAGATCATAACCGCTGACAGCTTTTACGTCATTTTTGCCGTCGTTTAAGGGACCCACTTCCCTGCCTTTGGAATCCTGCAGAATAAATTCAAATCCTTTTTCACCGCGCAGGTAATTTTCATAACCTGCTTCCAGCCCGGTAGTACCAATTAGGTCACCCTGTTTATAATAATCAGTGTTCTGCTTTTTCAGCATCACTTCTGAAACTTCTTTGGTGTATCCTATTATATGCGAACCTTTGAAGTCAGTTGGATAAAGCCTTATCGGGTCAATGCTGTAATCAATTCCTTTCAGATACTCCCTGTTCTCTTCAATGAACGAAATTATCCTGAAATCAACATCGCGCATTATCCTGGTAGGGATAAAGCGGTTTGTACCTTCAATTTTCTTAAGCTCACCTTTTAAGTATTCGGTCTCAATCCCAAGCATTCCGCAAACCATAGGGATACTGTTTGTATCAAACTCTTTCTTGGTTATAGTAACACTGTAAGATGGTTTGTTATCAACAAGAAGTTTTCCGTTCCTGTCAAATATCAAACCGCGGGCCGGGGTTGTAATAATTGTCTTAACTGAATTACGCTCGGCATCCTTATCAAACTTTTCGGGATTGATGAGCTGTAATTGTATCAGCCTTCCACCAATTATCATGCAGATAACCAGTGAAAATACATAATAAAAATTTTTTCTTTTGCTAAGATCCATTAAATGTTATGAGCCATAGTTATCGTGCGAATCTTCTTCTTCTTGCAAAAATTACAGGGAAGATGCTGAATAAAGCTGTATATACCGTAGTGGGGGCTATATACCTTAATAGAATATCAATGAACACTAAATTCGTTCCCTGGAAATAAAACAAAAAATAAACCGTGTTATTGATAAGCGAGCAGAATGCAACAATAATAATAAATATATAGCTGTTTAAATACCTTTCCATTTTTTGATCATCGTGGAAAAAACCTGATACAAAACCTGAAATGGTTTTTGCGAGCGCCATTAATCCAATAAACGAGAAGCTGAAGATATCCAGTATAAGCCCCGAAAGAAACCCCGAAATGCTGCCTGTTATCTTACCGCGTTTTATGCCTACATACACCATCCCAATTAGAACTAGATCGGGTGTTATCTTAAATTCAGTTACATCTATAAAGTTTATTACTGTATTCTGAATTATGATAAGAATAAGCAGTATACCGGCATATTTAAGATATTCTTTCATTTAAAATTCTTTACCATTCACCAAAATTATCATCGTTATTTTGTCTTCTCCAGGTATTTCTTTTCAAGGTCCTTTCTTTCATCATCAGAAAGATATTTAAGCACAAATACTTCCTCAACTGTCTGGAAATTCACAAAGCACTCCACTTCGATATTCTTGAACAGATTATCAATTGTATTATCTGTTGTTACAAACCCAATGGGGATTCCGGAAGGGAATGAATTGCTGTACTCGGATGTCATGAGTATATCGCCAACTTTCACATCAGCGCTTTTTGAAACATTCTTCATCCTTACCTTGCCTTCGCCATCCCATGAAATAATTCCGTCAACCCTTGACCTCTGGTCTTTAGTACTTACTTTCAGGTCCTTGTTCAAAAGTATCTGCGCAATACTGTAGTTACCGCTTGTCGCAACAATTTTACCAACAAGCCCCCTTTCGGTAATAACGGGCATACCTATTTTAACTGAATCATGCTCACCGATATTTATTGTAATATTATTCCTTGTCTGTATGAGTGTTTTGCCGATTATCTTTCCTGTTACAACACGGTAATTTGTGCGCTGTTTGAACTCTAGCATTGTATTGAGCCTTAAGTTTTCAAGCTTAGCTTCTTTTAACATGCTTAATTCTTTTGATAGATCAATATTGGTTTCACGCAGGGTTTTATTTTCGTGTTCAAGCTCAAAAATATTAGGTATTATAGAAAAGCCGTTCTGCACTACACCGATAACATTAACTGCTACTACCCTTACAAACCTGATCTGGATATTATCATTCTGGAAAATAAGTAAAAGGCTGAAAATTACGAGGGCTGAAAATATGATGTATTCTTTAAGATTCCCTAAATATGAAAGAAGGATCTTCATTAATTGGAGTG
>JBDTNV010000042.1:0-19834 GCA_039933555.1 Ignavibacteria bacterium
GACATGATAAAACAGGTCCTTGATGATATGGATCTTGAACAGGAACGCGGCATTACTATAAAGCTCCACGCTATCCAGCTTGAGTATAAGGCCAAAGATAATGAGATTTATACGCTGAATCTCATAGATACACCGGGCCATGTTGATTTTTCATATGAGGTTTCACGCTCACTTGAAGCATGTGAAGGCGCATTACTTGTTGTTGACGCGTCACAGGGAATAGAAGCACAGACGGTAAGCAACCTGTATCTGGCGATTGATGCAAACCTGACAATAATCCCTGTAATAAATATAGTTGACCTGCCAAGCGCGAGTGTTGAAAATGTAAAAAAGCAGATAATTGAGCTCCTTGGCTGCGATGAAGATGAAATAATTCTTGCAAGCGCAAAGGCAAATATAGGTACAGAAGATATTCTGGAAGCTATTGTAAACAAAATCCCTCCACCTGAGATCAAAGAAGATGCTCCGCTTAGAGCCCTGGTTTTTGATTCTACTTTCGACGCTTACCGCGGAATAATTGTATATCTAAGGGTTGTAGATGGTGTATTGAAAAAAGGAGACAAAGTAAGGTTCTTTGAAACTGAAATTCCAAGTGACGCTGAAGAGGTTGGCATTTTAAGAATGAACCGTGTCGTAAAAGATGTACTTCGCTCAGGTGATGTTGGTTATATGGTCACTGGCATTAAAACTGCCGCTGAACTTTTAGTTGGCGATACAATCATAAATGTAGCAAATCCCGCAAAAGAACCCCTTGGCGGTTACAAGAAAATTAAGCCAATGGTATTTTCAGGTATTTATCCCGCATCAAGCGATGACTTTGAGGACCTGAGAGAATCACTGATAAAGCTTAAAACCAATGATGCATCGCTTGTATTTGAGCCTGAAACTTCCTCAGCGCTAGGATTCGGATTCCGCTGCGGTTTCCTTGGCCTGCTTCATATGGAGATTACACAGGAAAGGCTTGACAGAGAATATAACCAGGTTATCATTACTACAGTACCAAACGTTGAGTACCAGGTACATAAAACAGACGGCAAAATGGTGCTTGTTGATAACCCATCACAAATGCCACCACTTGGAAATATAGATCACATTACTGAACCGTACATTAAGGCCCAGATAATTACACCAACCGATTACATGGGTAATATTATGAAGCTTGCTAATGACAGGCGCGGAGTATTTATTTCAACAAATTATCTATCAACCACAAAAGTTGATCTTATTTTTGAATTTCCGCTCTCAGAGATAATTTTTGATTTTCACGATAAGATGAAATCAATTTCAAAAGGATATGCATCGCTTGATTATGAATTTATAGATTACCGGAAATCCGACCTTGTTAAACTTGATATCCTGTTAAACAACGAACCTGTTGACGCATTATCATCGATTGTACACCGCTCAAATTCATTTGAGTACGGCAGAAAACTTTGTACCAAGCTTAAACAGCTTATCCCCAGGCAGATGTTTGAAATTGTTATACAGGGTGCAATAGGCGCAAAGATAATTTCCCGTGAGACCGTAAAAGCACTGCGCAAGAATGTTATTGCTAAATGTTACGGCGGCGATATTTCACGTAAACGCAAGCTTTTGGAAAAACAAAAAGAAGGCAAGAAAAGGATGAAGCAGGTTGGCTCGGTTCAGCTGCCGCAGGAAGCATTCCTCGCAGTCCTTTCAATAGATGAATAAACAATAGATGTCAGATAACAATAAACCAGAAGAAATTACGGAAAAACCCGGCGAAGTAACAGAAGCTATTGGAAAAGAAACTCTTATCTTTTCAACTGAGACTAATAAACTGCCTGTTGAGAAAGACACTGTAATTCATGTTACTCATACCCCCAAAAAGAACTCAAAGTTTAAAGAATATTTTGACGCGCTGTTGTTTGCCGGACTGGTTGCCCTCATACTTAAGTTCGTTTTTGTTGAAGCATACCGCATCCCGACGGGCTCAATGGAAAATACCCTGCTTGTTGGTGATTTTTTACTTGTAAATAAATTTATCTTCGGCGCAACAACACCAAGGAACATACCGTTTACTGAAATAAGAGTACCCTATTTCCGGCTCCCTGCGTTAAAGGACCCCAAACGGGGGGATGTAGTTGTATTTGATTTCCCCGGAAATGCAAATGAGTTAAAACCAAGGGAAGTTACAAATTATATTAAAAGGCTCATTGGTGAGCCCGGCGATACGATCCATATAGTAAACAAAGAGCTCTTTGTAAATTCTGAGATCTTCCCAAATCCTCCTGAGAGCAATTTTGAGAAAAAAGTGTCTTCAGGTACTTACACAAATATTTTCCCTAAAGGGATGCCATGGAATGATGATAATTATGGCCCGGTAATTGTGCCTAAAGCAGGTGATATTATCAAAGTAACACCGGATAACCTTGATGACTGGAAAGTATTCATACAGCGAGAGGGGCATTCCATAAGGCTAACCGCCGATAACAAGATCTTTATAGATGAGAAAGAAAATTCAGGTTATAAAGTTGAAAAGAATTATTATTTTATGATGGGTGACAACAGAAATAACAGTTCTGATAGCCGATTTTGGGGTTTTATGCCTGAAGATAATATTATCGGCGAAGCTATGATCATTTACTGGTCATGGAATCCTGATATTCCGTTTGCTGAGTTCGGCAGACTGTTTGAATCAATCAGGTGGAACAGAATTGCAAAAGTTATTCATTAACCTAATGTGAATATTGGAAACTGGGAACAATTTACAATCAACTATTGGAACAAAAGACCCAAAGGTAAAAAAAAGGTCCCCATGGGCAGCATGCTTTTTCACTCTATTGTGCCCTGGTTTAGGACATTTTTATTGCGGAGAAGTAAAACGTGGTTTTGTTTTATTTTTAGTCTATACAATTTACACTACAACTTTTTTGGCTTTAATTAAATTTTTGCCCGGTTATGCAATAACATACTTTGCCATTTTTACTTGTATTCCACTTGGTACATATATTTTGATTGAAGCAATTATTATTGCAATTAACAAGAAACAATACGTACTCCAGTTCTTTAATAATCCTAAATATTATATAGCAATAATTGCAACTTCTATATACTACGCAGGACCAGTTGAAGATATTTTTCACCCAGAATTCTTTGGTACTCCAAGTGGTTCAATGATGAATACAATAATTCCAGGTGATAAATTCTTAACAAACGATTTTGCTTACGGGATAAGAAATCCGTTTACTGGGAAATATTTTTTATTATTTCACCATCCTAAACAAGGTGACATTGTAAACTTTGTATACCACGGAATGCCGGACGAAGCTCCTCCAAAGGAAAAGACAAATTATATGAAAAGAATTCTGGGTTTGCCCGGTGATTCGCTTATAATCAAAAGAGGCTTTGCTTATATAAATGGGAAGGTTTTCGAACCCCCTATAACTTCAATATTGACAGGTAAAATTAAATATGAACCTGATTATGCTGACCGAATGATATTTCCAAAAGGTTTTAAATGGAATCCCGATTATTACGGTCCTTTAAATATCCCAAAAGAAGGTGCAAGTGTAACATTTGATACAACTAATATCGTGCTTTGGAAAAGAATTATTGAAGATGAAGGTAATAAGCTTGAGATCAAAAAAAGCAGGATTTTCATTAATGATATTGAAAAATACAGTTATACATTCAAAAACAATTATTATTTTATGATTGGCGATTACTGGTATAATTCACTCGATAGCAGATATTGGGGGTTTGTTAAAGAAGACGACATAGTATCAAAAATAACAATGATTGTTTTTTCATGGGATAAAGAAATTCCAATTTCAGATTTGAATAGAAGGATTAATTCGATACGCTGGGAACGTATCGGTAAAATGATAGAATAAAATTATATGGCAAGTACAATAGGCAAAAAGAAAGTTACAAAGAAAAAAACAAGCTCGTTTGAAGAAAAAGCGAAGAGCTTTGGCTCGTTGCTGTTAACGCTGATAGTAGTGCTCTTCATACAGTCATTTTTCATACAGGGTTACAGCACGCCAACAGGCTCAATGCTGAACACAATTTTGATTGGT
This sequence comes from Ignavibacteria bacterium, assembly GCA_039933555.1. Lineage (GTDB taxonomy): Bacteria > Bacteroidota > Ignavibacteria > Tepidaquicellales > OLB5 > OLB5. Next base: position 4,044 of record JBDTNV010000042.1, read on the forward strand.
GATAAAATGTTCTTCAACCAGTTTTTATATGGCGGCTCGACACCCAGGAACATTCCTTTCACTGAAATAAAGCTGCCTTATATTCAGCTTCCTGCAATCCGTGACCCAAAGCGCGGCGATATTGTGAATTTTGAATTCCCGGGAAACCGCGAAGAAGTTGTCCCATCTATGAATGTGCAGTATTTAAAACGCTGTGTTGGCGAGCCGGGCGATAAAATTGAAGTAATTAACCAGGTATTATTTGTAAACGGTGAAAAATTCCCGTGGCCTGAAGCCGGGGTACTAGGACCAAAACCGGTTCCCAAAAACCAGGTGAACACAATGATATTCCCAAAAGGTAAACCATGGAACGAAGATAATTATGGCCCTTTAGTGATCCCTAAAAAAGGCGATGTGGTGAATCTTACCAAAGAAAATTTTATAGAGTGGGATACCTTCATAAAGCGTGAAGGACATAAAATCGAAATGAAGGGCGACGGTAAGATAACCATAGATGGTAATGAAGCTAACACTTATACAGTCGAACATAATTACTATTTTATGATGGGCGATAACCGGAACAATTCACTTGATGGCCGTTTTTGGGGATTTGTGAAAAGAGAAGCAATTGTCGGCAAAGCCTGGTTCACTTATTTCTCGTGGAATTCAGAAATACCCTTTAGTGATTTCGGCAGACTGGTAGGCTCAATAAGATGGGACAGGTTCGGCAAATCAATAAAATAAGTTATTGACCTCACCCCAGCCCGCCCGACTGCGGGTGCAGTTCTCCTAAAAGGAGAGGGGTGATAATAATAAAATTAATCTATGGCAGGAATTTACCTACATATCCCCTTTTGTGATACCAAATGCATATACTGTGACTTTTATTCAATTACCAATCATTCTAAAAAAGCTGAATTCCTTACAGCAATTAAAAAAGAAATTATAAGTTATTCAAAACAGCTTTCGGGTAGAAAGTTTGATTCAATCTTCTTTGGCGGCGGAACTCCATCATTATTAAGATATACTGAGTTTAAAGAAATATTTGAGGTCTTGTACGCAAACTATGATATTTCACCTGATACAGAAATTACAATTGAATCAAACCCCGGCACACTTGATATAACAAAACTTAAGGTATTTAAGAATCTGCCGATAAACCGTATCAGCTTTGGAGTGCAGTCCTTTATCGATAAAGAATTGCAGTTTTTGACAAGGATACATTCAGCTGAGCAGGCTAGGAATTCCATAAATGCTGCAAAGGAAGCAGGATTTGATAATGTTAATCTGGATATGATATTCGCTCTCCCCTCACAAAAAATGGATGATTGGAAATACAATCTTGATGAAGCCGTTAAGCTTGATACAAAACATATTTCGGCATACTCATTGATATTTGAAAAAGGAACTATGCTTTACAGTATGAGAGATAAGGGTCAGGTAACGAATGCTGATATTGAGCTTGAGCAGGAAATGTATGAATACACAATGCAGTTCTTATCCGATGCAGGCTACAGGCAGTATGAAATATCCAACTATGCCAAGCCCGGGTTTGAATGCCGCCACAACCTGAAGTACTGGACGCTTGAAGAGTATATTTCTTTTGGTCCCTCAGCTTCATCATACATAGGCAATAAACGATGGACGAACATTAAAAATATCAGCAGGTATATAGATCTGGTTGAATCCGGCAAAGAAGCATATGATTTCATTGAGACAATTGATATGGATACTTCTATAACAGAACATATTATGCTAGGATTAAGGAGCATTGGAATTGATTTTGCGGATTTCAGAAACAAACATGAAATAGATTTCGAAAAAACTTACTCATCCCCTATCGGCACGTTAATAAAAAACGGTTACGCAGTAAAGAGCGATAAATCCCTCTCATTAACCCGCAAAGGCTACGCGGTTTGTGATGAGATAGTTGCAACATTATTCTGAGCGAATCTTTGCAAAGCAAAGATAAGTGAAGAATCCCATTCGGTGCACAACAATTCACAAGCAAAAGTCGTCCCACCGGGACGTTTCTACAAAAGCATCATAAAAAAAGGCGGTCAATTGACCACCTTTTTTTATTTTATATGATTAATCTTAATTTTCCTGAATTGATTCAGGTTCAATCTTCTCCGGAAGCTTGCTTTGCGAGATATCTACAAATACCAGCTCGTTCGAGCCTTCTTTATACGATACCATTACATGCGAGCCGTCTTTGAATGAACCCTTCAGCACTTCTTCTGATACTGGGTCTTCTACATATTTCTGTATTGCTCTTCTCAGCGGCCTTGCGCCGTATTTAGGATCATAACCTTTTTCAGAAAGGAATGTCTTTGCAGCATTATCAAATTCAAACGTAATGCCAAGCGACTGAATTCTCTTCAATAGCTGTCTTGTGGATATATCAATGATCTTGAATATATCTTCTCTGGATAGCTGTTTGAATGTTATCAGGTCATCAATCCTGTTAATAAATTCGGGACTGAATACACGCCTTACTGTTTCTTCTATCTGTGACTTCATCTTATCATGCTTATCGGTCTGGTTCGGGTCGCCAAAACCCATACCGCCAATTGACTTAATATCTTTTGTGCCGATATTTGAAGTCATTATCATTATCGTATTCTTGAAATCTACTTTTCTGCCAAGCGAATCAGTTAACATACCTTCATCTAGCACCTGCAGAAGAATGTTGAATATATCCGGATGCGCTTTTTCAATTTCATCAAGCAGTACAACTGAATATGGTTTACGCCTTACTTTTTCGGTAAGTTGTCCGCCTTCTTCATAGCCAACATATCCCGGAGGCGCGCCGACTAAGCGTGATACATTGAATTTCTCCATGTATTCGCTCATATCAATCCTTATCAAATTCTCTTCGCTGTCAAAAAGGAAACGAGCAAGAACTTTAGCCATTTCAGTCTTACCAACACCGGTTGGACCGGTAAAGATAAATGAACCGATTGGCCTGTTCGGGTCTTTTAAGCCCGCTCTTGTTCTGCGTATAGCCTTTGATAGCTGTATGATAGCTTCATCCTGACCGATAATGAACTTCTTCAGCTCATCTTCCATCTTAACTAACTTATCGCTTTCTGACTGGGCTACGCGATTAACCGGTATGCCTGTCATCATCGATACAACATCAGCAACATTTTCTTCTGATACTTCGTGAACTATGCTCTGGGATTTTACTTCCCAGTCAAGCTTTGCCTGCTCAAGATCGTTAAGAAGATGTTTTTCTTCATCACGTAATCTTGCGGCCTCCTCGAAGTTCTGGTTCTTTACAACCTGGTTCTTCTTGGTTTTTATATTGCCAATTTCATTTTCAAGTGAAACAATGTTTTCGGGTACAACAATATTAGCTAAATGCACTCTTGAGCCTGCTTCATCCATTACATCAATTGCCTTATCCGGCAAAAAACGGTCTGTGATATATCTTGAACTAAGTTTAACAGCACATTCAATTGCCTTATCGGTATATTTTACATTGTGATGTTCTTCATATTTATGCTTGATATTAGTAAGTATCTGCATAGTTTCATCTTCTGTGGTCGGATCAACTATTATCTTTTGGAAACGGCGGTCGAGTGCACCATCTTTTTCTATATACTGCCTGTACTCATCAAGTGTGGTAGCTCCTATGCACTGGAGATCTCCCCTTGCCAATGCAGGCTTGAAGATGTTTGAAGCGTCAAGCGAGCCTGATGCTCCCCCTGCGCCAACGATAGTATGAAGCTCATCTATGAAAAGAATTACATCTTTTGCTTTTTCAAGCTCATTCATAACTGCTTTCATCCGCTCTTCAAACTGTCCGCGGTATTTTGTACCGGCAACCAGCGAAGCAAGATCAAGTGTAACAACACGTTTATCATGCAGAACACGAGATATTTTTTTCTGAATTATCCTTATTGCGAGGCCCTCGGCAATTGCAGTTTTACCAACGCCGGGCTCACCAATTAATACAGGATTATTCTTTTTCCTGCGGCTTAAAACCTGCGCAACGCGCTCGATCTCTTTTTCCCTGCCAACAATAGGATCAAGCTTTTCATCCATTGCAAGCTTGGTTAAATCTCTGCCAAAGTTATCAAGAACCGGTGTTTTCGTTCTTTCAGGTTTTTTTTCTGTTGTTGCGGATTTTTGCTGCTGAGGTGATGACTTACCTGTTAAAATGCCTGAGAGTTCTTCTTTAACAACTTCGTATGTTATGCCAAACTGCTGAAGTATCTGCGATGCAAGATTATCATCTTCTCGTAAAATCGAAAGAAGAAGATGCTCTGTACCGATTACATCAGATTTAAATATTTTGGCCTCAAGATATGTTATCTTTAAAACTTTTTCGGCTTGTTTTGTGAGCGGAATGTTTCCAACTGTAAGAGTTGCGCCGGATTGCCTGACTGTATCTTCTATAGTTTTCTTTATCTTGTTAATATCTTTTCCAAGATTTCTGAAAATCTTAATGGCAATCCCTTCCCCTTCCCGGATGATGCCGAGAAGAAGATGCTCAGTACCAATGTAATCGTGCCCAAGCCGAATTGCTTCTTCTCTGCTTAATCTTATTACATCCTGAACCCTGTTTGAGAAATTACTATCCATATATTTTGATATTATGTTTGTTTACTAAATTCAACAATTTACGGTATAATTTAGTTTCCTTATGCTAAAATTACGCTTTAATTGATAGATTTGCAATGTTGTTGAAATTACATTGCATAAATAAAAGGGTAATTTTAAGCAGATATTGCTGTTTTCTGTCAAGTTATGTCCTGTGCAAATAGTTTGATTGTTTGAATGAAATCCTGAATTCAGAGCCGTTTTTCCGGATTAATTCCACTTTTCCGCCCAGCTGTTCTGATAATATCTTCACAAGTTTCAAGCCAAGAGATGTTGAATTCTGGAAATCTATCTCTTCGGGGATCCCAACACCTGTATCTTTGATAGTCATTAAGAAATCGCCGTTCTCGTTATCGATGAGATTGATTGAAATGGTTCCTTTCCTCAGGTCAGGGAATGCATACTTAAGGCAGTTGCTGATCAGTTCGTTGATAATGAGTCCGCAGGGAATTGCCGTATCGATATCAAGATAAATGCTTCGGAATTCAAACACAGGCTTAACTCTATCAATACTTATTCCATATGTAGAGTAAAGATTATTGACAAGGTTTTTAATGTAATCGTAAAACTCAATTACCGATATATCGCTTGAGCGGTAGAGTTTTTCATGGATCAAAGCCATTGTCCGGATCCTGTTCTGGCTTTCCGCAAACATGCTGTGGATTTCCTTATCCTTTACATGCGCTGACTGAAGCTTAATAAGGCTTGAAATTATCTGAAGATTATTTTTTACCCTGTGGTGAATTTCCTTTAAGAGCATTTCCTTCTGTCTCAGCGATGCTTCTATTGTATTTTCGTATTTCTTCCTGTCTGTAATATCACTGTGGATCCCGATAGATCCTATTATATTCCCTTTGGCATCCTTTAACGGAGCACCTGAGATCTCAACCCATATACTCTCACCTGATTTCTTTTTCATCTTTACTTCAAACCTGTCTCCAAAACCGTGCCTTCTCAGTTTGATCTTTTCCTTCATAAAATCCCTGGAATCATCTTCAACCAAAAGCTCATTTGCAACCCGGCCTATCAGCTCATTTTTTGTATAGCCAAACATTTCAATTGCGTTATCGTTGACAAAAATTATCTTGTCCTCAGTATCAACATACAGGATGACTTCGCTCATATTTTCTATCAGTGTGCGGTATTTCTGTTCGCTGTCAATAAGTGCGTGCTGTGTACGTTTCAGCTCCGTGATATCGTACGCTATGCCAAGCACAGCAGGCATACCCCGGAAGACTATTGATTTACCGCTGTAATCCAGCCACTTTTCATTTCCATTTTTGTCAAGAATTTTAAGTTCATATCTCCCCTGTACCTTTTCACCTTTGAGCCTTGCCGAACCTCTTTGCACTGCAATATCTCTGTAATCAGGATGTACAATTTCCCAGAAGTTTTTGCCCATCATTTCTTCGACACCATAGCCGGTGATTTGCGCTGAGTACTCATTGCCGTATATGAATTTATTTTCGGCATATATAAAAATTGCAGCCGGTACCGATTCCGTTAAACTTCGGTATTTATCTTCACTCTCACGAAGAAGATTTTCTGCATTAATGCGGTCAGTAATATCCACATGTATCTGGTCAATTGCGTAGGGTACGCCTTTATCATCTACCTCGGCGTAATAATAGACATCAAGCCAGAGTGTTTTTCCCTCACGGTTAACTATCCTGTACATGTAACGGAAAGTATCTTTGAAATTGTTATCACACCAGGCGCTGTGAGCTGCCAAGAAACCGTCAAGGTCATCTTTGTGAATGCTGGATAGAATTTCCGAATCACTAAGTGAATTGAATTCCTCACGGGTATATCCCGATTGCCTTGTAAACTCATTATTTGCCAAAGCATACCCCTGTGTATCCTGCAATACACGTGTAAATGCAACCGGAGCATTTTCAACAACTTTTGGATAGCCGAAAAGTGAAAAGTCATAGGTCTCAAGCTGTATTTCAAGCTCACGAACTCGTTTTTTCAGGGCGGTAATTTCCGCTTCAGGATTTACTGTATTGTTAAGAGCTTCTTTTTTCATTCATACGCATATTAGTACTATTTTTAGATATATACTATAGCTATAAATAGAGATTAATAATTTAAATAAATATTCGTTAAATTTGGTGAAATTATAATTAAAAGGAGGCAATTTATGGGACTTGCTAAAGAATTCAAAGATTTTATCTCACGCGGTAATGTTGTTGATCTGGCAGTTGGTGTTATAATCGGCGCATCCTTCGGCAAAATTGTATCTTCTGTGGTTGATGATATCATCATGCCGCCAATAGGTGTAATGTTAGGTGGTGTAAATTTTTCATCATTAAAATTTATTTTAAAAGGTGCAACTACTGACCCAACAGGTAAAGTTATTGAAGCTGTTTCGATCAACTACGGTAATTTCATACAAACAGGAATTGATTTCGTAATTATTGCAGCCGCAATATTTTTATTTGTAAAGGGATTCAATGCTATGAAACGAAAGGAAGATGCCCCGCCCCCTGCGCCGCCCACCAATGAAGAAAAATTGTTAATTGAGATAAGGGATCTGCTGGCGAAGAAAGGTTAAGGTGAAAGGGAGATGTAAGACATCAAACGTGAAATGTGAGATGTCAAACGTGAAACGTCAAACGTGAAATATGCCTGACAAAGTAGGCAAACAACAGCTCCCCTCCTTTTTTAAGGAGGGGAATTTTATAAAAAAAGAGACCCGATTTCCCGAGTCCCTTTAATTTGATAAATCTGATAAATCTTACGAATCTTACGAATCTTACAAATCTTTATATCTTTTCTCTGCTTTATTCACTTCTTCGGTCAGCTCTTTTGGCAGGGCATCACCAAACATTTTATAATACTCACGCATTTCGTTCACTTCTGCTAAGCCCTGCTCTTTATCAATTGCAAAAAGCTTTGCAAGTGTATCTTTTGTCATCTCAAGCCCTGATATATCAAACGAATCAGCTTCAGGGATCCGGCCGTTTGGTGTATCTACAGCTTTTGTTGTACCTGCCACACGCTCAATAGCCCATTTAATTGCACGGATATTATCACCGTAGCCGGGCCACATGAACTTGCCGTTTGAATCCTTGCGGAACCAATTCACATAAAACATCATCGGTAATTTTGATACGTCATTTTTCTGCGCCATTTCTATCCAGTGACCGAAATAATCACCCATATTGTAACCGCAGAACGGCAGCATCGCAAACGGGTCATGGCGAAGCTTGCCAACAGTACCTGCAGCGGCCGCAGTCATTTCCGAAGAGCACGATGAGCCTAAAAATACACCGTGATTCCAGTCATACGCTTCGGTTATTAACGGAACAAATGATGCTCTCCTTCCGCCGAATAAGAATGCCGAGATGGGCACGCCTTTTGGATCTTCCCAAGCGGGGTCAATAACCGGACACTGAGAAGCCGGCGCTGTGAATCGTGAGTTCGGGTGTGAAGAGAGTTCCTTGCTTTGAGGTGTCCAGTCTTTTTTATGCCAGTCAATTAAATGCGCAGGCTTTTCATCGGTCATACCTTCCCACCATACATCACCGTCATCAGTCAAAGCAACATTTGTAAAAATAGAATTTTTTGTCATTGAAAGCATTGCATTGGCATTTGTCTTCATCGATGTACCGGGAGCAACGCCGAAGAATCCGTTTTCGGGATTTATAGCATAAAGCCTGCCGTCATCGCCGATCTTCATCCATGCAATATCATCACCAACTGTTTCAACTTTCCACCCGGGGAGTGATGGTGTGAGCATCGCAAGGTTTGTTTTTCCGCATGCAGATGGAAACGCCGCCGCGATATATTTTTTTTCGCCGCCCGGAGGCGTGACACCGAGAATCAGCATATGCTCAGCCATCCAGCCCTGCTCACGCGCAAGAACTGAGGCTATACGGAGTGCGAAACATTTCTTGCCTAATAATGCATTCCCGCCGTAACCGCTTCCGTATGACCAGATAGCCTTTTCTTCAGGGAAATGCACAATATATTTTGTTGTACTGCAAGGCCAGGGGATATCTTTTTTGCCATCTGCAAGCGGGTAGCCGACTGAGTGAATAGCCGGAACGAACTCGCCATCACCAAGTACATCAAGCACCTTCTGCCCGATGCGTGTCATAATGCGCATGTTGATAACAACGTATTGTGAATCAGTAAGCTCTATGCCGATGTGTGAAATTATTGAACCAAGCGGACCCATGCTGAATGGAATAACATACATAGTTCTGCCCTTCATGCAGCCTGCAAATAAACCGTTAAGGATGGTCTTCATTTCTTTTGGGTCCATCCAGTTATTTGTAGGGCCGGCATCTTCCTTTTTTTCAGAGCAAATAAAAGTCTTATCTTCAACTCTTGCAACATCACCGGGATCAGATACTACCCAGTAGCTGTTCTCTCTTTTTTTAAGGGGTGTAAACTGTCCGCTCTTTACGCACTCATCTATGAGCATTTTGTTTTCTTTTTCAGAACCGTCACACCAGTGAACCGAGTCAGGCTGGCACAACTCCGCCATTTTCGCGACCCAGTCTTTCAACTTTTGATTGTTTGTCATTTTTCCTCAACATTAAATTAAAATTTATACCGCTTCTTAGAAAGTGTAAATAATGAACTAGAGCGCACTTCCTCATCTTTAGCTAATCATTTTTTACAGATTTTTTGATAAAACAAGAACCCAAAATACGTATTTTTGATGTTTTTTTCAATTTAGAAACGGGGTATAAAATCGGGTGGGGTTTAGGATGGAAATATTGAGTTTTTGAGGGTAAAAGATACTTCACTTATGGGGCTAATTCTGCAACACTTCTCAGCCCCATCAGGGCTCATATTTTTGGTGATTAATTATTAAGATTTAGTCCAGGGCATCATATTGAATGAGCTCCCACTTCAGGCATTTATGATAGTATGAAAGCTCGCACAAAATACCGGCTTCATCACATACAACTGTGAAGTGTGTTTTGAAGCCTTCTTCATTATCCGGCAGGCGCCATATATTGGCAATTTTGGTGACCTTATAGACCTGGTTATTCCACTTGAACTTAAGGATATTCACCTGTGAATTGTGAAAATGCGAAATAACCTCGATAGGTTCAAAAACCTGTGTTTGTGTGTAAGCCATTATAGATTACAGATTAGAAGATTTTTCAGATTACAGATTGTTAAGAATCTCTGTATGACAACCTCAAATTACACCATAAAACCCACTCAAAAAATTCTATTATTTATTGCTTGACTTATCATCAAAATTACTGTATATTTATACAATGTAATTATATACAGTATAACAATTAACCATGAAAAAACTAACTAAAAATCAGCAACAGGTTGCAGATTATATCAGCGGGTTTACTGCTGAACACTATTACTCTCCCACCTACAAAGAAATAGCTGAACATTTTGGTGTTAATGTTAACGCTATACAGCAGGTCGTAGCCGCGCTTGTTAAAAAGGATGCAGCTGAAAGATCCGAAGGCGTTGCACGTGGCTTGAGGATAAAAACAGCGCCTGATGCTGAGATGATTCACGGAAGTGTAAAGATGATCACTATCCCCCTTTACGGCAGTGTTGCCGCAGGCGAGCCTATCTTTGCCGATAATAATATTGAAAGTTACATCAGCGTAGAAAAACCTGCCCGCGCGCAAGGTGAGCTTTTTGCTGTAACTGTCCGCGGAGATAGCATGGTGGATAAGAAGATAATTGAGAAAGATAAGCTCATAGTAAAAAAGCAGAACACTGCAAATGATGGTGAAATAGTAGTAGCCCTGCTTGATGACGAAGTTACAGTAAAAGTATTTAAGTTGGGCGGCGGTACTCCATACTTACAGCCCGCAAATGATCAGTATAACCCGATCCGCAAACCGTTCACAATACTTGGAATCGTTGTTGGATTAACCAGGGATTTTACGGCAGTGTGATTGTTAATGAAAAAATAGAAGCAATATGTTACGTTATTCAGTTTTTTTTGTTTCGCGCCTTAATGATTATAGAAAGATTAATGTCTGGATACCTGCCTTCGCAGGTATGACAATAAAAAACATATTTTATTTCATCCCTTCAGGATTAGAAGCAATTCCCGCAAATTCTTCTTCTCTCCCCTCCGGCGCTTTTTGCCGTCCCGCGTTTTCACTAAGCGGGATCCTAAAAATGTCAGAGGGGTTTGGGATGAGGTAACCCAAGCAGAAAGACTTTTTTGTTTTCCCTAATTAATGATTTTAGAAGGCTTAATGTCTGGATTCCCGCCTGCGCGGGAATGACAATTTAAATGCATACATCAAAAAATAACGGCAAGCTAAGCTCTTCATTTTTCATCCCGCGGGATGCATCGCGTCCTTCGCATCTCTTCAAGCGTGTAAGGATGATGGCTTCCTACTGCTTTCCCCACCACAAAGATCTTAATCATAAATTAGATAAGAACAGGAACAGGTTTTTCATCCATCTTGATCTTGACGCTTTCTTCGCTCAGGTTGAGCAAAGAGATAACCCGAAATTAATGGGCAAACCTGTATCAGTCGGTGGCGGCGATGGCAACAAAGGAATAGTTATGACGGCGAGCTACGAGGCAAGAGCGAAGGGTGTGGAGATCGGCATGTCTGTAATTGATGCAAAGCGGCTATGTCCCGAGCTTATTTCACTTCCCTCGTACGGCACAAAATATGAGGCTATTACACAGAATATTATAGCGCACCTTCTTGATTTGCTGCCCGAAGATTGTGTTGAACAGTATAGTATCGATGAGTGCTTTCTTGATATTACACCGGTTGTAAAAGATTATTTCGAAGCGGCAAAGTTCGCATGGCGTTTAAAAAGGCTTATATGGAAAATTGAGCATTTAACAGTATCCATCGGGCTTTCATATAATAAGTCCTACGCCAAAATGGCAACAAAACTGAATAAGCCAAACGGGCTTTTCATAGTAAGCGAACAGAACACTCATTTCATTCATAACCTGCCTGCAAAAAAGATGTGGGGCATTGGCCACAGGAATGAGATCAGAATGCACTCGCTTGGCATAATGACTATCGGCGATCTGGCAAAATCAGATTTCCACGCAATTCATAAAGAGTTCGGCATTAACGGGGTCATTCTCCGCAAAATTGCCCGCGGCGAAGATACAAGCGGAATATCGGCAGCAAGCGGTGAGAGAGTTGAAAAATCGTTCAACCATAACCATACACTTTCAACCGCTATTTATGAGAGCGATAAGGCTGAGACTGAAATTAAAAGAATGACCGAGTATGTATGCAGAAGAATGCGCGCAAAAGATCTTATTGCAGACCACCTTAGTCTGTCTCTCCGCTATGAAGACCTTGGATACCGGGGTGATAAGGTAAGGTTTTGCCACGCAACCAACAGCGAGAAGGAAATATTCCATAATGCGATGGAAATTTATAAACGCCTTCCCCAGCCTGATCCGACCCATAAAGTACGGACTTTCGGCATTTCAGTATACGATCTTTGTAAAATATCAGCGTATAACCTTGACCTTTTCAACCGAGATCATCTGATACCATTCAAGCAAATTGACCTTTTGAAAGATAAGTACGGAGAAAACATCATCCGACTGGGCATAGGCAACGGCTAATATTACCCTTTATTCCAAAGTAGGAAAATAACATTCATTGATAGTTTTACAGGATATTGATAATTTTGCAGTAGTAATTAAAAATTAATCTAACCTGCTAATAAAGAACTATGCAAAAACTCAGAATCCTGTTATTGATCTTAATTCCCGCCCTGTTACTTACGGCATGCTCAAAGGAATCAGAAGATTCAATTTTACTTGCAGCAAAGAATAAGCTTGAAGAAGCAAAAAAATTTGATACAGATAACAAGCCTGATGAAGCAAAGAAAACTTACGGCGAAGCAATTGAAATATACAAAAAGTTTCTTACTGAATATTCTTCTTCACCAAAAGCGCCTGAGGTATACAGCAGTATAGCAAAAATTTACGTGGATAACATGAGAGATTATCCTAATGCAATTAAAACTTATGAAGAACTGACACTCAAGTTCCCTGCATCAAAAGAATCCAAATACGGAATGTTCATGGTTGCTTTTATTTATGATGAGATGCTGAAGGATAAAGAAAAAGCAAAAGAAAATTACAAGAAGTTCCTGGATAAATATCCGAAAGATGAAGATGCCAACGAAAAGATGAGCGAATCAGCAAGAATGATGCTGCAGATGCTTGATGAAAACCGTTCAATAGAAGATATCATCAAGAATACGCAGAAAGATTCCGTTAAGACAGATACAAAGAAAGACACTCTTAAAAAGGACGTGAAAAAAGACGAAGTGAAGAAGGAAACACCCAAGCAGGAAAACAAGATCGAAGTTAAAACAACAGACGGCGATAAGAAACAATAATAGCCGCGCGGGGAAACAAATTATCAATTTGCGGCGTTTAAGATAATTATACGATACCAATAACTAAACCGAACCGAATAATTATTGCAAGCCGACTATAAAAAATATCTCCAGCCTTCAGTAATTTCAAGGCTGGCAAACATGGAGCTTAAGGCCAAATTTGTTGTTGAAGGTTTTATTGCCGGTTTGCATAAGAGTCCCTACCATGGCTTTAGCGTCGAATTTGCCGAACACCGGCAGTATATGCCGGGCGATGACCTTAAGTACTTAGATTGGAAAGTCCTTGGGAGAACTGACCGTTACTATATCAAACAATTCGAAGAAGAAACCAACTTAAAATCATATTTAATTGTAGATTCAAGCCGTTCAATGCAGTTCAAATCATCAGAATCAGAGCTTGCGGCAAAATCTCCTTTCAGCAAAATATTTAAGAAGAAGGAACAGCTAAAATCTGTTGCAAAGAGCAATATTACAAAGCTTGAGTACTCAACCTACATAGCGGCATCACTCGCAGTACTTATGAATTTCCAGAAAGATGCAGCCGGACTTGTAGTTTATGATGAAGCTATTAAAACATTCATCCCGCCAAAGGCAACAAGCCAAAACCTGAAATTAATTCTCAACCAGCTCTCATCAATCGAGCCGGCAGGCAAAACAAATACAGCATCGGCACTGAATATTGTTGCTGAAAGGATTAAACGCCGGGGGTTAATAATAATATTCAGTGACCTTTTTGACGACCAGACAGCTGTAATAAATGCACTAAAACATTTCAGGTATAAAAAAAATGAAGTGATAATGTTCCAGGTTTTAGACCCGGTTGAAATGAGCTTTGCGATCGACTCCCCCACAATTTTTAAAGATATGGAAACCAGCCAGGAAATGCTGTCTCAGCCGATATCAGTTATGAATTCATACCAGGATGCTGTGAAGGAATTCTTGAATACTTATAAGACTGCATGCTTATCCAATAACATCGATTATGTTCTCCTCTCAACAGAAACCCCGTTTGATACTGCACTACTTGGATATCTTAACAAAAGAAAAAGGCTTCATTAAGAATTAACCACGAAAATACTAAAACGCAGCCAAAGGGCGGCAACTATTTACTATTACCCTGTGAAATTAATTGTAAAGTTTAGCTATATTTGATTAAACCATTTATATAATTTTACTGTCTAATCTTCAGAAACGCCCAAAAAATGCATTAAATATGATATTTGCCGAGAAATATACTATATTTTTACAACAGGTTAAGCACTCCCTGTTATTTTTGTTTATAATTACTGCTACCCTATATTCTCAAAACCAGGATAGCCTTCTTGAGAAAATACAGAATATTGATATTTCGCTGGATGAACCAATAACCGGAGATGAGGACCTGTATATGAATACGGTCTCTTTCCAGTCATTCTATGATGTGCTCTCACCAATGGGTGAGTGGATCCAGATAACAAAAGAAGATATTGATGATGACCTGAGCGATGGTGATGGCGAAGGAATAAGCAGTTTTACATCAGGTTTGTCAGAAGAAGAATTCCTTTTCATATGGAAGCCTTCGGTTGAAACAAACTGGAAGCCTTATGTAAACGGTAAATGGGAGTACAGTGATCATGGCTGGCTTTGGGTAACAAGCGATAAATGGGGCAATTCAACTTACAACTACGGCAGGTGGTGGAATTCACCAAAATACGGATGGGTTTGGCTGCCGGGCTACACATGGGCCCCTGCATGGGTAAAATGGAAAGTGACTAATGACGATAAGTATGTTGGCTGGGTGGCGCTATCACCAAAAGCAAAATGGAACAGCGATAAAGGTATTACTGAAGAAACATATAAGTTCAGAAATAAAGATAAAGACTGGATTTTTGTAGAGAATAATTCTTTTGGTACAGATATCACTCCGGGTAATATAGTTAAGCAGGATGAGAATTCTTCACTGGTTAAAAATTCCATTTCTATTACCGATTTAAAGACAGAGGATGATAGAATTGTAAATAAGGGTCCCGATGTTAACCGGATGGAAGAAAAAACCGGAAGAAAATTCCAGAGGAAGAAATTAAAATTCGCAAAGGGTAATGTTAATGTAGTTGTAGGTGATAATGATATAGTTATTGGCAAGATAAAACTTGACAGGCATAATGGGCAGAAAGAACAAATCTCGAAACCGCACAAGTTCAAAAAAAGTGATAGAGTAAAGGGGTTGATCAAAAGATGGAAAAACAGAAATCATCCGCCAATGAAGCATTAGTAGTTTTTAGCATGAGGCCAATTTTTTATGATCCCGCTGATTTTAGCGGGATTTTTTATTTAGCTTTAAGTGTTAAATAATTACAAATCAACAGATTAATGCATATTTCTATCGTAATTTAATAGGTTGTTACAGTTCTAATTTTGATATAATTTCGGTACAATATGAAAAAATATTTTATAGTTATTTTGGGTTTTTGCAGCGGTGTTTTTGCTCAAAACCTGCATCAGAGATTCGAAGGGATAGATGTGATTGTTAACGGGGTTACCTGTGTAAATCCTTTTAACGGCGGCATTGAAATCCCGCGTTACCAGTTTACAGATATAGATAACGATGGTGACCTTGATGTTTTTATTTATGATAAAGATACAACTCTCAATTTCTACAGGAATGAGGGAAATTCAACTACTCCTTTTTTCAGGCTTAATACCACAAGATACCAGAACTTAAATATCAGGAATTGGTTCAATTTTGCGGATCTTGACGGTGACGGCGATAAAGATCTTTTCTGCGGGGGTGATTCTCAGCGTGTGAGGTATTACAGAAATAACGGCCCACCCTCAAATCCGGTTTTTGAACTACGCCAGTACGGGGTAAAGAC
>JBDTNV010000043.1:0-18167 GCA_039933555.1 Ignavibacteria bacterium
ATCGTTATAACGTTTTAGCCTTCTCCAATGCTTCATCTAAATTACCTACCATATAGAAAGCGTTTTCGGGAACGTCATCACACTCGCCGCTTACGATAGCCTTAAATCCTTTAATTGATTCTTCGATTTTTACATACTTCCCTTTTGAGCCTGTGAATTGCTCAGCAACAAAGAACGGCTGTGAAAGGAATTTCTGTACTTTTCTAGCTCTCTGTACCGCCAGTTTATCTTCATCTGAGAGCTCATCGATACCTAAAATATTAATAATATCCTGCAGGTCTTTATATTTCTGTAAAACTTCTTTTACTGACTGTGCAACGTTGTAATGCTCATCGCCAATAATAAGCGGATCCAATATACGTGATGTTGATGAAAGCGGGTCAACAGCCGGGTAAATACCAAGCTCTGATATCTTTCTATCAAGTACCGTAGTAGCATCTAGATGCGCGAATACTGCTGCAGGAGCCGGATCTGTCAGATCATCCGCAGGAACATAAATGGCCTGAACTGATGTGATCGAACCCTTTTTTGTTGATGTAATTCTTTCCTGTAAAGCACCCATCTCCGTTGCCAGTGTTGGCTGGTAACCTACCGCAGAAGGCATACGACCAAGTAATGCTGATACTTCTGAGCCTGCCTGCGTAAAACGGAATACGTTATCCACAAACAGCAATACATCTTTTCCTTCTTCATCACGGAAATACTCAGCAACCGTTAAGCCTGTTAAGCCTATACGCTGCCTTGCGCCCGGTGGTTCGTTCATCTGTCCGAACACTAAACATGTTTTATTGATAACGCCTGATTCCTTCATTTCGCGCCAGAGATCGTTACCTTCTCTTGTACGCTCGCCTACACCTGCAAACACAGAGTAGCCGCCGTGGAATGTTGCAATATTATTTATCAGCTCCTGAATAAGAACTGTTTTACCTACACCCGCGCCGCCGAAGAGTCCGGTTTTTCCGCCTTTGGTATACGGTTCTAAAAGATCAACAACTTTAATACCTGTTTCAAGAATTTCTTTTTGTGTGGATAGCTCTTCGAGCTTTGGTGCTGATCTGTGAATAGGAAGCCTTTTTTTGGTCACTAATGGTTCAAGTCCATCAATTACCTCTCCTGTTACATTCATCAGTCTGCCTAAACATTCAGGTCCGACCTGGATCATAATTGGCGCGCCTGTATCGAATACTTCCATACCTCTAACGAGTCCATCGGTAGTATCCATTGATACTGCTCTCACTCTGTCTTCACCTAAGTGCTGCTGAACTTCTGCTATTAGAACGTCTTCAACGCCATCTGTATTTTTCCTGGGAATCTGTAATGCTGTGTAAATTTCAGGTAACCTTCCGCCTGAGAAGTCGATATCAAGCACAACACCGATAATCTGTACGATCTTGCCCTTATTTTTCTGATTTTCTGCCATTTATGCTAAAAATGATATGTTTTATTGATTTTCTGTTAGTATAGATTACAAATATAGTGAAAATTTAAGATACTTGAAAGTGCGATTTTGAGCTAAAAACCAAAAAGCAAAAGACTTAACCGCAGAGGCGCAAAGACGCAAAGAAAAGCCAAAGAAAAACTTGCTTTAAAAGCCTTGTATACGTCCCTCCTTTGCATCTGAAAAGCCTTAGGACTGCAGTCCTGTAGATAGTAACGCTGTTCCTGCTATATGCGATACAAAGCCAGAGTATTGGAACGAGAACACAATTCACTATTACAAAACCTTTATGTGATTAAATACCTAATTCTTTTTTTATTTTCTGAATATTGCGTTTAACAGTATCCTGACAATTTTCAGCCTGCTGCCTTGTGAATGATAAAGTATCCGGGTCTCTTTTAACATTTACTACATTATCATCTACATATTCCTGTATAGTTACCAAAGCAGCTTTAATAACTGTTAAGTCAGGTGGGTTATTTTGATTTTCTGTCATGATTATTTTTTTATTTTGTTGTGTCACAGTTGAGAACAAAAACTATGGCTTTTGAAAGTTCTTAAATCAGCGAGTTGAGAAAGTTAAATATTTATAGACACCTTGGGGCTGAAAGCCCACTCCCCTCGTGCTTGGGCAGTCTCCTTCGGATTGCTAAGAGGAATATGATCTCATGTCCTCTCATTACTAAGGAAGGGTAGCACACTAAAAGCATGTCGGGGTGCTCTAAGCTAATACTCAATAAACATTTCATCATCATAACACCTTCCTCTGCTTCCAGCAGATTAAGGCATACCACGCACCAGTTCAAGAGGTTAGAATGACTTCCTCCTACGGAGTAAGTTTTTGCCTCAAAAAGCGCGGCTCAATATTCGATGAATAATTCGTCACTGTAGCAATAAGCCCATTGCTCGCCGGGCTCGGCGGAGATTATAATAGGATGGCTGGTTTTATGAAAATGCTTGGTGGCATGTTTATTTATTGAGTTATCACAACAGTGTGTGCCGCCGCAGGTCTGGCATGTTCGCAAATGCACCCAGCTATCCCCTGTCTTAATACATTCATCACATACATAAGCATTGGCTTTTTTGATGTGAGCTGAATCGAAATGATTGCAGTTTGGCATAATTGTTCCTTGTCATTCCCGCGAAGGCGGGAATCTATTTATTTGTTGTATAGAATTACTTCTCTGCTGCGTTCGTCAAATTTATGAAGATTGCCGTTGGTAACTATTGCAATTGTAATTTCTTTTGAGTTACTACTTTCCACATTTTCCAGCAAGTGGATATGATGAATAGAGGGTTTTTCTAAAAGTTGGTTCGCATATGAACTTAATTGATTTAATTCATCAACAGTAAGGAAAAGCTCAATATCATTAAACACTAGATTTGAATCTCTATGAAATATTCTCATTTTGTGTTCATTAAAAAATCTTATGAATGGATGCCTGCCTGCGCAGGTATGACATTTTATATTATTCGTGTGAATTCGTGTAATTTGTGGTTAAGCTTTTGATTTTTTATATTTTGCTCTCCGAATGAGATCCTTCGTCGCTTACTGCCTGCGCTACCGCTTTGGCAGTCACGCGCTCCTCAGGATTAGTCGCCCATTCTGGCACGCTTCAATATCATTGTATTCAGTCCATCTATATACATATTGCTTACCTTTTTGTTCTTCAGGTAAACTATCTGGTTGTAGTACAGAATGATTAGTGGTGAATCATCCAGCACGATCTGCTCCATTTCGTTATAAAGCTTTGCGCGGGTATTGAAATCAGTTAGTTTCATTGCAAGCTCGTATAATGAATCAGCCTTTTGGTTTGTGTAGTGCGTGTAATTCGGACCCATCGGTGTATGGTTCTTACTATAGAATAGCGCCATGAAGTTTTCGGGGTCAAAATAATCAGCGCCCCAGTTGCCGCGCCAGAATGAAAGCTCACCGCCAACCTGCGATGAACGCATAGTTGATGCCTGCATGAAATCAAGCTGCGCATCGATGCCAAGATCTTTTAGCTGAGCCTGAACAGATTCACCAATAAGCTTTTGAGTATCATCATTAGAAACTGTTAGCTTTAGTGTAAGCCCTTTGCCGTCAGGATAGCCTGCTTCGGATAATAGCTGTTTGGCTTTTGAAACATCATAACTGTAACCTTTTAAGTCTTTCTTATAACCGGGCATTCCGGGCGGAATGGGTCCGTTAATACCGGGTGTACCACGGAACTTGAGCACGTACTTGATTATCTTCTCTCTATCTATACCGTAATTTATTGCCTGGCGCAGCTTTTTGTTATCTGTAAGCACATTGTTTTTACCGCCGGGTACATTTTTATCAAGTTGAACGCCGAGGTAAACAGTGTTAAGCCATGGCTGTTTAACAAGTTCAAAATTATATTCAGGCTTAAGTTTGCCTTCTTCATCGGTGATCTGGCTGAGTACTTCAGGCGATGGTTCATAATAATCAAACTTCCCTTGCTGGAAATCCAGAAATGCGGTCTCAGAGCTTTTGATAAAATTGACCTTTATGCCATCGAGATAAACCAGAGGCTTACCTGCTTTGTTCAGGCTCCAGTAATTCGGGTTCTTAGTCATTTCAAGCTCGCGGTCAACTTCCCATTTTACAAACTTAAATGGTCCGGTACCAACCGGATTATAACCGAAATTATCTTTGTAATACTCAACCGCTTCCTTGGGGTAAACAAATGAATAAGCCATTGTGAGAATACTTAAGAACGGCGCAAATGGTTTTTCGAGTGTAATAACAAGTGTTGTATCATTTGTTGCCTGAATGCCGGTAATTTCATTTACGTTATTATACTTTTCCTTGATTGAATTTATATACTCCGTAGCGCCTTTTACTTTATCACGAAAAAGCCATGCACCGCGTGTTTTTGTGCGGGGGTCGCATAATCTTTCAAAGCAGTATTTGAAATCTGATGCTATGACCTTCCTGCCTTTACCTTCGGGGAAGCATGCATTATCATGGAAGTAAACATTTTTCCTTATTATGAAAGTGTAAGTTAAACCGTCATCAGAAACTTTGTATGAAGAAGCAAGGCACGGCTCAAGATTCATAGCCTGTGTGTATTCCAGGAGTCCCTCCATCATCTGCTGCAAGGGCCATCCTACGGGATAATTGCTGCACATGACCGGGTCAAGGTTTTCAATTCCCTGCGATTCATTGTATTTGAAAATATTTTCGGATGTTTCTTTTCTAGAGCATGATGAGAAAAGAAAAGTTAAAGCAAGAACGAAGGCTAAGATTATGCAGGAAATTTTCATTTTTATGATTTTATATAAGTAAAGATATGATTTTAATGAGAAAGATAAAATTTAATAAGATATGTAGTTTCTAAAAAATTGGTTTAAAGATATTCGTGCCACGAATACTGGACTGAAAATACTAATTTGAATGCATAATTCTTAGGTTTTCTATAAACGTAATAGAAAATCTGTTCGCGGCACGAGTATTTTTAGTATTGACTATGCAGCCCTTGATTACCATTGGAGCAAAAAGATATTAACTATCAAATTATATTATAACCTAATAATTTCTAACCCAAATACATTAAAAAATCTTCGTTTTTTGCGATTGTAGCGTGTATCAATATACCTGATTTAAGTTAGGTATATCTCGTAACTGAATTTTATATTTGTTATGATGTTACAGCCAATCCAAAAAAATATTTTCATTTACAAGTTCTTA
Organism: Ignavibacteria bacterium; assembly: GCA_039933555.1. Taxonomy (GTDB): domain Bacteria; phylum Bacteroidota; class Ignavibacteria; order Tepidaquicellales; family OLB5; genus OLB5. The sequence goes on from JBDTNV010000043.1 coordinate 5,136, forward strand.
AGCGGCCTCTCACCGGTAGGGTTCAGCCAATATACAATTTGCTATGTATCCTTTAAGCCAAAGGAGACCAACAGTTATTTTGGCAGTTACCAAAACGATGATTTCCGGGAGAAGTTAGAAGGCAAGATAGTAATTAAGTCATGGAAAGAGCTGCCGGCAAAGTTCCCGATTTGCATACTAGGTGATTACTCAATTACCCCGGATGTATTCAGCGGAATTATTATGATAGATAACTCACAGGCGCTTGATAACCCCGGGAAGTATATCCCGAGAATACTTGCAGCATTTAAGAACAGGTCAACCGTTCTCTTAAACCAGTTCCACGGGAAACACGGGAGGGTTTTCTGGGAAAATTCCTATGAAGAGATAAAAATTGACAGCGTTGAATCGTTTAACAAGGCACTGAATCTTTTAAAAGCAGAATAGTATAAAAAAATAGTTATTGGAATAAAAAAGCGCTCATTGAAAGATGAACGCTTTTTTAATTTAACCTATATTAAAAGACTTTATAATAAAGCAGTTGGGAATTTTCAAAAAACTTCTATTTGTCATTCCTGCGAAGGCAGGAATCTTAATTCTATTTGGGAAGATTCCGTATCAAGTACGCAGTGACAAGCAGGGCGGAGATTGAAGATTCCCAACTGCTATTACTTTAATCTGAATTTCAGGATTGCTTCTGTTCCTTCATTTATTTTGCTTTTTATTATGAGTTCACCTTTATGAGCATCCATAATTTTCCTGCAGATTGAAAGCCCAAGCCCGAAACCTCCTGTGCTTCTTGAGCGTGACCTATCTGCCCGGTAGAACGGCTCAAAGATATTCTTAAGGTCAGCATCTGCAATACCAATGCCTGAATCCTTAATAGTGATCACTGCTTCGCCGTTTTTTTCTTCGGCAGAAAGATAAATTTCTTTCGTTGAGTATTTAAGTGCATTATCAATAAGATTGCGGAATACGGCCTGAACCTTATCCATATCTACATTAGCATTAATTTCCTTAGCAGGTTTCGAGTATTTAATCCTCTCCTGGTCATCATACTCTTCAATGGTTTCTTCAAGAAGTTCTGTGATATCTGCAATTTCTGGCTTAATGCTGCCAAAGCCTGAATCAGCCCTGTAGTTTTCAAGCAGTCCGGTTACCATGCGCTCCATTTCAATTACATCTTCTTCAATTTTTTCTTTTGATGAGCCGACTTCAAGTCCAAGCTTAATACGCGTTAACGGCGAACGCAATTCATGAGAAACATCTATTAAAAGCTGTTCCTTTGATTTTATTGAATTACTTATCTTGGATGACATTTCGCCAATTGAATCCGCCAATTCCCCAAGTTCATCTTTTCTCCCCTTGGGAAGATTAAGTTCATAGTTACCTTCGCCGATACTTTCCACGGCTACAGAAAGATCTTTCAGCGGCTTAAACAGGTTCCTTAACAGCACATAAAGCAGTACAATAATTATACTTATAAAAAGAATAAGTATTATAATTGCGCGTTCAGGCTTAAAGAAACCGCTGGGGTCAAATGGCTTGATTATAAAAACTCCCTGAGGGAATCGAATAACAGAGTATGGCTTTCCTTTATAATCTACAATTATTGATTCATCGTCATCATACTTTTTTCTTACTTCCGGGTCGGCAAGTATATCAGTCAGTGTTGGCATTTCATCTGAGGAGGTCCATGTATTAGAACCGCCTTCAAACCTCATTTCAATTTCAAGATCGTTGCAAATTTGTTTGGCTTTTTCAGTATCGGGAGGGATGCCTACTTCATGGATCAGGCTGCGTTCCATTCTCCTTGAGAAATCCCTTAGGAATTTCCTGGGCTTATTATCTGTGCTTATGCGGAAAACGAAAAGTACACATACGTTAAGAAGGATACCAAAGATAAAGACTATCAGTATCAACTTAAGGAATATAGAAAGATTTGGTGATTTAAATTTCAATTTGCTGCTCCTTTGGTAAAACTGCTCATCACGCTGTAACCTCATCAAGATAGAACATATACCCTATACTGTGCACGGTCTTTATAACCTGCTCTTTATCTTTTTTATTGCCAAGTGATTTGAATTTGTTCCTCAGCCTTGAAACCATCACATCAACTGAGCGGTCAAAAGACATCCATGAAATTCCGCGTGTGTTCTGCATAATTTCATCACGTGAGAGAACCTTACCATTATTTTTCACAAACAGTAGCAGAAGCTCATATTCAGTTGAAGTAAGCTCCATATCCTTATTGTGATAACTTGCCGTACGTTTATTAGGGTCAACAATAAGCGCTTTGAGAAGAATATTTTCATTCTTCTTTAATTTCAGCTCGCTTCGCCTTAAGACCGATTGAATTCTCGCCAGGAGTTCTCTGGGTTCAAACGGCTTAGGCATATAGTCATCAGCGCCAAGCTCAAGACCTACAACTTTATCAGTTACCTCTCCCCTTGCAGTTAGCATAACAACCGGGGTTTCATAGTCCTTCCTTATCAGCTTCATTGTTTCAAATCCGTCCATATCAGGCAACATCACATCAAGAATGATCAGGTCGTAATGATTGTTCTTCAGCTTAACAAGCCCATCTTTCGGATTTTCAACCGCAGTTGCGGCAAAATTGTTCTTACCGAGATATTCCTGCAGAAGGTCGTTTAACTTGCTATCGTCATCTATTATCAGAATTGATTTTGACATACTTTTGTAATTAGCTCTTTCTTGTGATTTTCTTGACGTATCCTAACAAAGGGGGCAAGCCCCCTCTGTTATAATACTTTATATTCTGTTAAAATACTTATCCTTATATATACATACCACACATAAACCAGTTCACTTATATTATAATACTATTTCTTATCTTCTTTGTTCCATTTATCCTTCATTTCATGTTTCTTCTCACGGAATTCCTTCATCTTATCGGCAGCTTTATTTCTCTGGTCGCTGGTTAAAATACTGTGGAATTTTGCAAGCTCATCTATCATGAAACTTTTCATTTCATCACGCTCTGCATCATGTTTTTTTGCAAACTCAAGCGCTTTCTGCTTATCAAACGTGTTTTGCCTGAACATTTTTTCCATTTCCTCAGCATCATTTTTACGGTCTTCCTTCTTCGCGTCCATCTTTGCTTTAATTTCATCTTTGATCTTTTCAACTTCAGCCTTCTGCTGTTCGTTCAGATCAAGATCTTTTACAATTTTTTCCATAATAAATCCCATAGGGCCGTGGCCGCCTCTGTGGTTATCATAGAAACCTTTTGCAAAACCAAGACCTGCTAAACCGGTTACCAAAAAAAGAACAATAACCGAACTGATGATTATTTTTCTTTTTCTTCCGTTCATTTTGGTTTTGTTCCTTTCGGGCTCAACATTAAGCTCTGGTGAATTGTTGAATGAATTTATATCTGCTGACATTTTTACTCCTTATTTTATTCAGCCTTTAAAAGGCCGATAATATTTTTTATTTCTTTATTTACATCACAAAGTTACATGTAAACATTACAAATATTATGATTTTAATGTAATCATACTGTAAATAAATGTTACAGAAAGGCTTAGGAGGGTTTTATAATATTACACTTAATTATTGGAGATTTCTTAGTATTTTAAGGCTTAAACCAATAAAAATATGAAAAATCTAACACTTTTTTTCTTATTATTGTTTGCAGTTAACAATATTTACTCTCAGGATACATTTTCAATTACTGCAGTTGACCCGGTAACCGGATATGTTGGCAGCGCCGGTGCATCTTGTATAGCGGGATCAATCATATTAAGCGATGTCCATCCCAATGTGGGCGTTATACATTCCCAGGCTTCTTATCTTGCCGGAAACCAGAATTATGCGAGAACACTGATGAACATGGGGCTCTCTCCCCAGCAGATAATTGATTCAGTAGTTTTGCACGATGTACAGGGGAATCCAACAGTTAGGCAATATGGCATTACAGATCTTGTTGGCGGCGGCAGAACAGCAGGATATACAGGGGTTAACTGTACAAATTACAAGAACCATGTTTTGGGAGTGACTTTTACAGTTCAGGGAAATATTCTGCTTGGACAAAGAATTCTTGACTCTATGTTCACAAGGTTTACAAACACAGTTGGAACGTTTGAACAGAAATTAATGGCTGCACTACAGGGAGCAAAAGTCATAGGAGCCGATACAAGATGTACATCAAGAGGAACATCCTCAATATCTGCATTCATAAGAGTAGCAAAACCAACTGACCCGCAATCAGGTCCCTATTGGCTTGACCTCAATGTTCAGAATACACCAACAACCAGGGATCCCATTGATTCACTCCAGACACTGTTCAACCAATGGCAGACAACAGGGATTTCAAACAACCAGGGCATTTATCCTGAGGATTATTCACTTGATCAAAATTACCCAAATCCATTCAATCCGAATACAACAATTACTTTTGATATAGCAAAGCTCTCAACGGTCAAACTTGCAGTGTATGACCTCAAAGGCAGCGAAGTTGCAGTACTTGCCGATAATATGTTTCATAGAGGCAGATACACATTGAATTTTGACGCAACGGGACTTGCAAGCGGCGTTTATATTTACAGGATATTTGCACTTGATGCCGGCGGTTCAGGATATGAATTTACAGATACAAAGAAAATGATCTTGGTGAAATAAAATAAATTGAAAATATGCCGCAGATAGTAACGAATTATATTGAGCTTCATATTTGCAGAAAGACTGACCAGGGAGATAAATTCCTTCTTTTAAAGCGTTCCAATAGCGCAAAGATTTACCCGGGCATCTGGCAGATGATAACAGGCACTATTGAATCACACGAACACACTAAAGATACACTGATTCGCGAGCTTGCGGAAGAAACTGGACTCGAGCCTGCGAAAATTTTCAGCATACCGAGAATTAATACTTTTTATCTCGCAATTTCAGATAAGATATGCATGTCCCCTGTTTTTTTAACAATTGTCGAAGATGAAAATGTGAGAATTTCCGATGAGCATTCTGAATATAAATGGGCTTCCTATGAACTGGCACGCGATATGATACACTGGCCAAACCAGGTAGATAGCCTCGAGATAATAAAAAGATATCTGGATAATAGAGATTTATTTACGAAATTAGTGGAAGTATGAAATCAGTTGGCAATGAGCAAATGATTATGCCTCGAGATAAAGAATATATGCGGCGCTGTTTTGAGCTTGCCTTAAAGGGTGCGGGGTATGCATCTCCAAATCCGCTGGTTGGAAGTGTGATAGTAAAAAATGGTAAAGTTATCGCTGAAGGATACCATAAAAAATACGGTGCATATCATGGAGAGCGAGACGCTATAAACAACGCGCTCAAAAAAGGCATCAATTTAAAAGGCGCTGAATTATATGTTAACCTTGAGCCATGCGCACATTTCGGGAAGACTCCACCCTGCGCTGAATTAATTGTTGAACACAAATTTTCCAGAGTCGTTATTGGATGTAAAGACCCCTATTACAAAGTTGCCGGCAAAGGTATAAAGATCTTAAAAAAGGCGGGTATTAAAGTTATTACAGGAGTCCTAGAAAAAGAAGCAAAGGCACTGAATAAATTTTTCATAAAGCATGTTACAACCGGACTGCCCTATATAATGTTAAAAGCAGCTCAGACACTCGACGGTAAAATTGCAGATGATAAGTACAGGTCAAAATGGATATCGTCTGAGGAGTCAAGGAAAACGGTTCACATAATGCGTTCAATTTACGATGCAGTGTTGGTAGGGGCAAATACTGTGAGATATGATAACCCGATGCTTAACGTCAGAAATGTTCATGGAAGGGATCCATACAGGATAATTATTGATAATGAACTTTCCCTTGGACTTAATTACAATGTTTTTAAAAACAATAAAGATGAAAAAGTAATTGTTCTTACATCAGTGAAACCGGGAAGCAAAAAAGTTTTGCCCTTGCTTAAGAAAAGCATAAAGGTCATTCATTGCAAAACAAAAAAAGGCGGCATTGATCTAAAAGATGCATTAAGAAAGCTGGGTGAGCTTGGGATGTCGAGCATTATGGTCGAAGGCGGATCACACACATACAATGGTTTTATAAAGGAAAAGTTAGTTGATGAAACATACATTTTCATTGCGCCAAAGGTCATGGGCAATGGAATAACAGCCTTCAAAGATAAAAATGCATTTGATGAATTGAAGCAAATTCATTATTTCCCGTCCGGATCGGATATATTGGTAAATTTGAAGAAATGAAAATTTGAATAAGCAACGACCAATAATATTTTGTTTGTTTTGAAAAATTATTTTAATAATTAAAAATGATATTCCCGCCTTCGCGGGAATATTTAAGGATAATATGTTCACAGGAATAGTTGAAGAAAAAGGAATAGTAACAGAAAAAAGAAAAGTAAATGAAGGATTCCGCTTCAGGATAAGATCAAGCCAGGTTGCAAAAAAACTTGCACTCTCTGATAGTGTCTGCATTAACGGTGTCTGCCACACAGTAACAACTAAGAGTAAAACAGAATTTGAGTTTACATCAATTCACGAAACTCTAAAAAAGACAAATATTGGCGAACTGAATGTTGGTGATGAAGTGAATCTAGAAGGCTCTTTAACACTTAATAAAAAAATTGGCGGGCATTTTGTATTCGGGCATGTTGATGATACGGGTGTTGTTACTGAAGTAAAACAAATCAAAGCTGAGAAGAAGAAGGATTCAGATAATTGGGAATACAGGATAAAGATCCATAAGAAGCATGCAAAATATGTAATATATGTAGGTTCTATTGCAGTTAATGGTGTAAGCCTGACAGTTGCAGAAGTAACAAAGCCCAAGGGGAAATATTTTACAATCAAAGTAGCAATAATTCCTTTTACAATCAATCATACCACATTTGGTAGTCTCAAAAAGGGCGATAGAGTAAACCTTGAATTCGATTTTCTGGGCAAGTACGTGCTTAACCTGCTTGCAGCAAATCCGAAAATCAAGAAATTGATGAAGTAAATTATTTAAGCAAAATCATCTTCTTTGTTTCTTTAAATGCACCCGATTCGAGAGTATAGAAATACATTCCCGTTGAATAATTAGCAGCATCGAAAGTAATTTCATAGGTGCCCGGTGATCTCGTTTCACTTAATGAATATACTTCCCTGCCTGTAATATCATATACTTTGAATAGAATATTTAAAGCATGGTTTTCGCCTGATGAGGGGATTTCAAACTTTATCTTTGTCGTGGGATTAAATGGATTTGGATAATTCTGATACAATTTAAACTGTTCAGGTATTGAAGTTGAGATTTGATTTATTCCTATCGGCGTTGTATTCCCGTTCTTATCAGTCTTAACAACAAGCCAGTTAAATGTTGTAGTATTTGGAGGCTTAATGTATCCTGTAATTACAAAACCACTGTCATTCGGGCTGAATATCGAGAGATACATCACCTTATCAAGTGAACCGTAATAATGGAGCTTATTCAAAACCACGTTACCCAATGAATCAATTAATATCAGTCTGCTGTTTATCCCATAACCGCCGGTTGCAAGCGCAAATTTATTTGCTGCTGATTTTATTATTGCATAGCCGTTCATCAATGAATCAGACGTATAAGTTCTTTCCCAGTTCGTATTGCCGTTTACATCAAACTTTCTGCAATATAGAAAATTATTATTACCTGATACAATGAAGCTTCCGCCGGATGACTTTGCAATTGAGCACAGCATTGTTCCTGTGCTTGTATATTTGGACCATAGTTCATGTCCCGCCGTATCAAGCTTCCTGATAAATCCCTGGTATCCTGTAGACTGCACTATACCTGTTAAAAAATATGAATTGTTAGATTCAACGAAATCCAGCACAAATGTATTTGGATATTGGGTATTCAGATAATCTTTAAACCATATAAGGTGTCCGCTTGAATCAACCTTACCAGCTGAATTATTGCCGTAACAGAAAAGATTCTTAAAATTGTCGGTAAATTTCAGGTATTGGAATCCTATTGTACTGTTAAATTCGCGTCTCCACAGGGTATTACCTGCGGAATTCATTTTCAATATTCCGTTGGCAGTATTAAAGTATAAATTCCCCGAGGGGTCTTCTGCCGCGCGTAAGTATACCCTATCAGTACCGGCAAAGATCTTCTTCCAAATTATCTCACCCTGCTTTGAAAATTTCATGATCACCGAGGCTGCACCGTAGCCGCTATCGCCAACAACTAGATAGTTTCCGTCAATTGTCTGCAAAGATGTAAATGCTTCATCGTTAGCTGTGCCGCCGAAAGTTCTTGTCCACGTAAACTGGGAAAAGGCCTGTTGGCTTAAGAATAATATCAAAAAAATTGATAATCTGAAAATAATTTGTAAAGGGGTTTTAGTACTTTTCATTTTAAGTTTTATTACTTATTAAAGGTTAACTGCTTTATTGCTACGACTAGTTAAGCTATTATTTAATAGATAGCAATCATGGATAACATGTATTTAGAAACTAACCTTAGCTTAACATATATTTAACTCATATCTTGAAATATAAGCATAATTTGTACAATATTACTTAACAATAAGAAGCAAACTAATAAATTAAGAATTGTTTTTTTAGGCTACATTACCTATTTTACAAAAGTAAATTTTGGGTTATTTACTTAATTCCGCTCTTTAGCGGTAAACACTTCGGTTCATCTAAAAAAGGTCAAAAACTATTGAATGAGAATTTTTACTGGTTCTTTATTTAACCGTATTGCTAAATATTCCATTTCTGCCTTATTAACGTGCATAATATTGTATGGGGGCTTTGCCATAGCTGATGATGATATCAATCATTACACAAATGTTGGCAACATCGGATTAACCATTACTAATTTTGGTACAATTGGCCACGGATTCACTTTGTGGCCCGGTCAGCCTTCATGCGAATATCCGAAGGGCTCCCAGATTGAGCATCTTTTTGATGGCGGCTTGTGGGTTGGCGGCAAAAAGAACGGCGTTATCAGGGTTACAACCGGCGCAATTGATGCCTCCTCCGCAAACCGCGGGGAAGGCTTTGAATACAGCAGTGCTGGGGGACAGATTATCACTCAAAGATCATCATTACTCACTTCACCTTTTTACTCTCCTCTTGCAATTTCTCACCAGGATTTCATTTGCGAATACACAGATACCAACACAATAGTTGGCGGGCAGTTAATTGTTAATCATAGCCCCCTTGGATTGAAAATTATACAGCAGTCATACTGCTGGGACTATCCGTACGCTGATTTTTTTGTAATTATGCGATACAGAATTATCAACATAGGTTACCGCGGAGATACTTCTCCAATTGACAGCGCTTTTGTAGGTATGTGGACTGACCTTGTGGTAAGGAATACTCAAATCACACGCCCCGGCGGTTCATCTTTCTATACTAAAGGCGGCAATGGATGGGATAGCCTCTATAGTATGGGTTATGAATTTGACGCAGCCGGTGATGTTGGTTACACCAACAGTTATATCGGCATTAAGTTTTTAGGTTCTACCCCCTATGGCAGAACTTTACCAGACACTCTACAGACAGGCAGGAATTTTGTTACATGGCAGTTCAGAAATACTGTTGACCCGACATATTTCGCACCGCAATCTGATCAGGACGGTACGAATTTAGGCAGATACAGCAAAATGAACGGTTTTTTCCAGAATGGCGTAAAGGTCAACTCTTCTATTTTAGCAAACATTAAACAACCAACAAACCGCTCAATTCTTGTTACAGGTGGTCCATACACAAGGTTGAATTACCTTGATACGCTTGAGGTTGTTTTTGGCGTGGTTTGCGCGAAGAAAACAGGCAACGACCCGCAAAGCTGGGATTCAACTTACCAGCGGGTAGAGCTTAGAAACCATGCTGACTGGTGCCAAAAGGCATACAATGGCGAAGATAAAAATGGCAACGGGAGGCTTGACCCGGGTGAAGATATAAACGGAAATGGTTCGCTTGACAGGTATTTGCTGCCGTCTCCTCCAAATTCTCCAACAGTAAAAATTGTAAATGAAGAAAGCAAAGTTACTGTTTACTGGGCCGCAAATGCTGAAAGAAGCATTGACCCTATTTCGCTTTCACGTGATTTTGAAGGCTATAGGATTTACAGAACAAATGCAGGCGCAGATATAGATCCTACAAAATCACTGCTTTCATCGTTCATATTAAACGGTGATTTTGACAGCATAAATAACATTGGCAATAATACCGGTTTCAATTATATAAAGCTTCAGCAGGCTAAGACTTTCCCTAACGACACGACACAGTATTGGTATAAATTTGAATATAACAACCAGCTTCGGGGATGGCAGTATGTATATGCTTTGACTGCGTATGATAAAGGCGATTCTGCTAATAACCTTGAGTCACTTGAGAGCAGCTTACTTTCAAATTCATACAGAATAATACCGGGTACCGGTTCACTGGAAGATGAGTCTACTCCGATTGGGATTTACCCGAATCCCTATTACGTAAATGCAGCATGGGATGGTTCACAGGAACGGGAAAGAAAAATATATTTCTATAATTTGCCTGAGCAGTCTGAAATTACTATTTATACTGTTGCCGGTGATGTAGTTGATAAGTTTACCCATGATGCGAAGACATACAATGGCGGTGATATTCAATGGTTCAAATCATTTGCAGACGGCACGCAGATACTTTCGGGCGGCGAGCATGCATGGGACCTGATTACAAGAGATGACCAGGCAATTGCAACAGGTTTGTATTTATTTACGGTTAAAAATCAGAAGACAGGATTTATAAAAAAGGGCAAGTTTTTGGTGATAAAGTAAATTCCTGAGGGAACGAAGTGACCGAAGGATCTCATTCGGTAAGCGATTAAAAATAAATAAAAATTAGTCTGCTTCCCAAAAGTACAAAAGCAACAAAATAACAAAGAGAAAAAAGCTCAAGGATCAAGATACAAGTTCTATTGATGGGATCCTTCGTTCCTGCCTGAACTGCCGTTAGGCAGGCAGGCGCTTCGCTCTCTCAGGATAAGAATCTAATAAATTAAAAACATATATATTATGAAACGAATAATACCATACTTAGCTCCAATTGCATTTTTGATCGCTGTTGGATTCTATTTCGTTTACACAACAACAATAATGGTTGTACAGACCGTACCAAATGATTCACTGGTAATAGGTCATGATCGTTCTGTAAGAATTGGTGATACTGTCACAGTATCAGGCAGAGTTGTAGCCCCATCAGTTGTAAACGCGACAGGCAATGACTTCAGGATACTGCTCCGTGGTGCAAATTCAAGGACTATTTACCTGCAGGATACAACCAATGCATTATTTGGCGGTATTATAGTAAGACAGGCTGATACGGTTTCAAATACCGGCATCACAAATCTGGATTCCGGAATGAAAGTAACTTTAACCGGTATTGTACAGGAATTTCCTGATATAACATCCTCCGGCGCAACACAGCTTAAGCTTGATACGCTAAGCATAATCCAGGTAATGCCTACCATCAAGAAAAGGCCCGCGCCGATTAATGTAAATGTTTCTGATTTTGATTCCGCCGGAAATGTAAAATTCACAACCGGTGAAAGATATGAAGGCATGTATGTTCAGTTAAACAATGTTACAGTTGGCCCGCAGAGTCCATTGGGTGTTAGGAACGTAAGAAGACTTATAGATGCAAACGGAAACTTTATTTACATGCGGGATTTTTCCAATTTCTTTTCAACCGGCCCAACTCCATCTTGGGGATGGACAGCATATGTTCCGCCATCGATCGGGGCAACAGTTACATCTATCCGCGGCGTAATCATTAACAGCGCTTATGCCGATGGTAATAACGCTTTGTATCCTTATGTTATAGTTCCAATTTATCCCAATGATCTTACACTGGGTAATACACCGCCGTTTATCAGCAGTGTATCCAGAAGCCCGGGTGTACCAAAGCCTGTTAATACAGTACAGGTAAATGCAGTTGTTTCAGATACACTTGATATGCCGGTTTCGGTTGATAGCTGCCAGTTGTTCTACAGAGTAAACCGCGGGACATATACAAAATTAAATATGTCGCCCACAGGCAATATCTACTCTGCAACAATGCCTGCACAGCCGCTTGGTACTCTTGTTGAATATTTTATTAAAGGCAGAGATAACCAGGGAGCAATCAGGCTTAACCCTTCTGATACTTCGAAATCAACTTACTTCTATTATGTAAGAACAAATGATACAATGTCTATTAAGGACATACAATATACCCCCAACAACGGCGGATTTTCAAGTTTCAACGGGTATGATGTAACTACTGAAGGAATAGTTACATGCGATACCTCTGATATTCCGTCATTCGCATTTACAGGTGATGGCGGCACACAGACATCACCTAGAAGGGTAATAATTCAGGATCCTGCAATAACCGGCGGCTGGAGCGGTATTTGGATCGATGGAAACGCAACTGATCCTTTGGTAAAAGGACAGAGAGTAAGAGTTAGAGGAACAGTAAGTGAAACAAACAGCATGACAAGATTAATCATTGCGACCCCGGGAGACATCGTTCCGTTGGGAACAGGTACAATTCCTCCGTTTGAAGTAATGACTCCCGCTGTAGTTGCAGATGCAAAGATAGACGGCGATACAACCGCGGAGAAATGGGAGAGCGTACTGATCAGATTTGCTACTCAAAGCGTTGTATCATGCGTAAATGCGCCTTCCGGCTCAGGCTGCACAAGCCAGTACCCGGTTCCTGATACAGCCTTCAGGAGAAATTTCGGAGAAATACTTGTCGTATATCCCGGTGAAAACGTTGAAGCAAGAATTGAGCTTCAGGACGGTAATCATGATAAAGTAAACGGATGGGACAGAACAAAAGCGAATTATTACAACCCCGCACTGCCCGGTTCATTAATGTGGAAGTGGGATGGAATAAGTTCTTTACAGGGTGTTTTGTACTATGCATTCGGAAAATATAAGATGGTTCCAAGGACTAATGCTGATTTCGGTACAGTAATTGGTGTTGAGCCTATAAATGAGATTGCTTCTCAATTCTGGTTAAGGCAAAATTACCCGAATCCGTTCAACCCTGTTACAATTATCAATTACCAATTATCA
>JBDTNV010000044.1:0-18133 GCA_039933555.1 Ignavibacteria bacterium
GCGAAGCCAGGCCAAGCGAAAAAGAAATTCTTACCGCAAGGCTTATTGATAGGCCGATACGTCCGCTTTTTCCTGAGGATTTTATGATAGATACACAGGTAATCTGCACAGTGTACTCAAGCGATCAGGAAAATGACGCTGATGTAATCGGTGCAGTTGGAGCATCAGCAGCGCTGATGTGCTCAAATATTCCTTTTGAAGGCCCGATGTCTGAAGTAAGAGTCGGCAGGATAAACGGTGAATATATAGTGAACCCGACCTTTACCCAGCTTAAAGAAAGCGATATGGATATGATTGTCGGCGGAACAGAAGATTCGATCGTGATGGTCGAAGGCGATTCAAAGGAAGCATCTGAAAAAGATGTACTCGGCGCAATTGCATTTGCGCATGATAATATCAAAAAGATATGCGCTATGCAGAAGGAACTGGCATCTGAGCGTAATGTTGTAAAACGTGAGTTTGTTCCCCCAGCCGTAAACCAGGAGCTTGTAAAAGAGGTAAAAGAGCTTGCTCAAAAAGTTATGGGCGAAATTCACAGAGGTGATGTAACCAAGGATGAAAGAAGCCAAAAATACAAGGAGCTGTATGAATCAATCACAGAGACGTTAAAAGAAAAATATCCCGAAAGTGATAAAGCAATTGCAAAAGCTTTTGATGATATCCAGTATTACGATATGAGAGAGATGATACTTTCTGAAGGCAGAAGGCTTGACGGAAGAAAAACCACAGAAATAAGGCCCATAACATGTGAAGTTGGATATTTACCAAGAAATCACGGTTCTGCTTTATTCACCCGCGGTGAAACACAGAGCTTAACCAGTATGACGCTTGGCACAAAAAGTGACCAGCAGATAATTGACGGTTTATTTGATGTAGGCAAGAAGCGTTTTATGCTTCATTATAACTTCCCGCCATTTTCAACAGGTGAAACCGGAAGATACGGCTCAACCGGAAGGCGCGAAATTGGCCACGGCCATTTAGCAGAACGCTCACTAGAAGGTATGCTTCCAGTAGAAGCGGATTTTCCGTACACTATCAGGATAGTATCTGATATACTTGAATCAAACGGTTCATCATCCATGGCAACAGTCTGCGCTGGCACACTGGCACTGATGGATGGCGGTGTTCAGATAAAACGCCCTGTGGCAGGTATTGCAATGGGCCTTATCAAAGAAGGCGATAGAATTGCTGTACTTAGCGACATATTAGGAAATGAAGATTTCCTTGGTGATATGGATTTCAAGGTATGCGGAACCACAGAAGGCATAACCGGATTCCAGATGGATATAAAAATAAAAGGCGTATCATTTGAAGTGATGGAAACAGCCCTTGAACAGGCAAAAGCAGGCAGGCTTCATATCCTTAACATTATGAAGGATGCTATTGCTGAGCCCAGAGCTGAGATCTCCAATTACGCACCGCATCTGTATAGTATGTCAGTACCTATTGATATGATAGGCGCAGTCATTGGACCGGGCGGAAAGAATATCAGGCATATTATTGAAATGTCAGGAGCTGAAATAAACATTGATGACGACGGAACAGTGGTAATTGCAGCGCTTTCGGGTGAATCAGCCGCCATAGCGCAGGCTATGATAGGCAAGATAACCGAGATGCCGGAAAAAGGAAAAACCTATAACGGCAAAGTTGTAAAGACAACTGACTTCGGCGCATTTGTTGAAATACTGCCGGGCAAAGAAGGCCTGCTGCATATTTCACAAATTGATAAAAAACGTGTTGCCAAGGTTGAAGATGTACTTAAGCGCGGTGATATGATAACTGTAAAGGTGCTTGAAATTGATAAAGCAACAGGCAAGGTATCATTAAGCCACAAAGCAGTATTGGAAGATGAAGAAAAGGCAGCCGGCGGCGGAAAAGCTCCCGAAGTGAAAACAGAAGAAGCACCTGCTTAAATAGTAAAGAAAAAAGTATCAAATATTTTCAAAAAAAGCCTGTTTAGTAATAAACAGGCTTTTTTATTATTTTAAACCGTATTTTATTATTAACTTTGCAAAATTAGTAATTCATTTTCAAGGGATGAATAAATTAGTAATCACAATTGCCGGTTTACTTCTTAGTCTTCAAGTAAATGCGCAGGTGTTTAAGAGCCTTGGCTTTAAGGGCGGTATTACAGTTACTAATTTCTCCGAATGGAACCCCTCGGACTCAACCATAAATAAATTCTATACCAAAGCGCCGGAATCAAGAATACTGGTTAACATTGCATTATTTGCTGAGGGATTGAGTACTAAATATTTCAGCACTGTGGGAGAAATTGCATATAACCCCAAAGGAGTTTCATTCAGTTACCCAATGCTTAACGGAAACGGCAATGTTATTGGCGAAGAATCCATTGATAACAGGATAGGATACATTTCCTTAATGTTGTGTGAAAAGGCAAGAGTTAACTGGAATAAGATGAATCTTTATGTATTCGCAGGCCCGAGAGTAGACATGCAGTTAAATAGTAATACTGACAGGGATTTCGATGAGACATATAGAAAGTTCAATTCAATGATTTTTGGAGCTACAACCGGATTAGGAGTTGAATTCTATGACAGAAATTTCAAGATAATTACTGAATTTCAATATGAACCTGACATTGCATATACACTCGATAATAGTTACGGGAAGGTTAAAAAAAACACCTGGCTTCTAAGGGTAGGATTTGGATTAAATGCCGGTAAATAAAATAATATTCAGGCTTCTTCCCATGGCTGCAATTGCCGGGGTTTTCTATTTTTCATCATGCTGGTTTATGGATCCGGCCAGTGAGCTATACAGAATAAAAATAGACAGCGTTTCAGCCCCATCCTCGGTTAATTATAACGGTGATACCGTTATAATAAAACTATGGGGTAAAATTGGCGATGATACATGCCACCACTACTCCCATTTCCAGGCTGCGCAGGATTCAACCGGAATTGAGCTTGCAGTGTGGGGACTCTTCAGCCCCGCATACCGCAGAGTTTGTCCTGATGCTGATATAGAGCTTGCAGGAAAAGAGTATAAGCTCTGGCCACTGAATCTTGGAATTTATACCATTACTATCCGTCAACCGGACGGAACTGTTCTGAAAAAATTTATAGAAGTATTTTGAATATAGATGTTGAATTGATTTAGCCCATTCAATAGTATTATTGGACAGGCTTTTTTATGATACAAATCATTTTATCGCTTAAGGTAAGGTATTAATTTTGTAATATAGCTTTCTATGTTCACAAAGAAACTAATTAAAGGGGAAATGCCCTTTATTACAGGAGTTTATACCATGGTTGCCCACTCTACATTAATAATTTCAAGGAGGTTTGCCCGAAGAATCATTTCCTTGATGGTCTTTAGTCTTATTGTTTCAGTTTCACCCGTTTACGCTCAGGCAATACTTTTTGATTTTGATAACGCGCCTCTTAGCACTTCTCTGCCGATTTACCAGACATCCGGCGGAATTACTGCACATTTATCGGCAACAGCCCAGGGGTACTCAATTCAGAACGCCAATACTCTTGGTTTCACACCGCCCGGGTTTGCGGGCCGAATCATCTATCCTAACAGCATTTTCCTCGCTGATCTTCTCATTCATTTTGACCAGCCGTTAACGGAGTTTTCTATAATGTACGCGTGCCAGGAGCTGGGCTGTGATGATGCTGCAACTATGCGTGTGACTGCTTTTATGAACGGAAGCTATGTTGGTACCAACACAAGAACAGCAACTTTCCCCGGCACATGGCCGGTTGATACACTTAGATGCAGCTTTCCGCAGGGATTCGATAGTGTTGTAGTCCATTATGACCATCGCCCGCCAACATGCCAGGACTATGGTACTATCTTTGTTGCAGATAACATGCGGGTGACCCCCGTTCCCGTTTCAGTTATTTCAGAAAATGAATTTCCCGGAATATTCACATTAGAACAGAATTATCCAAATCCATTTAATCCTGTAACAAGTATTAATTACAAAATACCAAAGGATGCTTTCATTACTTTTAAAATATTTAACCCCTTAGGCGTGGAAGTATTCGGCATTAATGAATTCAAAAAGGCGGGAAATTATCAGGTAGAGTTTGATGGTTCTGATCTTGCTTCAGGGATGTATTTTTATAAACTGGTTGTTGGTGACAACTCCAACAAGGGGGTGCTTTTTAATGAGACAAAGAAAATGGTTCTGATTAAGTAAACAGGAAAAAGTGATTTTATCTCTCAAAGCCCCGATTTTCGGGGCTTTTTTATTTTATAAACCCTATATTTGCAGATGAACTTTTCTATTATTGATTATATTATTGTCATAGTTTACCTGGTTGGTGTTGTAACATTCGGTATTATTACCTCCGGTAAGCAGAAAAATACGAAAGATTACTTTTTAGGCGGCAAGGAAATGAAATGGTGGGCTGTCGGACTCAGCATAGTTGCCAGTGAAACCAGTACATTGACTTTTATCAGTATTCCCGGACTTGCATATAAATCAAACATGATGTTCCTCCAGCTTGTCTTCGGTTACTTTATCGGTAGGCTGCTTGTCTCGATCATATTTATCCCGGCATATTACAAAGGTGAAATTGAAACCGCTTATGATTACCTCGGCAAAAGGTTCGGCGTAACACTCCGCAAATTCACATCAAGCGTATTTATTATTACAAGAGTTTTGGCATCAGGCGTCAGATTATTTGCTACAGCTATTCCGGTTCACATAATTACCGGATATGATTACCCCACAAGTATTGCTATTATTGGTATATTCACTTTAATTTATACTTATTTAGGGGGACTCAAAGCGGTTGTATCAATGGATGTGGTTCAGATGTTCATTTATATCGGCGGAGCTGTTGTTGCATTGTTCGTTATTTTCCAGTACCTGCCAAACGGGATGGATGACGTGATAAAATACTCCACAATGGACGGGCAGAATAAATTCCAGATATTTAACTTCAGCTCATTTGCTTCATGGGGAGAATTTTTTGCCTCACCATATACTTTTCTTGGCGCAATCTTAGGCGGTACATTCCTTACAATGGCATCACATGGCACAGATCAGTTATTAGTTCAGCGTTTGCTTGGATGCAAAACGAAACAGGATAGCCAAAAAGCATTAATGCTCGATGCAAGCGTTATTGTGCTTCAATTCGCGTTCTTTCTGTTCCTTGGCCTTTGTCTGAATGCATTCTACAAAGGGCTGCCGTTTAAGGATCTTATCATGAGCTCAACCGGCGCAAACTTAACTTCCTCAGACGAGATATTTCCGAAGTTTATAGTAGAAAACCTGCCAACAGGCGTTGCAGGACTTGTAATAGCTGGAGTTCTGGCTTCAGCAATGGGAACGCTTTCATCCGCGATCAGCTCACTGGCTTCATCTACATATCTTGACCTTTTCAAAATGACAAAAAAAGGAAAAGAGCTTGACCCGAAGAATGAAATGTTCTGGTCAAAGGTGTTCACATTATTCTGGGGTATAGTGTTAATTGGAGGCGCAATGTTGTTTAAGGATTCCAAAAACCCGGTGGTTGAGCTTGGCCTTTCGATTGCATCATTCACATACGGCGGATTGTTAGGTACATTTCTGCTTGGTATATTCTTTAAGAAGACAAATCAAACTGATGCAATGATTGGCTTCATAGCGGGAATACTCGGCATGGTAGCCGTAATATATTACACAAAAACTGCCTATACATGGTATACGATTATAGGAGTTTCGATAACGCTGATAGTTGCCAATGTTGTATCACTCCTCAGCAAAAAAGCCAGGGTATAATTCATTAAATTCCATTTCTAATTTTCTGCGATCAGCTCATCAGTTTTCCTCAACAGCCATCCTTTATGGTTAACCATTTTCAGCGAGTTCAGCTTTTCTTTTATCTTTAACAGGGAATCTTCCTTCTTTCCACCAGATTTTACTTTTATTAGCGCTGTTAACGCGTTGATGAAATAAATATTTACTTCTTTGAAAATACGTGTAAATTCCTCCCTGTTGGTAAGTATATGGCGGAATGAATCAAGGGTTGAAATGCAGGAATCATAAAACCCCTGTTCAAAAAATATTATTGCCATATGAGTTTTTACATCAGAAATAAAGAATGGGTTAGTCAGGTCCACCTTACTCAGGTGAGCTATTGCGGCATTGTAATCTTTTTTAATATAGGCTATGATGCCCCATGAGTGGCTGTATATACTTTCCCTGGACTCTTTATTGACCATATCAATATATTTTTCAATGAATCTTTCGGCCCATTCTATTTCATTTAGTCTGACAGAAGAAAAAATAACATTTCTGAATGTAAGCATGCTTATCTTTCCCCCGGTATTTAATGCAAGGGTATTTCTTTCCAGTTTCAGGTTTATAACTTCAAACTCTTCTCTTAATCCATGTTCAGCGCCGTCATTCACTCTTTGAATCGCAATAGTATGCAGAGAATCAATCAATGTAGCCATTTCGGGCAAACTGAAATTATCCAGGTTTTTGATTAGCAGGTTTTTGTAATTATAATATGTTTCATCCGAACTCTCAAGCAATGCCATCAGTCTGTGATAATAAACATTCAGTATTTCGCTGTACAGGTAATTGTTATCCTGAAGAAATTTAATTATATGCCTGAAATCAAATTTTTCCACAACCTCATGGACGAGGTTTGCTGAATGTTTAACATTAAAAGATGTAATGTTCGCGTTCAGATCAATTGCTATTCTTGTAAGTTCTGTAATGAAAAAATATATCAGGTAATCACCGGTTTTCATTACATTATCCGCGGCCTGTTTTTGTTTATCTCTTGCCAGCAAAAATTGTGTCTTAATGGTTTCAAGCTTATGCAGGTGGAAAAAAAGCGGATGTATCATGTGTGTTGAATCAAGAAGATCTTTTTCTATTTTTTTGAGTTTGATCTCAAATATATTATCAAGCCTTTTGATATTTAGTTCACTTAATATATCCAGTTCTTTATCGTTAAAGTTCCTGTTTCTGTATTTATTTATTCCTAAAAATTCCAGAGTTAACTGCAACAGCTGAGAAGAGAGATTTTTCATGATCTGTTCATTGTAAGGTTTTCCCTCAAACAGCCTGCCGTAAATAATTTCCTTTTCAATTTTAACGGGGTTAAGATCAGGGTATTGTTTTTTAAGAAGCCCGAATAGTTTAATGATGTTACTGTTTGAATTGAAATATGGAGAATTAATAAAATCGTCCAGTTCCTCAATTTCAGTTTCATTTAGAACACTTATAATTTGTACAACCTTGGATGTTTTCATATTTTTTATTACTTATTTATATTAAAATACCCTATTTACATAATAAATTCAACATTATTTTGAAATTTTTCATGTCAGAATATGTTACTTTCACTGCACATTTTCAACCCTACTTTATTTTATTACTTTTTTATATGAATTTATCAATAAACAGGCCAAAATCAGCATAACTAATGAAAATTATGAATTATTTAATATTACTTACGGCATTGAAATTCTTTGTATGCCTATAGAGCCAGATATATCTTTGTAGCATTGTATAAGTTTTAGAGATATGGCTGATGAAAAGTAAAGAAAAAGCAGAAACCAGACAGTATGATAATTTAGATAACCTTGAGCTTGATTTAATGATGTTTGAAAATGAACTGTACAGCTGGCTGATAAGTAGCGCATATCAGAATTATAGCCCTGAAATAATTAAAAAAAAAATTAAAAAATCTACAAATAATAATAAATCAAAAAGAACTAATAATAAAAAAACAAAAAGGAGCTTAAAATGAAAATTCTCAAATTACTTTTTCTAATTGCGGTTATTTGCACATCCGTTTATTCACAATGGCAGCAGCAAAACACACCTGATAATACGAGCTGGTATTATGATCTGGAAGCAGTAAATCAGCAGATAGTCTATTGTGCTGGTGAAAAATTGTTAAAAACGGTGAACGGGGGAACAACCTGGAATGCATTGAACATTGCAGGTTACAACTCTACTGTTTCGGGAATATCGTTTTACAATTCTTCAACGGGCTGGGGCTGCGGTTTTACAGGTAAAATTCTTAAAACAACAAATGCCGGAGCAGACTGGAACGTTTTAACTGTTGGCACTGAATCATTCAGGGATATCTCATTTGTAAACTCAACAACAGGTTTTGTATGCGGAGATATCGGAAGACTTTATAAATCTACAAACGCCGGAGCTAACTGGACAGCCAAGAATCCGGGCACAACACTGATGTTAAGATCAATTACAAACTATAACACCAGCTTGATTTGGATAGGCGGCGGGTATGGTTCCGAAGGTGTAATTGTAAAATCTTCAAACAGCGGCGATAGCTGGCAGACAATGCAGACTTTTGACAGGCCAATTGAAAAAATTCAATTCATTGATGCATCAACAGGTTTTGCGTCAAGCGATAGCCGGGTATATAAATCTACTAATGGCGGCGCTAACTGGGTGGATATAAATCTCCCCACCTCGGGATATTTTTTGACATTTTACATGGCAAATGCTAACATAGGCTATGCATCAAACTGGGATAATACATACAAAACTCTTGATGGCGGAATAACATGGTATGAACAGAATACTGTTATGCCAAACACTGCAATTAAAGATATTGAATTTGCACCGGGCAGCACATCAATTGGCTGGATGTGCGGAACTGACGGGGCAATAATCAATACAATCAACAGCGGTGGCGGTTTTATTGGTATCCAACCAATTTCAGGAAACGTTCCTGAAAAATATTTATTGAGCCAGAATTACCCAAACCCTTTTAATCCAACTACAAATATCAGTATTCAGTTACCCAAAGAAGGATTTGTGAAATTAACAGTATTTGATATAACCGGAAAAGAAGTTGCAGTACTGGTGAATGAAAATTTAAGAGCCGGCGAATATAAAGTAGATTTCAATGCTTCATCATTCCCAAGCGGCGCGTATTTCTACAGGCTCCAGTCCGGTGAGTTCACTGAAGTAAAAAAGATGGTATTGATTAAATAACGCAGTTTTTTAAGAAACCTTGCTTCTAAGGCCGGTAAAATAAAATTAGAGAAACATTAATAAAATAAATCAAATCACAATGAATCCAATTAAAATATCCGTTATTATTTCATCTTTAATTCTTTTAGTATTAACGGCAGTTAATTTTACAAACAGAGAATATATTGATTCTACTGCCTGCAGCAAAGCTATTATTATTTCCTCTGATAGAATAAAAGGGGTTGCAGGGTATAAAGGCGAAGCGGAATACTTTGATACGTGGAACTATCCGTATAAGCATAACCTGCCTAAAGAGGTCCACAGTCAAATGTGGACTGATATCAGGAACCTTCCTTCAGAAAAGGATTTTGATTCACCCGTTGAGAACAAGTGGAGAGTGATAGGTCCATACGGCATGAATGATAATAATACTTCCGCAAAATATACCGGCAGAATACTTGATGTGGAGGTTGATAATACTACTTCTGTAAGAGTTGCAACAGCTACGGGGGGATTGTGGGGATATTTTGGTGCATTCCCGCTTCCTTTGAGTGATGATATAAACTGCCTGGCTATCGGCTCGTTCGATTCATACCCGGGAAACAGCAATACAATTTTGCTCGGAACCGGTGAGTATTATACAGGCTCCCCCAGTTACCAGAATGTCGGGAACGGCTTGTGGAAAACCACAGATGGAGGATATACATGGACACATATTACTATGACTCCGGAACCGCAGGGCTTTTCAAGGATAAGATATTCAACACAGAATCCCAACATAGTTCATGCTGCTACTGTTGACGGTTATTACCGCTCAACCAATTCGGGCAGTACATGGACGAAAGTTCTTAACAGCAGTTTTTTTTATGATATGGCAATAGATCCATCCAACAATAATAATGTTTACCTTACATATAGAGGAGGTATGTTCAAATCAACAAATGCAGGTGCTAATTTTATTGCTATTGGTGTGGTAGGAAGCGGGTTCCCAACAAACGATGTTGCCAGAATATCTATCACAGTTTGCCAGAGCTCACCTCAAATATTATATACCGGTGTCGAGCGCTCAAGCGATAATACGATGCTGGGTGCTTACAAATCCACTAACAGCGGGCTAAACTGGCAAAACGTTACACCGGATACAAATGTTTTGGGAGGACAGGGAAATTATGATAACGTTATTGCGGCTTCACCGGTAAACGCAAACATTGTTTTATTCGGCGGGATCAGGATGTGGAGAACAAGTGATGGTGGCGCGAACTGGGTAAGAAGCCTGGATGAAGATATCCACGCTGACCAGCACGCAATTGTTTGGAAAAATGGCAATGAAGTATATGTTGGAAATGACGGCGGATTATGCTACTCAACTAATGCTGGACTTGACTGGGTGAGCAATACAAACATTTTTCCCATAACGCAGTATGTCAGCTGTGATGTCAGTAAAATAAATTCGGGGCTGATTTACGGTGGCTCAAGGGATAACGGACTATCGGGAACTACCAACGGCGGACTTACATGGACAGTTACAAAAGCAGGTGACGGAAGCGGAATTGCTATGGACCCGTTTATTTCAAATATTATCTATGCAACAAGCGGGGCATACAATGGGGCTTTTGCGTGGAAAAAATACAAGTCAACTGATTACGGTGCTACCTGGACCGAAATGATAAGTCCAGCTTTTGATTCTTCTCAAAACTCATATACAAAAGTTAGAACTGACGGAAATATTAATCCTAAAGTTTACCTTCATAGCGAAGGTTTTGTATATGTATCAACCAACAGGGGAGATAGCTGGTCAAAACTAAATCCTTTGGAATTTAACGCAGGCAGCATCCTTAATTTAAGCGCATCCAGGACACAAGGCGTTCTGTATGTGTGCCTTAATGCAAGCCCTCCTTCATCAACCAATAAGCTTAAAGTCTATGATGGAGGTGTCTGGTATGAAAGATCATCCGGTTTGCCGGCAAACGTGAACATCAGAAATGTGACTGTACATCAGAATAATGATAATATTGCTTACGCGGTTGTGAACGGACTTGGAGGCGCCGGACAAAAATTGTTTAAAACCACAAACCGCGGAGTTAACTGGATAAATATCTCCGGCGATATTCCGAATATACCTCTAAGCGATGTAGTTACACATCCTTCTAACCCAAATAATCTTTATCTTGGGTCGCAGGTTGGCGGCTACCGCTCAACAAATGGCGGGACGAACTGGCATAGGTGGAATAACGGCATTCCCGAAGCTACAATTATTACAGAAATGACTTATATAGATAGTCTTTCCTCAAACGGAAAGTTTTATATTCTGGCCGCAACTTATGGCAGAGGTATGATAGTAAGAGATATATCAGGCGATGACCCGATCGGGATACAGCCTATAAGCGGAAATATTCCTACAAAGTTTTCGCTTGATCAGAATTATCCCAACCCGTTTAATCCGAATACTAATATTAAATTTGATATTCCAAAAGCAGGAAATGTAAAACTTGTTGTGTATGATATTAACGGAAGAGAAGTTAATCGGCTTATAAACCAAAATTTACCCGCAGGGTACTATAATGCTGATTTTAACGCTTCAAATTTGGCCAGCGGTGTTTACTTCTATAGTCTCGAAGCGAATGATTTTACAGATGTGAAGAAAATGATATTAGTGAAATAACGAAGTTATTTCACAACCTTGTTTCTAAGGCTGGTAAAATAAAAATCTGATTACTTCCCCATTAGATAAGAGAAAGGTCTTTGATCTGCAGTGTTTCCGGTTGATAACTCCCGGTAAAGTACTGCAGGTTTTATTTGTTTAAGTATGCAAGCTCGTAGCTTCCGTCAGGATAAATTACAAGATGCTCGGCTGATGCTGAGTATTCAGCGAAATGACCTCCAGGGTATCTATCCTGGTAATCAAGATTAAGCCAATTGCTGCCGTTAGAATCACTATGATAGTTCAGATATTTAACATTTATCTTAGAGCCTTTGTTTTCATAATATAGATTTATTTTCTTTCTTACGGATTCAATTTCCAAATCCGAAAGAGCACTTCCCAAATACATTTCAGGGTATGCATGCCCTGAAACACAGACTACTCTTCCTTCACCGCCAGCTGCTTTTACAAGTGAAACCATCAGTGTGGCATAATCATCGCAGTCACCGGTATAAGTATACACAGATACACCCGCTTTTTCAAAATACTCTATTCCTCCGGGATCGCCCTGGTAATTCCACTTTTTGTAAACATTATCAAATAAAGCGCAAATGCTTTGAATGTTATCGCTGTCATCATAATCCCGCGTAATCTCTGCTGCAGCTTTTATTATTGCCTCGTCCTTTGGCTCAATTGCCTCGGAGATCCCAAATGCGGTAAGCTCCTCGATCTGGCCTTTAGTGAATTGAGAAAGAGTATTAACAGTAATGATGCTTAATCCAATGAATATTAATAGTATATTTTTTTTCATTTTATATGTTCAGCAATATGATAACGAAACAGTTTGATACCTTAGTTCCATAAGACTGCCGTTAAAAAGGTATATCACAAAAATTTACATTAACCTCCTTCTGTAAACGCAAATTTTTATGTTTTATGAATTAACGGCATCACAATTGATTAAACCTTTTGGATATCTCCTTGTCTTATAGGTACAAAAGGGTTATAACCACCTGAAAAGTCTAAAAAAGAGCAAAAAATCAATAAAAAACTAATAAATACTAAAGGAGACAAAAAAATGAAATTCTTAAAACCATCAAAAAACGTGTTTATGCTAGCCGTTGCGGCAGTATTTTCACTATACATGGCAGCATGTAACGATAATTCTGTTGAAGATACACAAACAGATGACCAGTTTATTTCAGAAGTAATTACAAATGGATACTCCAATCCGAACGCCGAAGATGATGACCTGTTTAAAGCAGAAGTTACTGATTTTGATGACGGCGGTGCTGTCGGAGATTTTGACGGAATGGATACACCAATTGATTCACTGATGAGATGGGGCAGAATAGTAACAGGCTCAAGTGTTACGGTTACAATTACAAATGAAGGCGATAGCTTAAAGAATGCTGATATTACCAGAACAATTACAGGTAACTATGTAATAGTTGGCGTGGTGGGCGGAGTTGTAGACACCATTTTCAAACCATATACACAGGTATTCCACAGGATTGCAATTTTCAAAAGAGTTGACAGGCAGCAGCACCCAAGAAGGAACTGGAGACTGTACAAAGTATCAATGGTTGACGGACACACAACTTCACCGCAGAACAGTGACGACTACGTGCAGATGCAGCAGATCCAGGTATACGTGAACGGTACATTAACTTATACATTTGCAGGTCCTGATTTTACGCAGAATGTATTTACAACCAGAAATCCTCATTGGAACGGTTCTGGAATTCCTGAAGTTAATGCAGGCGACCAGGTAAGATTTGTAGTAACAACTTTCTCAACCCAATCAGAGCAGGATATAGTTGCATGGCACTGGGGAAAAAGAAATTTCGGATTCCACAGGGAACCGTTTGTTATGACAAACCAGACTCCAAGCGGCTCAGGGTGGACAAGAACTTTTGATAAGACATTCACAATTCAGAACGGTCATAACCGCGGCAGGTTCAACGGATTCATAAGCGCGTCAACACATAAATCATTGTATGATGATTCACCGGTTGAATTTGCAAGTGATGCAGTTGGAACACCATACAGAGTAATGCCGTAACATATTTAAAATGCATCATAAAAAAATATGGCAGGATAACAAAATTCTGTCAGATACAAAACAGTAAATTAGGCCTTCCGGCTCCCCCCGGAAGGCTTTTTTAATTATATGAAAAACAAGAAATAAAACAGGTTTATACTGTGATATAGCTAATGTTCTTAGCTATTGTTTTCCTATTTACTTAACTGTTTTAGTTAGCTATCTTAACTACACAAAATTATTTCAAATTCATAATCCATAAGGGGGAAGTATGAAAATCAATTTAATATTCAAATTGCTTGTCGCTGCAATAGCACTTTTCTTTTTAACATTCACTACCACAAATTTAATTTCTCAAAACTGGACAGCTCTTGGAACAGGAGCAAACAACTCCATTAATGCCTCGGTTGTATATAATGGTGAGCTGGTTGTTGCCGGTGATTTCACGTCAATTGGCGGTATCGGCGCAAATCGTATTGCCAAATGGAACGGTTCATCGTGGTCATCTTTAGGTCTTGGAACAAACGGCAGCGTTTTTGCTCTGCTTGTCTTTAATAATGAGTTAATTGTCGCAGGCAGCTTTACGCAGGTTGGCGGAGTTAACGCGACAAGGATCGCAAAGTGGAACGGAAGCAACTGGCTTTTGTTTGGCTCTAACAATGGATTCAACGATGATGTGCTGGGGCTTGGTATTTATAACAACGAGCTATATGCAACCGGAAGATTTACAAGCTCCGGCGGAACCAACCTGAACCGTGTAGCTAAATGGAACGGCAGCGCATGGGTACAGCTTGGCCTTGGAATAAACGATCACGGTCACGCACTGGCTGTATACAACAATGAGCTTGTTGTAGGCGGCGGGTTTACAACTGCCGGCGGTGTTAGCACTAACCGTATTGCCAAATGGAACGGAACTTCCTGGTCATCTCTTGGACTTGGAATGAATAACGAGGTATTTGCACTTGCTGTTCTAAACAATGAGCTTTATGCAGGCGGCAACTTCACTCAGGTAGGTGGTGTTGGTGTTAACAGAATTGCCAAATGGACAGGTAGCTGGAGCAATCTTGGAACAGGCGTAAATGGTGATGTTAGTGCATTATACAGTTATGGAAATTTAATGCTGACAGGAGGCGCTTTTACCAGCGCAGGCGGAGTTGGCTCAAACAGGATAGCCGGCTGGAACGGTACGACATGGGCACCATATGGCACCGGAATGAACAATAATGTTATGGCAATATCAGTTTATACAAACGTAATATACGCAGGAGGTGATTTTACAACTGCCAGCGGTAATACTGTTAACAGGGTTACAAGGTGGAGTATACCTGTTGCAATAAACCAGACAGGAACAAATATTCCGGATGAATACCGCTTAAGCCAGAATTATCCAAACCCGTTCAACCCGGTTACAAAAATCGGGTTTGAGCTTCCGGTAAGCGGGCAGACATCATTGATTGTTTTTGACAACCTTGGCAGGCAGGTAAGTGAAATAGTTAACCGCGGGCTTACCGCCGGAAGCTATGAAGTAAGCGTTGATGCTTCAGGATATTCAAGTGGTGTATATTATTATGAACTTGCCTCCGGTCAATTCAGGGAAGTTAAGAAGATGATAGTTGTAAAATAGATAAGATCTATCAGAATAGTATTAATGGGTCAAATACTGCCCGGTCTTTTAATTGTAAAGGCCGGGCTTTTTCTTTTGTTAAAGAAGGTTGTGCCAATTCCAACAGGCAAAAGAATAAGCCCAAACCCCCCCAGGAAAACAGGCAAGAACCAAAGATTCATAAACGTGCCTGTTTTTGAATCATTCGGGTCAGAAGCTTTATAATAAACAACTTCCTTATCACCAATCACATAAGCATCATAATTAGTTGCAGCTCCTTCATATTCATAACTTTTGCCGTTTACGATATATTCAAACACCGGGGTTATCCTTCGGTGTCCTTTTATAATATTCTTCACTCTTGCTTCAGTTTTGACTGATGAACTTACAAATGAATAACTCGAATAACCAAAGAATATACCGACTGCCAACATTAATAAGCTTACAACTATCAGAATTTTTCCTGTCATAAAGTAAAAATACTTTCTTTATACGAAGCAGGCAAGTAATTTTTATCATAAATGTTCCTGGAATTAATATTAATTTTTTGGTTAAATATATAGTAAATCCAGACTTTAAACTATATTTTCCTTAACCAAAATTAAGAATTGTTAAAATTCAAGATAATTAAAATTAATGACTTATATATTTTATCTTAACACAAAAGAGCAGAATCTAACAATTTAACAGCCACTTAACTTATTAATAATATGAGATTTATCATAGTTTTATTTGATGATAGTCATTGTTAAAAGTCCATTGAATAGTTAGATTTGTATTAAGATTTAGTTCAGAAACTGTTAACCGGAAGGGGCAGTGCAAAATGAAATATTTTATACTGATCACATGGATACTCTTCTTAAGCAGCATTGAAGGTTATTCATCTGATATCAAAAATAAAAAGGACTTATTCCTGAAGTTATACCAGGAAGAAAAAATGGCTTACGACCTTTATGGTGAATTTTACGAAAGATGGTCATTAAGTGTTTTTAGCAAAGTTCAGCAAAGAGAAGCTAAACATGTTTGGTGTGTTGAAAGAATAATGGATAATTACGGGTTTAAGTATAAGAGTAATACTAAAGCCGGTTTGTATTCAGATAAGGAGATTCAGAAAATTTACGATGAACTCTCAGTTAACGGATGCATCAGCGATCTTGCCGCGCTTGAAGCTGCGGCATTCATAAAAGAAAAATATATTTATGAGTTACGTGAATCGATTCGGTATCAGGAAGATGAATATATTGTGAAGGTTATTTTCCTTATGGAAAGTGCAGCACAGAGCCACCTGAGAGCTTTTGTTAATAGTATAAGATTATCAGGTTCAGATTATAACCCTGTATTTCTAAGCGAGGATGAATTTAGTCATATTATGGAATTAGATAAAAATAAAACTATTGCAGGCAACTGACACAAATTAAATACTATTGAATTAAAGACCCCATTTAGGGGTCTTTTTTTATTTATTTAACTGAATTTTTTAGGTATTTAATGAAATTTTACAAAAACGTATATTTAGCGGTAAATTTTTCTAAAAACTATAAATATCATAAAATTACAGTATGCCCAAATTAGTACTAATCAGACACGGACAGTCACAGTGGAACCTTGAAAACCGTTTTACAGGATGGATCGATATACCTCTCTCACCCAAAGGCGAAGAAGAAGCAAGGGAAGCCGGCGAAAAGATAAAAGGGATGAAGTTTGATAAAGCTTTTTCTTCGGTATTGCAAAGAGCCACCAAAACATATGAAATTGCCGCGCAAACGGCCGGCTTTAAACATTTGGTTTGCGAAAGAGATGAAGCTTTAAATGAAAGAATGTACGGTGACCTTCAGGGATTAAATAAGGATGAGTGCCGTGAAAAATTCGGGGCAGACCAGGTTCACGTTTGGCGCAGAAGCTTTGATGTGCCGCCGCCGGGAGGTGAGAGCCTGAAAAATACCGCAGAAAGGGTTTTACCTTATTATTATAAAAAAATTGAACCGATGTTAAGAGAAGGAAAAGATATCCTTATAGTAGCGCACGGCAACAGCTTAAGGGCGCTGATCATGCACCTTGAAAAACTCTCAGGTGATGAAATTGTTAAGGTTGAAATTCCGACCGGCGTGCCGATTTATTACGAGCTTGATGATAAACTGAACATAATTTCAAAAAAAGATCTTTAAAAACAGTTTTAAAGTTATAAGGTTATAAAGTTGAAAGTGTATAGAGTGTAGGAGTTGAAGGGATCATTTCGTAAATGTTTTTTTCTTTGCGACTTCGCGTCCCTGACTTTCGCTTTTTGAAAGTTTAGCGTGAAATAATTGTTTAATCATTTTTTGCAAATGACAGAATACGATAAAGCTATAGAAATAGTTCACGAGTATGTGAAGAACGAAAATCTTCGCAAGCATATGTATGCCGTTGCTGAAGCAATGAGGCAGTATGCACGTAAGTTCAGTGAAGATGAAGATAAATGGGCTTCAGTTGGCCTGCTGCATGATTTTGACTGGGAGATCCACCCCACCGCCGAAGAACACCCGGTGAAAGGTACGGAGATACTAAAAGAACGCGGGTACAGCGAAGAAATAATCCGCGCAATACTTTCACATGCTGATTATACGGGTGTATCGCGTGATTCACAAATGGAAAAAACGCTCTTCGCTGTTGATGAGCTCTCAGGCTTCATTGTTGCATGCGCGCTTGTGCAGCCTACAAAAAAGCTAGCTGATGTGAAAACTGAATCAGTTATAAAGAAAATGAAGAAGAAGGAATTTGCCCGTAACGTGAACCGCGATGATATAACAAACGGGGCTGAATCACTTGGTGTACCGCTTGAAGAGCATATTGAGTTTGTCGCAGCAGCAATAAAGGGAATATCTGATAAGATGGGAATGTAGGGATTGCGGGTTGGAGATTGTTGATTGCGGAATT
>JBDTNV010000045.1:0-18051 GCA_039933555.1 Ignavibacteria bacterium
AGATTCCTTTTGAGCGCTGTGAAAGGAATACTTCACTTGGGTTGCGTACTTCCATCAGTCCCGTGCCGGTCATTTCAAATATTCCAATTTCATTGGTTGAGCCGAATCGGTTCTTGATAGCTCTTAGTACCCTGTATGCATGTGTTCTTTCGCCTTCAAACTGAAGAACTGTATCGACCATATGCTCAAGTACTTTCGGGCCTGCAATAAAACCTTCTTTTGTAATGTGACCAATCAAGAAAAATGAAATATTTTTCGCTTTTGCAATTTGAATAATTGCCGCGGTGGATTCACGTAATTGTGAAACACTTCCCGGGCTTGACTCCAGTTCATTTCTGTAAATTGTCTGTATGGAATCTATAATAACAATATCTGGTCTAAGCTTATCAACAATTGCTGCAATAATTTCAAGGCTTGTTTCTGAGAGGATGTAAAATTCATCGTGAGCAAACCCAAGTCTTTCGCATCTTAGCTTTATCTGCTTAGGTGATTCCTCACCGCTTACATAAAGTATCGTGTTCTTTTTTATCTTATCTGAGAGCTGCATCATGAGAGTTGATTTACCTATGCCGGGATCACCTCCAACAAGCACAACGGAACCTGGGACGATCCCGCCGCCTAAGACCCTGTCTAATTCCAGTATGCCGCTTATAATCCTTTTATCTTCAGTGATATCAATATCTGATACCTTTGATAAATTGGTGACCTTTAGATCAACTAGATTCTTTGATTTAGCGGATATTTTGCGTTTATCTGTGTATACAATTTCTTCCACAAAGGAATTCCATGTATTGCATTCGGGGCATTTTCCAAGCCATCTAAGGGAAGAATAACCGCAATTCTGGCAGATATATTTTGTTACAGGTTTTGGCATAATTTGTAAGCAAAATTACTTAAATACAGAATTATTTACTAACCAAATAAGATGAATTTTTAACCATAAAGGTAAACGAAAGAAAACATTTTTCAGCTATTTTACTACCACCATTTTAATGGTTTCGATAAAGCTGTTTGCATTCAATTTGCAGAAATAAATACCACTTGTAAAGTTTGTGATGTTCCAGTCAACGGAATACTTCCCGGCCTTTAACTCTTTTTGAACCAATAAGGATACTTCTTTTCCTAATTCATCAAAAATAACAAGCCTAACCATTGATGATTTTGGAATATCAAACCTGATACAGGTTACAGGATTAAACGGGTTCGGATAATTCTGATGTAAAGAATATGATCCCGGTATCTGGCTTCCGATATTGTTTATGCCTATAACACCTCCGTTGTATGTTCTAAGCATTACTCCGCTATCACCAACAGCAAAAAGTGTATCTTTATTGAGATGGACTAAAGAATTCAAATTAGCGTTTGTAACCCCAATCTGCTGAAGCCAATTCAAACCGGAGTTTGTAGTTTTTGCAATAAAACCATTTGTACCGGCAACATAACCGGTGGAAAGATCAACAAAAGTAATTGCTCTGAAATCAATATTACTGAAACCTGTATTTAAGATTAACCAGTTAGTCCCGGAATTTGAGGTCTTAACTAATGTAGAGTTTGCACCTGCCAAGTACCCGGTAAGCGAATTAAGAAATGATAATGCATACAAATGATTTGTTGTTCCAGTAACCTGGAATTGCCATGGTCCTCCATCAATAATCCTCATTACCGTTCCATATTCTCCGCAGGTAAAGCCGGTACCGCTGTTTGTAAATCTTATAGCGTGCAGCCTGCTTGTAGATCCATTATACACAATTTGAGACGTCCATGTGCTTCCGCTTGTATAAGATTGCAAAATCGTTGTATATTGGCTTGATATCATAAAACCTACTCCAAGTATATAGTTTGAAGTTACATTTCGTATATCATAAATTTCATAATTAAGTTTAGGTTTATCTACCCATGAATTTCCACCGTCTGTTGTAACAAAAATATGCTCCATACCTGCAATAAATCCGGTTTGCGAATTCATAAAATACACACTCTTCATCCGAAAATTTGCGGATGCATTAAAGGCCCAGTTATTTCCTCCATTAGTTGTTTTAAAGATGTTATTTATATTGAATACATCTTCAGTAATAAAATACCCCGTATTCATATCCACGAAATAAATACTGTTGATTTTTGAATTAGTTGGGGAAATTATTTGCTGCCATTGGGAAAAAATGCAGGGAATATGCAAAAAAATCAGTAGAAATACGGCAGTTTGCTTGCTCATTTGGCTGAAATTATTTAATTTAATTTAACGAAAATTAAAGTTTTAACTCAGGTTGAATTCGAATAAGTATTAAAATCAAATAATAACTTTACAAAGATACAAAAAATAGTTTTGTAATATTGCTCAAAATTCATTAAATGAGTATTTGACATCTATAATTATTAAGAATAACCAATAATTGTGACTTAAAACAAACTTACATTATTTATATATTTGCTGAATATGAGAATAGGATTCGGGTACGACGTACATAAGCTGGTAAAAGGAAGAAATCTGACGCTTGGCGGGGTTACGATTCCCCATAAAAAAGGGCTGCTTGGACACTCAGATGCGGATGTTTTGCTTCATGCATTGTGTGATTCAATTTTGGGAGCTGCGGGATTAAGGGATATTGGATATTATTTTTCCAATAAGGATTCAAAATGGAAAAATATATCAAGCCTGGTTTTGCTTGCTGAATGCCTGAAGCTTATTTCTAAAAGAAAGCTTAAAGTTGGGAATGTTGATATCACTGTAATACTGGAGGAGCCTAAGATAAGTCCATACATTGACCAGATGAAAAAGAACATTGCAAAAGCCCTTAAGATACGGGTTTCACAGATAGCAATTAAATCCACTACCGCCGAGGGACTTGGATTTGTTGGTAAAAAGCTTGGCTGCTCTGCATATTCGATTTGCCTGCTTAAATAACTTTCATTTTAAATTTGAATTTACTCCCCAAAAATAAAAAACTAAGAGCTCTTATCTTATGCTTATTAAGCGGCGCGCTTCTTGGTTTTTCATTCCCGCCATTTAGAACATGGTTCTTTATCTATTTCGGGATGATGATAATGCTGTATCTTGTCATAAGCGCTGAAAGATTCCGTCATGCATTCAGCCGGGCTTATATTGCATTGTTTATATTCAATGAAATTACCCTGTACTGGATATCAGGCTGGCACAGCAATGATACATTCCTGAAAATAGGCGGCGTTGCCACAGTCTTTGTGCATTCATTTTTTATGCTCATCCCTTTATTAATAACTTACGGGGTTTCAAGGTACAAAAAGGGATTGGCGTTGGGACTCTTCCCTCTAATTTGGGTAGGTTACGAATATTTTGATAATGTGTGGCAATTTGCCTTCCCCTGGCTTGAGCTGGGCAACAGCGAAACATACAATCTAGGCAGGATACAAATAGTTGAGTTTACAGGAGTACACGGCCTTACGTTTATGATATGTGTTATTACGGTTATACTTTATGTTTTAATATCAAATATATACAACAGGAAGTGGAAAGTTTCATCATCAAAATCTATAGCTGCTTATGTAGTATTGATTGCCGTTATATTATTACCAAATTTCTATTCATCTTACAGGCTAAATTCAGTTGATAATACACGTTACTTTAATTTGGCTGATTCCACAAAGGTTGTAAATGCATGTATTGTTCAGACAAACACTGATCCTTTTAAAAAATGGGGAGGAGATCATGACCAGTTATTAAATACATATCTGGATGGACTGCATGACGGTTTGAAATTCAACCCCGATATGCTAGTACTTCACGAAACAGCTACACCCTATTATTTTATGGAAGATATTAATTTGCTTAAATCAAAGCGGTTCTTTGATTTTGTGGATTCAACAGGCAAATATCTTGTAATGGGGATACCGCACAAACATTATTATTCAGAAAGCGAAGTAATTCCGCCCGATCACAGGATAACAGACGGCTCAAGAAGAAAATTTGATGTGTTTAACTCTGCGGTATTGATCGAGCCTCACAAGAATCACAAAGACCTGACAATACATAAAAAAGTAAAGCTCGTACCATTTAGTGAAAGGATGCCTTACCAGGAAAAAATCCCTTTTGCTAAGAAATGGTTCACATGGGGAGTTGGCATCAGCGGCTGGCAGAAGGGAAATGATATGAATCTGTTTGCAATAAAGGATTCAGCCAAGAATATCGATACAAGATTTTCTACGCTGATATGTTATGAATCGGTATTCAGCGAGTTTGTTTCACAGTTTACAAAAGAAGGAGCGGAATTTTATGTAATTGTAACAAATGACGGGTGGTGGGGCAATACTTCGGGTCCGGAGCAGCATAACCAGTATGCAGTGCTGAGGGCTATTGAGAACAGGAAATGGATAGTACGCTGTGCTCAGACAGGGGTATCATGTTTTATTGACCCGCTGGGTAATAAGTATGATGAAATTCCATATTGGCAAACCGGAGTTGCCGATAGGAACATAATTGCAAATACAGAAAAAACATTTTACTCTGAAAATGGAGATGTTATTGGAATGTTAGGGTTTTATACCGGAGCGATATGTTTAATTGGGTCGCTTGCTTTTTATGTGTACAGAAGGAAAGTTAAAAGGAGTGCCTGAAGCCTGTTCTTTTCTTTTGACCTAAGCTCGCCTGCTTTTTTCTGTGCTTCTTCAATAGTTGTAAATTCACCAAATCTTGCCCTGTACCATGTGCCCTTTGAACCGAGATCCACTTTTATCACGTTTCCTTTTAAACCCGGCACAATTGCACCTACTGAGCTTAAGCGTTTATTTGCCTTTGCATCTGAATCCCATGCAGATTCCTGTATGGTGAACTTGCCGTTATCGAGCTGAATGTAAATAACCTTGTTGCCTTCATCTATCCATCCCATTGAGCTTTTTGTAACTCCCGGGACACTCTGTGTATTATTCTGTTGAACAGGCTGCTCTTTTTTAGGCTCAACTTTTTTAGGCTCAATCTGTTTGGGCTGATCCTGCTTAGGCTGTTCGTTCTTAGGCTCTTCCTTTTTCGGCTGCTCCGTAACACCCGGCGTTACTTCCTGTTTAGGCTGTTCCTGGGTTGTATTCTGCCCGCTTGTGTTCTGCTGAGTATTTGAAGGAGCCTGGTTATCAAGTGAATTTACTGATGCCTGGTTAGTATTCTGAGTGCTGTTATCCTGCTGTGTGCTGCTTGTTTCATCCTGAACTTCTTCAGTTTT
The DNA here is from genome assembly GCA_039933555.1 of Ignavibacteria bacterium. GTDB lineage: Bacteria > Bacteroidota > Ignavibacteria > Tepidaquicellales > OLB5 > OLB5. The sequence goes on from JBDTNV010000045.1 coordinate 5,187, forward strand.
CTGCTCTTCTTTTGGAGTAAAGAAATATTTATATATTACCGGTGAAAATATCAATAGTATTAATACTATTGAAAAGAACATTATGAAGGTTGTAACGTAGATCCTGAGCTTTGATTTATATTCAGCTTCCTTGGTAGCCTGGTATAACAGCTCGTACTCATAAGACATAGTCTGTGTATCATTGGTATTAGGTTCGCTATCTTTATACCATATGTAATATGAATTATCCTGAAGCCTGTGCTCAAAATTATTGCCATTACCGTTACCATTTCCGTTTGCATACGGCAGCGGGTTAATAGTTGTCTGATATTCATTAGTTTTGCTGTTATCCCCTGTTATTTCTTTATGAAGCTCAACAGCGCTAGGGGGAATAGCATTTTCAACCGGTGGTTTTACATTACTTTCAACCACAGGCGGCGGAGGCGGGACCGACGAGTTGTGTATCTGACCGGTAAAAGAGTGTTCCTCTTTAGATATCTCAGTAAAGTAATCAGAAAATGATTTCTCTGTTACTTCTTCAACTTCTTTTTTATTATCTTTATTAATATCAGTTATGTTTTCTGTTACTTTTTGGGATATTTCTTCGTTTTTCGCGAAAATCTCTTCAGTTTTTTCTTTGATGTTGTATTTTGCCTCAATTATTTCCTCTTTGGCTTCTTCAACAGTATTTGCAACAGGAGGTATTACCACAGGCGGAATGACAGTATTAGTTGATTCAACCCTTGGAGTTGTTATTTTACTTAATATCTCTTCACGTTTTTTCTTGATATCATCTTCTACTGTATGCTTTTCATCCGCTGAAGTCTCATTTAGACTATTTTCAACATCATAATTTACAGGTTCTGAAACATTAATTTCCTTTTTCTCAGGACTTTCAGTTGTCTTCTCAGAAGTTGTAATTGTTTGGACAGTACTTGTTTGGAGGATATTTTTTTCAACCGGGGGAATTACCTGCTCTTCAGGATTAGTGAATTTAGAAGGCTCAAACTGCCTCTGTTCTTCAAATGATCGCTGGTTTATTTCTTCTTCAAGTGATAGTGTCGGCAGGAATTCTACGGTTTTCTTATTGGCTAAATCACTGCTGTTATACTTAATTATGAACTCTCCGAGGTTGGTAATATCTGCAATGTTATCTTCTTTTACACCCTGGATAATTCCCGCAAAGATATCATCATATATTTTTTCAGCTTCAAAGGTGGTAAGCTTAAAGTACTTGCAGATCTTTTCTATTATTTCTTGTTTTATCATAACCCTTTATTTAATTGGGTAATTTTACTGAGAGTTTATATTTTCAAGAAAGAATTTATCGGGAAAAAAAGTCACATGGTTCCTTGTCATTGGTATCGGTTCATTCATTTTCATGTATGATTCTGAATTTGGCTGTTTTCTTTTTATGCTGAAGGTACCAAAGTTCGTTATCATTACCTCACCGTCTTTTTTCAATTTTTCAACCAGGCGTTCTACCATAATACTTACTATCATTTCTGCCCGTCCGGTTGTTATATTGTGATTTACTGCCAGTTTGTTGATCAGGTCTATTGTGTTCATATAAAAAAATTTAATTGGATATGGAAACCCAATAAAGATACCCTTTTTATAAAAATTAAACAATAGTACAACAAGTGACTTTTCTACTCCACTGACGGTACTCAAAAAAGAACGGTTTAATAAGCTTCTTTCCCTCTAATATTGATTCTTACATAAACCTTTACTTTAAAACGATATACTAACTGCACTAATATAATAATTTATTTTTTATTGTCAAATAGGCTGAAAATCAAAAAAAAAGAAATTCGCTAAAAATGACCAAAATAAACAATTTTTGCAGTTTTAAAAATGCGCTAAAATCAATAAATTTTTGCTTAAGGGCTGTATCTTGAAGGTTTATCAGTTCTAATTTTGAAACCAAGCAATTTAAGCTCTTCAGCATTCACCAGGTTTTCAGGAAAATAAGTACCTTTGGGCTTACCAAGAATATTTACTTTATCAACTTTCTTATCTTTGAAAAATAATTTAATCACTTCCCCGTTTGATCTGTTAGCCCCGTTGGGACTCTCAAAATCATAAACAAAGTATATACTCGCTGCATTAGTATCTACCTGGATGTAATTCACTTCGTTATCCAGAAATTTTATGTGCATAAAAATTCCTGATATCTGGTCATACCTCGAAGCATTGACTTCATTTAGCTGAAGAGCAAACGCGCTTCTGTTAATAAAGATATCATCAATATCATCATGGAAGTACGCGAAAATGGAGTCTCCTGTTACCTGTAGTCCTTCCTTCCAAACAACCGGCTCATGTGAAAGCGTAATTACTCCCCCTTTGCCTGATATATCCCTGAAGTAATATCCCGCCTGTGATACAGAAAGAAAATCATTCCTGATTGTTCTAACGCTATCCAAAGCGACATAATGTTCAGGTTTATTTCTGAAGGATTCCATTTTTTCACTGAATATAAATGTAGTATCAGTTTTATCTTCTTTGGTTTCAATCTGGATAAGCCTTGCTTTGCCTTTTATATAGGAATAATTGGTCTTCTCATAATTTTCAGAATAATTTCCATATACAACAGCATTATCACTCAGGAAATCAATCTTAACATTTTCCTCAGCAATTGATTTCTTCTCAAACTCATAATAAGTAGCTTTCTTAGAAGTAATAATTGTGGAATCACTTTCAATCTTAACATTACCGGTTGCTGTTGATATTCCGATCAGCTTTTCATACACAAGGTTATCAGAATGGATAATGGATGAATCGCTCACAATTACAACATTTCCCCTAGCGTAAGATTTCTGCACAGCGCGGTAATAATCAAGCTCATCTGAATTTATTGTGTAGGTTTTATTATCTGTTATCCTAACGTTACCCCTGAAATTTGCAAGATCCTGGTTGAAGAAATATACACCGTAATTAGCCTTAAGTGAAGTTTTTGGATCAGTGAGTGTAGCTCCCGCCGGACAAATGACTTTTGCCTCATTACCGTAATATGTACCCTGCGGCGCGTAGATAGTAAGTGTATCCTGCACCACTTTTACGTTGCCGTAAAGCTCAGCCTTATTCTGGTTAAAATACTGGATTACCCGGTTACAGGTAATATTCAGGTTATTGTGTGTTAATGAGACATTCCCGTTAGCTTCTCGGACCTGTTCTCCGTCAATAGTTTTGCCAACTAAGCTATCAGCATGATTAATCGTTATCTTATCCTGCGCGTGGATTCCTAATGCTGCCAGGAACAGGAATATTATTACAGTATATTTAATGTGAATTACCATAGTTACTTCTGTACCTGTCCGCTTACTTTATATATAACATAGTTCTTCAGGTTTTGGTCAGCTTCAAATCCATAGCCTTGAATATCTTCTGTCTTTGTAGTAATATGCACAAACTCATCTGATTTGATCTTCTGGGTCTTGTTCACCCAGTATAATTTATTTGTAGTTAACACACTGCCATCCTGTGATACAAGCTTAACATCGTCGTAAACCTCAACATCTTTTGTCGCATCAAATATCTTGCCGCGCTTGCCTGTTAATGTAGAGCTGTAAGTACCTTCTTTATAAAAATCAACTTTCGCGCCGCTATCAATTAAAGTATAATTAAATTTTGAAAATACCCTTATCCTTCCGGCAGTTAAAATTGCCTTCACCCTGCCTGAATCTGAAAAGGTAACTTTTGTATTAAAGCTTTCCTGTGAGGGGATGCTATCGGTTGCATTAATATCAATCTTAGGCGGCTCAATTTTATCGTTAGAGCAGCCTTGAAATAATAAATATACCGCAAATATTATGATAAAGACTGAAAGTACCCGTATCACTTATGTATTAGGTCTCTTTTTTAACATTTTATCCCAGCCCCGCCTTAACCAGATCATGCATATGAACCACGCCTGTTGGCATCTTTTTCTTATCGGTAATTACAAGCTGGGTAATTGTATACTTTTCCATGAGTTCAAGCGCTGTTTCGCAGAGCATGTTTTCATTTATAAGCTTTGGAGTTGTGTTCATTATATCTTTAGCCTTAATATCGGCAACATTTTCAAACTTCTGAAGTGTGCGCCTGATATCTCCATCAGTAATAATTCCTTTTAGCTTGCCGGTCTTATCCACAACACATGTACATCCAAGCCGTTTGGATGATATCTCAAATACAAGATCTTTAAATAAAGCATTCTCTTTTACTTTTGGGATCAGAGGCTCACTCACCATAAGGTCACCGACCCTCAAAAGCAGCTTTCTTCCGAGGATTCCGCCGGGGTGCAGCATCGCAAATTCTTCCTTTGTGAATTCTTTTTTCTTTAAGAGCGCAATTGCCAATGCATCACCCATAACAAGCGCCGCAGTAGTTGAAGTGGTGGGTGCAAGATTGTATGGACAAGCCTCCTGCTCAACTGAAACATCGAGTATTACATCCGAGAGGTCCTTTAATTTTGAATCAACATCACCTACAATTGAAATTACTTTTACGCCGAATTGGTTTATAGCAAGCAGTAACTGAATAAGCTCGAATGTATCACCTGATTTTGATATACATATTACAACATCACCCCTGCGGATAATTCCCATATCACCATGCACTGAATCAGCAGAATGCAGAAATATAGAGGGCGTACCAGTAGAGTTAAGTGTTGCAACAATTTTCTGGGCAATTATTCCCGATTTTCCCAAACCCGTAACAATAACTCTGCCTTTAGATTTATATATGATATCAACAGCCTCACTGAAGTTGCCATTGAGTCTTTTTTCAAGAAGGCTTAACGCTTTTCGTTCAATCTGAATAACACGCTTCGCATCTGAGATTGCTTTATTTTTCACTAATAATCAAATTTATTTATCCCGGGATTATAATTATATTTGTACATAATAATAAAATTAGAATATTATTTAAAGCTAATATTACTTCATATTAGCAATAAACGGTGTATATAGTGGATAACCTGAAAAAAGAAGACATAATTGAGCTTACAATAGTAGATATCGGAGCTGAAGGCATAGGACTTGGCAGATATAACAATGAATATGTAGTTTTTGTGCCCGGTACGGTGCCCGGTGATACAGTTAAAGCTAAAATAAGAAAGAAGAAGAAAAAGTATGCAGAGTCACAACTGTTCGAAGTCATTACACCTTCACCAAAGAGAACAGAACCGGAATGCGAATACTTTGGAACCTGCAACGGTTGTAAAATGCAAAATATAGATTACAATTACCAGTTAGAACTTAAAAGACAAATTGTTAAAAATGCATTTGAACGGATAGGTGGATTTGAAGATATTATTATACCGGAGGTTCTGGGCTCACAGGATATATATTATTACAGGAACAAGCTTGAATTTTCGTTTTCAAACTCAAGGTGGCTTACAAAAGAGGATATGGATGATGAAAATGTTGAAAGAGATTTTGCATTGGGTTATCATATCCCCGGATTTATAGATAAGATCATCGATATCAGAGCCTGTTACTTGCAATCACTGGAAACTAACAAAATACTTAACTTAACCAGGGATTTCTTCAAATCAAGGAAGACAACAGTCTACTCGACTAAGACGCATTCAGGTTACTTAAGATTTTTGACAGTACGAAGATCTGTTGCAAATAATGACCTTATGGTAAATCTCATCACGTATGAAGAAAATGCAGATCTGATAAATGAGTATTCAGAGCTTCTTAAGAAAGAAGTACCCCGGGTAACAACATTTGTCAACTCGCTAACAACTTCAAAAGCACAGGTAGCCTTAGCTGATAATTTTAATGTTATTTACGGCAAGGGCTTCATAGAAGAAAAAATAGGCAGTTATAAATTTAAAATAACACCTAACTCATTTTTCCAGACTAATTCCCGCCAGTGCGAAAAGCTGTTTGAGCAAATAGTACACTTCGGTGATTTCAGCAAAACAGAAAAAGTACTGGACCTCTACTGCGGATGCGGAGCGATCTCTCTGTATATTTCAGCATTGGTTGATAAAGTTCATGGAGTTGAGCTTAGCAGTGAATCAATAGAAATGGCAAATATTAATAGTGAGCTTAATAATGTTTCCAATTGTGAGTTTGAAGCAAAGGATGTAAAGGATTACCTTGAAGAACTTATTAAACCCGGGAATAAAGCCGCAAAAAGATTTGACACATTTGTATTGGATCCACCAAGGAGCGGCCTACATCCCAAAACAGCCGAGTATATTTTGGAATATGCGCCGGAGAAAATAATTTATGTCTCCTGCAATCCTGGTACACAAGCAAGGGATTTGGCTATATTAAAAGGAAGCTATGAGATCACAAAAATTCAGCCGGTTGATATGTTTCCCCATACATTCCATATTGAAAATGTTGTGAGGCTGGATTTGAGACCTCACTCTTCCCTCCCGTAGAGACTAAGCTTACAGCCCCAAGGGGAGAATTGATCTATCACATTGCATTTGGTCTCTGGGCAGCAATTTTAATAAAGCAGTTTTAAAGAAGCATAATACTTCATAATAGATTATTATTGAATAAACAAACAACATAATTAAAATGGAAAACAACACACGTACACAGACTCTGATCAAGGCCTATGAAATGGCAAGGAATCTATCAAAATTTTATATTTCAAATCTTGATGGATTGGATTTGTCAAAAGTTTATGAAATAAACGGAATTAAAATGAACAGCGCTTACTGGATACTCGCTCATTTAGTGTGGACGGAGCATTTCCTTATAATAGAAGGAATTGGCGGAGACAGCCTTGGCATTGAATGGCTGAATGATTTTGGATTTGGTTCAGAACCTGATAAAATTGTAAACCCTCCATCAGTTGATGAAGTGAAAAGTAAACTGGAAGCTGTTCATGAACGCGCGATTAAGATATTAAACGGAATGACAGACGAGCAGATGCAGTCAGAAAATAATATTGAAGCAAATTTCGGCGGATCTAACACTAAAGAGTGTGTTTTAATGCATGCAATCAGGCATGAACCCATGCATATTGGACAGCTATCATGGATATTGAAGGTTAATGGAATAAAATTGACGTGAAAATTAATTAAATTTCATAATACCCTGCTTTGAAAATCTTGCCATACTCTCCAAAACGTTTTTCAAGCAGCAGTTTAAATTTATCGTGCGGGAAAGGTTCGAATTTCCTAACGATATAATCAATTGCTGCGATTGCAGCTTTATCAGCTCCGCAATGTTTTCTAAGCGGCAATGCTATAATATTTAAATTACTATTCGGAACTGTAATTGATTCATCAACGATGAATATAGTTTTTTCATTTATCCTGTTATATACATCCTGTGCAGCTATTTCTTTCAAACCACTTTCGGAAACTGCTATTACATAATCGGCAGATGCAACCCCGGTATAATTTATTTCTTCCGGACTTATTATAACTTCGCTTAGCGAAAATCCCGAGCCCTGCGTTACCGGATTATCATTTTTCTGGGTCACTTCAAGTCCGCAGTTTATCGAAGCCTCGCAGAACATTGCCGCCGATGACTGCACCTTCTCACCGGCGCTGCCTGCAATAATAAAACCATTTTGTTTTTTTAAGTTATGGCAGTTTACCGGGTCTACAAATTTGAGCGGTTTAATTTCACCGGAATGGCTTTGCACATCATGTTCATATTTTTGACTGAACTCAGCTCTTACAGGTGAATTTTTAATAATACCTATTTCATGTCCTTCACTCTCAGCGATCCGAATCAACATATTCCCTTTAAGGTCATTTCTCTTTGTGCCGTGCTCGGTGCATAATTCCAGAACCTCGACAATCGAAAAGCCATTGAAATCAATTGCCTCGCTAATTAATTCGGTCAGGTCTTTATCAGTTGCAGATTTCCTGGCGATAAATCCGGCTTTTGAAGCATCTGCAATTTTACAAATATCGAGTGAGGGGTTCATGCTGCCAAATGGAGATGTAATTGTGTTAAAATGTTCCGGGGTCAGCGATGAAGTTTGTCCGCCTGTCATACCGAATAAGAAATTATTTGCAACAATAACAGTAACATCTACATTCATTAGCGCTGCATTTACTATATGTAACAGTCCTATCATTGAACCACCATCACCGATTAATACAATTGTCTTCATCTTCTTCGAAGCAAGGACTTTATCAGCCACTGCGAGTCCTGTTGCGAAGCCTGTTGACCTGCCGTGAGTTGTATGGATAGTATGTACTTTATCAAATAAGGCATCTGCTAAACCTATACAGCCAATATCGGTAACAAGGCAAACCTCTTTGGGGTCAAGTTTTAATAAAGTAAGAGCCTCATTAAGTTTCTTTAAAATATTTGAGTGTCCGCAGCCTTTGCAAAAAGGCATAACAGCGCCAAATGTCATATATGAGCATTGTTCAATTGTATTCATAGTTATACGATCCTTTCTAAGATATCACCGGGAGTTATCATGGAGCCTAACTTATTAACTCCGGTCACTTTGCGGTCATGAAAGAGCGGTTCAATTAATTTCCTGTACTGGCCATTAATATTTTCTTCTGCTACGATAATATTTTTACATCCCACCGCAGCTTTTAATATTGCAGTTTCCGGAATTGGGAACATACTGTATATGGTAAGCGATGATACTTTTCTGCCGTTTTCTCTGGCTGATTTTATTGAATCCTTCATTGTTCTGGCTGTTATACCAAAGCTGATTATAAGAGTTTCCGCCCCTGTATCAATATCTTCTTTTACCAAAACCATTTCATCTTTATGTGAAATGATCTTATCTTCAAGATGTTTTAATGTTGCCAGAGTTTCAGGGTCATTTTTCTTTAAGCTGCCTTTGGCATTATGAGCTGAGCCCGTTGCTGTAACTTTTATTTTACCTCCGGCAGGCGCAAATTTAGCTATCATATCAGGTGAATCAAATCCGTACATTTTCCAGTTATTAAAATCAGGGTCAACTTCAGTAATCACTTCACGGCTAAAAGGTTCAATATTCTCAATCTTAGAGTAGTCCAAGCTCTCAGTTGTCATTCCAACTTCTTTATCTGAGAGCAGTATTACAGGTGTTCTGTATTTTTCAGCCCAGTTAAAGGCTTTAATTGTGAGCTCAAAGCATTCTTTTGCATTTGTAGGGTAAAGCACCGGAATCGTATACCCGCCGCTTGAAGCGAATTCCGTTATCATAATATCGCCCTGTGCGCCTTGAGTTGCGCCGCCTGTGCATGGGCCAAGCCTTTGTACAACGCATATAACAACCGGCGTTTCAGTTATCATTGCATACTGGACTGTTTCTATCATAAGTGCCCAGCCGGGTCCTGATGTTGCAGTCATTGCCTTAAAACCCCGCATAGAGGCTCCAACGCAGTATGCAAGGGCTGATATTTCATCAGGCGAGCTTATTGCAATCCCGTTATTTATGGGCAGCAAGTCAATGAGTCCCTTATATATCCCTGATGCAGGCGTGATGGGATATCCGGCAAAGAACTTACACCCCGCTTTTATTGCGCCTTCGGCTACCATTTGGTTTCCGTTTCTAAGGGCTATTTTTTTTGCTTCAGCTATCATATTATCATCCTTTCAAAAAGGCATTATTAGTAATACAAAATTACCCTTAACCCTTAACATAAAGAATGATTTAGCTTTTGTTTTCGAACAAAAGATAATAATCATATAATCAAATGACTATTATCGAAAAGTAAGGGATTGATTTGTATTAATCTATAATTCTTCTAATCTTTTTCGAGTATTTCTTTAATTTTTTCCAGGGCTTCATTTACTTTGCTATCCGGTGCATTAGATTCCCAAGAGATCTCATAACTTTCATCTTTTGCAATCAATTCAGCATTAACGTGGAATGTCATAAATAATACTTTTTTTTCTGCTTTAATACTATAACCGTCAGGTATTTTTTCAACCTTAACATCGTTTTCATTTATCTGCTTGCTGTAGTCAGCTTTGAAGCTTTCCAGTTTTTCAAGAAGCTGTTCTTTTGTTTTTCCCGGTTTGGGTACTGTTATCATATAATTAATTAAAAAACCCGTCTAAAACGGGCTAAATTCATAATTCAATTTTATTTAGTGATTCTTTAAGCTCAGGAATTTTATTTTGCACAATATCCCATATTATTTCTTCATTCACTCCAAAATGATCATGTATAACAATATCCCTTAGCCCTGCAATTTTCTTCCATTCAATAAAATTGTATTTCTCTCTAATATCATCAGGAATATTTTTTACAGCTTCTCCAATTATTTCGATGTTTCTCAAAACCGCATCATAGGTTTTATAGTCTTTATTAAATTCCTCATAGGATAGGTTATTTGTGTACTCTAGAATCTTTCTACACACAATTTGATGTCATTAACAAAAACTTCCCAGTTCCTTATGCATATTCAGCTTCTTTCAGAATACTATCTTTGAATTCTTTTCTTATAGAATCTTTTATTACCAGATCTATTTTTTTAGATGTTAAACCCTCAACAAAGAATTTCAATTCAATAAAATTATCAAATGTTTTAAATCCTTTATTCAATGTAACGAAAACATCAATATCACTGTTTTGTTTTTGTTCATTTCTTGTATATGAACCGAAAACAGCAATATCAATAACCCCAAATCTTTGCGATAGTTCGTCTTTATGCGTTCTTAATATACTTAATATTTTATCTGTAGATTTTAAATTTTAAATACTTACGCAAAATCTGCGGGTATCTTGTCACCTTCTTTGATGCGGCGGGTTTCTATATCCTTCCAGTAATGACATGCAACAGTATGCATATCAGTAGTACCGCTGACCTGTTCAAGCTCGGGCTCAATATTCCAGCATTTGCTGTCTGTAGTATAAAGCTTGCTGTCAACATATTTGCATCTGGTGCAGAAATGACAGCCTACAGGATAACTTGTTGCTGCGGGAACATTCCCTTCAATTGTCGCAAGCCTGCCGTGTCCTTTATTCAGCTTAGGAATGGAATTTAATAAACCAAGTGTATATGGATGTTTTGGATTATAGAATATCTCAGCGGAATTTGAATATTCAGCAACCTTTGATGCATACATAACAGCAACACGCTTTGTCACCTCAGCTATAACGCCAAGGTCATGTGTAATCATAATTACACCCATACCAAGCTCATCCTGTAATTTTTTAATAAGCTCTAATATCTGTGCCTGTACTGTAACATCAAGCGCTGTTGTTGGTTCATCGGCAATAAGTATTTCAGGATTACATGAAAGCGCCATTGCTATCATAACCCTCTGCCTCAGACCTCCGGAAAGTTGATGAGGATAATCCAGATATCTCTGCTCGGGTCCAGGAATTCCGACAAGCCTTAGCATTTCAATGGAACGTTTTTTCGCTTCTTCTTTTGAGACTTTCTGGTGAAGCATTACTGCCTCATCTATCTGGTAGCCGCATGAAAATACAGGATTAAGCGATGTCATAGGTTCCTGGAAGATCATAGCAATATCATTCCCACGGATCTGCTGCATTTGTTTATCATCAAATTTTGTAAGGTCTTGCCCTTTAAATAATATTTCACCTGATACAATTTTACCCGGTGGATTTGGAATGAGCTTCATAATTGAAAGTGCAGATACACTTTTTCCGCAGCCTGATTCACCCACTAAACCCAGGGTCTCGCCCTTATCAAGATCAAAAGAGACATTATCTACTGCTTTTGCAACACCGTCATCTGTATAAAAATATGTTTTGAGGTTTTTTACTTCCAGTAACTTTGCCATAGTATAAATATTATATTGTTATCAGCAAATTAGCTAAAAATAATTGATAAAATAAAGGGATTTAATTGTTATAAGGTCGTTGAATTTCGCCTATTTCTCTTTATTCCGGTTTCTCTGCTTTCTGAAAGCGAATTTTGAGAAAAAAGCCTTATATATCAATTTAGATTTCAGCCTGATTAGCCTGAAGCCGGCGTGACCTGTAATAATTTCAGTATCTTCAATTTCTTTACCAAGCTCAATATCCATTGAAGCGCTTTTCTTAAATGAAAGTATCTGTGATGGATAAACGCTTCTATGACCAGTAATGAGGAAACTGATAATACAGGCAACGGTTGCATATGGAGCCATTGAAGGTCCGAAAAGCTCAACAGACATGATACTTGCAGATATTGGTGTATTAGCGCAGCCGGCAAGCAATGCAACCATCCCAATGCTTGATACGGTTGACGTATCCAAATTTGTTAATTTGGCATAAACAGAACCTGCGGCAGAGCCTACAAAGAAAATAGGCGTTATAATACCGCCGCTGCCGCCAAAATTAAGAGTTATGACAGTAAATAATATTTTAATAAGGAATGCATACCAGATTACCTGTTCACCTTTTAAATTCGCTTCAATTGTATCCAGCCCCAGACCCAGGTATTGAGTAGAAAAAATATACGTCAACCCGACAAGAAACAGTCCGCCCAGGAAAGCTTTCAGAGGCTTCCAGATCCTTATTTTAAAAGAAATTTTTTCGGTATAATGCAGTGCTTCTATAAACAGCATAGAACAAAAACCAAAGAAGACTCCTCCTAGAAACATTTTAAGAAGAAATGACTCATTTATTACAGGTGAAAGGATAATTGGGTTATGGAAATAATTAATCCCGAGATTAGAAGATATTTCATATGCAGTAATACCGCTTATAAATGAGGGAAGAAGTACATCATAGAGAAGGCTTCCTATTGCAAGAACTTCAACTCCAAATATTGCTCCGGCTATCGGCGTACCGAAAACCGCGGCAAATCCTGCGCTGATACCGCATACAACAATTTTCTTCCTATCCTTAGGCGCCAGATTGAAAATATCGGAGATGCTTGAACCAATGCCCGCGCCAATTTGCGCGCAAGGACCTTCTTTTCCGGCCGAACCTCCAAAAGCGAGGGTAATGAGTGTAGCGGCCATTTTTACAGGTACTACTTTTGCTTTGATCTTACCTGCTT
>JBDTNV010000046.1:0-17998 GCA_039933555.1 Ignavibacteria bacterium
CATTCTGAAATGTCCCCATATTTACAAAAATACTCATTTTTCTTAAGAAAATCAATTTATTTTAGGTAGTCTTTCTTTAATAACTGCTCTTTTGCGTAAACAGAAACATCATAATTCTTGTAATTTTCAATTAAATCGTCCAAACACAAAGTAACAGCTTGCTCACCACCCTGATAGTGATATATTGACTGGCACAAATTTATTAATATATGACTTACATAAATAGAATTAGGAAATCGCTTTATAAACGCTTTATTTACATTTATATCTGTATAAGCAAGGTTAAGCCAGTTACATTCCTGATTATAACGGTAAACAGCTTCTTCCCAGTAAATGCTCTCGGTATAACCGAGAGCTATTTCATAATAATTTTCTTTTTTAACAAAAATACTGTCTACTGTCCCGTGTTTCATATCATTTATTTTGTACGCTGTTATTAATTTCTCAAATACTAATCCATCTAAGCCAGTTGGTTGATTAATATTTATCATAATTTCGTTGGATGTTAATCTCTCCCCATAATTATATTTAACAACATAAAAACCATTTGTAAGAAAACCCGGGGCACTATTTACACTAAGTGAAACTACTTTATCTACAAAAAGATTATTAAGTATAAAAGTGCTGCCTGTTGAGTCATGTGGTTTTATTTTTCTATATCCAACACTACCTACCCAACAACCAAACCCACCAGTATATTGAATTTCTTTATTTTCCGGACTTTTAATCTTGATATAATATAAACCAAACTTATCATAATCAAGCGAATCAGGCGAATCAGAATTATTGATAAAGCTTAGATTACAAATTATGTTTTCACCTTCAAGATATTCATTTTTATCAACAGAAATTTTAATTTCAATTTCTGAATAAGAATATCCTGATAAGAAAAATAAACTGATTAATATTATTCTTATACTTTTACACATAACTTTACACCGGTTCAACTTTATATTCAGCCAAAAAGAAGACATTTCCGTCGGGATCTTCGTATTCTAGGAATTTGTGGAAATCAGGAATATCAATGACTTCACCAAGCGGTTTTACTCCCTTTGCTTCAAGCTCAATTGCAGCTTTTGAAAGATCATCAGTTCTAAATATCAGAGATACGCCTGTTTTTGGATCTTCTGAGCCTTCTGGTTTTTCATATCCGCCGAAGAAAGAGAGCCTAACATTGCCGGCTTTGGCAGCGAAGAAGTTGCCCGAGTCTTCAAGGAGTTCAAGTCCAATTTTATTAAGATAAAAATCCTTAGCATTTTCAATAGATGTTACTCTAACAACTGTATGCTGTAATTTAAGCTGCATTATATTCCGCCTTTCTGAATAATTTCATTCTGTTTGCTAAGAAGTACCTGATAATTAATAACATGATGATTACTCCGGCAACATCAGCAGCCCAATCCTGGACCTCAGAAGAACGGTACGGCACAAAATACTGGTGAAATTCATCTGATGCACCATAAACAATACATATGATCGCTGTCCACAAGAAAGCATTTTTCGAAAACGTACTTCCCTTACCTAAATGAATAAATGATATATAGCATAAAGCCGCCAAAAGACCGAATACACCCATGTGGATAACTTTATCCATGCTTATCCACTCGACCTTTGGGAAATCGACTGCTGGAAAGCTTGACTGGATGAAAATTATGAGCGCCCATGCCAGTACAAGGAAATGATATTTAAAAAAGTTTTTCAGTTTAAATGATTCTGTTGTAAGCTTTTAGTTAAAGGCATGCCTTTGACTAAAAAATTTAATTTAACAATTCAGTAATAGCTTCAGGTATAAGCTTTATTAGATCCTGCTGGGATGATGTTTGCTTATTGCCTGATCTTTCATAATACTTCTCAGCAAGTTTGCCGTGAATGTAATTACCGCACAACATTGCTGAGGTTACATCTCCTGTTTGAGCAAGAATTGAGACTATTATACCGGAGAGGATATCACCTGAACCGGCAGAACCAAGCTGTTCATTTCCGGAATTATTTATGTAGATGCTCCCGTTCGGAGTGCAGCTAATACTTGTTTCTGATTTTAAGACAACATTTACACCATATTTTGAAGTAAAATACTTTACTGCAGAAAATCTATCTTTAATTATACTTTCAGTACTCAGAGCGCTTAGTCTTGAAAACTCACCCAAATGCGGTGTTAAAATTAATTCACTATCTGAATTTCGGGAATTTAATATCCCAATATCTTCGGCAAGCAGAGTCAATGCATCAGCATCTATAACAAGAGGTTTTTTGCAATTTGAAATAAGTTCTTTAAGGAATACTGCAGTTTCTTTATTTAATGAGAGTCCGGGTCCAATGAGAATTGCATCTGCTTTATCAAGCTGTTTAGCAATTTTATGGTATGAATCCGCTGCAATTGAACCCTCACTGGTTTCATCAAGTTCAGTTTTGATTACCTCATATAGCTTTTTACCGAATTGCGATGAAATCCCTTTAGGAAATGCAGCCAATACCGCCCCGCTGCCTGATTTAAGTGCAGAAAACGAGCTCATAATAACAGCGCCTGAGAGTCCACGGGAACCGCCAATCACAAACGCTTTGCCATTTGAATATTTATAGGATGACCTTTTCCTGCGGGGCAAAAGGTTTTTGATATCTTCTTTTGTAACTAAATATTTATTATATGAATTATGTCTCTCCAGAACATCTGAAGTTATGCCAATTGGAACGACATAAAGATTGCCGGAATTTTCTTTACCATTTCCATAGAGCAATTCAGTTTTTACTGCGCCCATTGTTATTGTATGGTCAGCGTTAATAAGGACTCCCTTTTCACCGGAACCGGACAGGCCTGAAGGAACATCAATAGAAATTACAGTAACTTTTTTATTCTTTGAGTGTATATTATTTAATTGTTCAATAACAGAACGGAATTTCCCTGTTACTTCTCCTTTAATTCCACTTCCCAGTAATGCGTCAATAATTAATATTTTTCCCTTTTGTTTCCTTAGGTCATCGAAGAATGCGGGGATATTATCTTCATTAATACATTCGGCGAATAATAAATTGGAAGATAGATTTACAAGCAGTCTATAATTTGTTAAGGCATCACCTGTTAATTCACTATCCGCGGCAAGATTTACAAGCGATACAGGAATAGAATTAATCAAAAATTGACGGGCTACTACATAACCATCGCCTGCGTTATTGCCTTTACCGCAGAAGATGTAAATTGAATGGTCTTCAATATCCGGCAATAACGATACGATAAGATCAAACGTATTCTTACCGGCATTTTCCATTAAAATTAAAGACGGGATTCCGTCTTTTGTGATTATAGTCTTTTCGACTTCCCGTATTTCATCAAATGTAAAGGCCGGTTTCATTTGATATTTATATTTTTCAATTATTCAACAATCAGTTAATTAATTTTTTCATTTCAGAAATTGTTTCAGCAGGACTCTTTGAAGCGAAAATTGAATTCCCAGCGACAAATACATTAACACCGGCATCACTCAGCATTTTGATATTATTTAATCCGATTCCGCCATCCATTTCAATGAAAGTTTTGCATCCCTGCTTTTGGATCATACTGCTGAGTTTTTTTGCTTTAGCAGTTGAGCTTTCAATGAATTTCTGTCCCCCAAAACCCGGGTTAACCGACATTAAAAGGACGTAATCCGCGATCATCAGTATTTCCTCAAGCACATCAACAGGTGTTGCGGGATTTAAAACTACTCCCGCTTTACAGCCTGCATCTTTTATCTGGTGAATGAGTTTGTTTAAGTGGTCGGTTGCTTCGTGGTGAACACTTATCCAGTTAGCGCCGGCTTTGGCAAAATCATTAACATACTTCTCAGGCTCTGAAATCATCAAATGAACATCCAGTTCAAGTTTGGTGAGCTTCCTGATATCAGCAACCATTTTGGGACCGAATGTAATATTCGGCACAAAATGACCGTCCATAACATCAAGGTGCAGCAGGTCAGCCCCTGCATTGGATATCATTTCAATTTGCGAATCTATTTTGGAGAAATCTGCTGATAGAACCGAAGGAGCTATAAGTTTCATTTTACCTTAGAACCTCGTTCCCCCGTCATTTTTCTTATCGCCGTCTTTTTTATCTTTATCATTTTTAGGCTTTGGCTGAGGATCCGTTTTCTTTTCATCCTTCTTTTCATTTGGCTTTGATTTAACATCATCCTTTTTCTTTACATCGTCCTTCTTCTTTACATCATCTTTTTTCTTATCATCTTTTTTAATATCATCTTTAAAGTTACCATCGTTACTTGGGGTTTCAATTTTTTCTTCTTTTTCCTTTAACCCGTCTTCTTCGCCTTCAATGACAATCTTCTTTTTCTGCTCCCTGTTTACAAACAGGTCAATCTTCTGGTTTTCCTTAGCCATTGTATTGGCTTTTGGATACTGGTCAATTACAGCGTTTACGGGAACGTTTGTTGAAGGCTGGTAATTTATTTTGCCAACAGTAAGTTTATTTACTGCAAGGAGTTTTTTTACTTCTTCAATGTTCTTGCCGGTTAAGTCAGGTACTTTAATATCGCCGGCATCCATACCGGTTGATACTATTACTCCGATCCTTGTCCCCTTCTTAACTTTGCTGCCTGCATTTTCAATTTGTGAAAGTACAATTCCTGCCGGGTACTGCGCAGAAGGTTTATACTCAACTTCTTGCACTTCAAGCATACGCTGGTCAAGGACAAATTTTGCTTCCCTAAGCGTCCTGCCTACAAGGTTAGGAACATCGTAAAGCTGCTCGCCTCCGCTGATAATGAGATATATTCTTCTTCCATCTTTGACAGTCTGGTCAGCAGGCGGATTCTGGTCAACAACTGTCCCTATCGGTTTTGTTGGGTCATACCTGATATCTCCCTGCAGGCCCTCAAGCGAGGCGGCATCAAGCTGTTTTTTGGCCTCTTCGAAAGTCAGACCAACAACTGAGGGTACTTTCACCAGTGTATCATGCCTTACATACCAGGGCATCACAATAAAATTCATTAGCAGTATTGCTACCAGTACACATCCAAAGAAAATAAATAATTTTTTCCAGAATTTCATATTAAGCAGATCTCATATTAAACTGATTTCATATTATATTTTTTGAAGCTGCATGTTTTCGGGATTGATGAAAATATCACTTTTGAGCGCATCCTCAAAAACATTTGAATTGCAATCTACAGTAACCCTTAAAGCTTTTAACCCATACACTCCCTGAAGGTCTTCAAGCTCCATTTGGTCCAATTCTTTTTTCAAAAAGCCCTTTGCCTGCAGGTATTCAATATACTGCATATACTCTGCCGCTTCGGATGACTGCGTGTACACTATCGCAATTTTCCCGGGCTGAGTAAGGCGCTCTTCTTTTCCGCGAATCTCAGCCTTATCGATTCGTTTTTTCATTATCTCGTAATGTACATTATAAGTGCCGTCAACATCAAACTTCTTTTGATCCATATGAAAACGGATAGCAAGCGGAGAGTTCTGCACTAAGATCAAGTGAGCAAGATCAAGAGGTATTTTAAGCAATGATTTTATCTTTTCTGATTTAGCTGCAACCCTGCACATTAAAATGAACTGCCATAATCTTAAATTTTTCAGGTACATGGGATGAAATCTGACCTTTTCAGAGATAGAATCACCTATATACATTGTGTACTCTACGCCATCTGTTTTATACTTTTCAAAATAATGGGGGAAAATACTTTGCGAATAAACTTCTTCATCATCAACAATATCAGCAATATTTTCGTTCAGCATTTTTACGCTGCATTCATATTCCCTTCTCTTATCGTAAACAACTCCGCGCTCAGGGTCAATCAGATTATTATACTCCAAAATAGCATTTTCGGTTTCACGGCTGAAGCCCGAAATATTTGCAAATAGTGGTTCTATTTCCTTCTTAAGAAAAGTTACTAAGCTGGCTTCATCTCCTGAATTTAAACCGGCAGAAATGACCGAAATGCGTTTATCTATTTTATATATGATGTGCTCAAACTCCGGCATCATCTTCGCAGAAGAGGCGGCAGTAATAATGTTTTTTGCCAGAAGCAGGTTCTGCCGAAGGTCTGCTTGTATTGCTGAATTACGTATCACGGAAGAATTACGAATATCTGATAAAGCATATAGCGGATAGACATCCCTGAATATTATTTCTTCCATCTGTGCAAATTCATCAGATTTTTCCTTCAGTATCATATTAACAGCAGCCTTACGGAAGCGCCACTCAACCGAAGGATGAATTGCGGTACATTTTTCCTTAATAATTGCCTGTATTCTGTTTTCAGTATCATCCAGGCTGCGCTTTAATGCAAGCGAAAACAGAGGAAGTATATCCAGGAGTTTAAGAGCATTAATTGCATTTAGAGTACCGGGTTTTTTTGAACCCAGTTCAATAATACCAATAGTATTTCCTTCAAAAATCAGCGGCGCAACAAGCAGGTTTTTAACTCCCATGTTTGTTATTTCGCGCTCAACCTTTGTAGCTTTGGAAAATTGAGAAAGATCAAAAATAATTTGCGGCTGGCCGGATTCAACAGCTTTTTCGTATATCGAATCTTCATAGTTTTTACACTTCTTAACGCAATTTTCGCTCATGATAAAACTTGAGCCAACTCTCGAGCTTGAACGTATTATTTTTGTCTTATCATCTGAAAATGATGCAATACCAAGCCTAAGCTCAGGGTTGCGGAACATTGTTCTAATCCTGTTTTCAAGTTTTTCAAAACCACCGGTGCTGTTTAGAATATTCTTATCAAGCAGATCGAATTTTAATTTTGAAAGCGCTTCCTGGTCAGTTACTTCAAATGCATTTACAACTAAGAATCCTTCGAATTCTACCAGTGATGGCGGCATAACTTCTTTCCATAGCTCAAGATTGAACATATTTTCCGCAAGCATGGTAATGGTTTCTTTTTTTATCTCAGGCAAAGGACCGGTGAACTTCAGATCAACGAAACGGTTATCCATATTCAGCTTAAAGTATCTTTCAAGCCCTGTTTCTTTATCAACAATAGTTTTAATTAGAGGGAATACAATAGTAAAATCAATATTATATGCCTGTTTCAATATTCCGGTATACAGTGTTACTATCTTGCCAACATTGAAAAATTCATCGGAATAATTCAGATTGCCATCAAAAAAACCTCTTTCATCGGCCAGTAACTCATTAAATCTGGGTGTTGCGTAGATTGAAAGGAATTCCAGCGGCAATGAAACAGATGTCAGGTTTGAATTCCAGTATGAAGGCGGGAAAATTGCTGACATTAAAGCATCTGTTAGCTTTTTATGTTTCTCTAAAATTGAAAAATCAGTAATTATACCGTTTAATTCAGGTATTTGTTCAATATCATGAACCAATCTTGCAGCAAATTCGGTACCAATGCAATCTTCGGCATCAATTAATGATTTTCTCCAGAAATCTATCAATTTCCTGAGAGAAAATGAAGTTTTAAATTTAAAATCAGTATTTTCCATATATTATCAGACGCACCAAATATAAGATATATTGTATAATTATATGACACAAAAAAGCGGTATGTAGTTTCCTGAACCCACCTATATATTTTGTATTTTGTCATTCCTGCGCTACGCCTTAAAACGCGTTAGCGGAGGAAGGAAGCAGGAATCTAGTTTATAATAACAGATTAAAGGAAAATGTATGATAAGTTTCCAATTCTTATATTGAAGATAAATTCATTTCGTACATTATTGTTGTTTTTGTTAATTTTCGTCCGGATACCTGCAGGCGCAGGTATGACAATTACATATTTGTTTCTTTGAGTTAGCTTTATGTTTTAGTCCTAAAGATTTTGGTATCATTTTTCCGTATTTTTGTATATTAATCATTATACTTTATGACAACTGACGAAAAATTCATGCAGATGGCTATTGATAAATGCCGTGTGGGTATTGATAAAGGCCAATCACCTTTTGCAGCATGCATTGTAAAAGATGGCAATGTAATTGCGTGCGACCATAACATTGTGTGGGAAAGCACCGATATTACTGCACACGGTGAGATACATGCTATCAGGAATGCGTGCAGGAATATAAACAATATTGATCTTAGCGGCTGCACAATCTACTCAACGTGTGAGCCATGCCCGATGTGTTTTACAGCAATTCACTGGGCCAGAATTGATAAGATATTTTACGGCGCAGATATTGCAGATGCTGAGAGATTTGGCTTTAATGAACTCAAGGTTTCAAATCATATGTTAAAGGAAATGGGATTAAGTAATGTACAAATTGTTGGTGATTTTATGAAGAAGGAATGTGTTGAATTATTTGAATATTGGGCTTCGAAAAAGGATAAAAAAGTATATTAGAAAACAATTTTTTAACCGGTTTATTTTACCGGAAATCAGGATAAATTCGCTTAATTGAGCAAAAATAGCGTTTTACGTTAATGGAAATAGCCTGCATTATAAGTTGATTTTCTATTGGAATTCATATAAATTTGTTGAAAATCTATACTAAAAAATGAAAAAAATCTTTTTAGCATTCGCAATTATGTTTTGCGCAGGTTATACGTTTTCACAGGGTTTTACATTCACAAGAATAGGGCCTGAAACTATTACAATTACGGACACGGCTGCATATGAGGGTGTTATTTACGGGACACTTAACCCTAATTCAGGTACACTGGAAATAAGATTAATAAGAACGATTCAAGTCCTTTCATCGAGTTGGCTGCCGTACGGTACAGCAATTTGCAATTATCAGAGTTGTTACCCTCCTACAACTGATACTGTAACTGCCAATTATAGCTCTGTAACAAACGCAGATGATACTTTATCATTCCATTTTTACTGCCGCGATACAAGTAATATATTTCTTCAGGGGTCTGGTTTTATGAGAATTAGAGCAGAACTGGTTTCAAACCCATCTCAGTTTATTGAACGTGATTTCAGAGCAAATACAACACAGACAATAGGAATAACCAATATAAGCAATATAGCATCAGAATTCAGTTTATCACAGAACTATCCAAATCCGTTTAACCCCAATACTAAAATTAACTTCTCAATACCAAAGGGAGATTATGTTTCTTTGAGAATTTATGATATGCTTGGACGCGAAGTTAAAGTTTTAGTTAACGGAAGCTTATCTGCAGGTGAATATCAGGCAGATTTTGACGCAAAAGGACTTTCAAGCGGAATGTATTACTACAGCTTAAGAGCAGGTGAATTTGTTGATGTTAAGAAAATGGTATTGGTAAAATAGATCACTGATTAAACTAATCTCAGGATTGCACTGATTTAATTTAAGGAACGGTTTCACATAATAGTTGTTTAATTAAGTAAGATAATATAGAAATGGATTCCTGCATTTTTGCGGGAAAGACTAGTAAATGGCAGATATACAACAGGTAAGAACCAAAGACTTAACACTTTTCGAGAAAACATATATTCCGCAGATAGTTGGCGGGTTATGGCTTACATTCAGACAGATGTTTAAGCCTAAAGTAACCAGACAATATCCCGAGGAAAAATGGACACCACCAACTGCATTCAGAGGCAGACCTGTACTGGTTAAGGCTGAAAACGGAATTGAAAGATGCGTTGCATGCGGGTTGTGTTCAAGAGTATGTCCTGCGTTGGCAATTGAAGTTCAGGCTAATGAAGTAGCAACACAGGATAAGGAAAGATACCCTGAGAAATTTGAGATAAATATGCTAAGGTGCATCTTCTGCGGTTTCTGCGAGGAAGTCTGCCCTGAAGAAGCAATAGTTATGAGCGATGAATATATTTTAACATTCACTTCCCAGGAAGAAGCAATATTTGGGAAAGAGAAACTTCTTATGAGCGAACGCCGCTTAAAGAAGCGTTTGGAATTTTTGCATGAGAATGTATGAGTAAAAATCTATTAATTGCAGCTCTCTTAATTTTCATCTTAATTACCGGCAAAACATTCACTTCAGAACTCCCTGTTCCCGGAGGAGATGAAACTGACAATTATACGCTTCCTGCAGACAGCATGGATGCCCTGACGGTATTTTCAGCTAAGATAAAAGACAAAACTGTTTATATAAACTGGAGGGTTTTAGACCCTAAGAATGTTTCTTATTTTGAAGTACTCAGGCTTGATCCTAAGAAGAAAGAATACAAAAAAATTAATGATAACAGGATTTCAAAGGATGATTTCTTTGAGAAGACATCTGCCAATGAAAAAGATTTTATTTACATGTATGATTATGAAGATGAGCCTGAAAGAGACGGAGTTTATTACTATAAGCTAAAAGGGTTCAGCGCAAACGGGCAGTTATTGTTTGAAGGTGATGAGATAAAAATCGGGATTACCGGGATAAAGAACTTTAAGATCGAACAGAATACACCAAATCCTTTTAACCCGACAACTAATATCAGCTATGAGCTTTTTGATGCTTCTTACGTTAAACTCAAAGTATTTGATCTGATTGGGAAAGAAATTGCTGTTTTAGTTGATGCCAGCCAGACTAAAGGGACTTATACGGTTACCTTTGACGCTTCGAAATACTCTATACTTACAAGCGGTATTTATTTCTATAAGCTTGAAACAGATAAGTATTCTGAAGTGAAGAAAATGATATTGACGAAGTAGAGCAGTTAAAAATTCTTATTTAAGCCTGCCAGGTTCTAAAACCCGGCAGGCTTTTTATTTTTAAATCCCCTTGTTAAGGGGGAGACACATGTGATTATTTTACTTTCAGCTCAAATTCTTTTTCGGTTTCTTCACCTGCTCTAAGTATTTTAAGCATTATTTTATCCCCAATGTTTGAATCCGTTATTATTCCCCAGAAATCACCATCGCTTCCGATCTTTTCTCCATTGACTGAAAGGATTATATCTTCTGCTTTTAAACCTGCATTATCTGCGGCGCTGCCTTTTTCTATATTTACAACAATTGCCCCCTGAACATTTGTCAATTTAAAATACTGTGCGATATTCTTATCAACTGTCTGCAGCCTTAAACCAATATCATAATTGCGTTCAATCTTCCCGTCTTTTTTCAGCTTGTCAACAATTGCTTTTACTTTATTCATTGGTATAGCAAAGCCAAGGCCTATATTGCCCCCTGCCATTGAATTACCTGTATAAATTAAAGTATTCATACCAATAACTTCACCAATACTGTTCACAAGCGGTCCGCCGCTGTTTCCGGAATTAATAGCAGCATCTGTCTGGATCATATTCCTGTAAAACCTGTTTTCGTTTGAGCTCAGTTTCATACCGGTTGCGCTGATAACACCAACTGTCACAGTTGGCTTTGAATTTACTTCAAATAGTCCAAATGGGTTGCCTAATGCGACAGCCCACTCACCTATTAGCACGTCATTGGAATTGCCAAGCTTAATATATGGCAGCCCTGACTTATTGATCTTTAACAGGGCAATATCGCTAAATGAATCTTTTCCGATTATCTCAGCATCAATATGATCGCCATTAGTCATGGTTACAACTACTTTGGTGGCATTACCTACCACATGATCATTGGTTATTATATAGCCATCGTCAGAGATAAGGAACCCTGAACCAAGCCCCTGAACTTCCTGCTTATATGAGCGGTCACCGAAAAACTGCTTAAAAAACGGGTCATCACCAAATGGGTCGCGGTACTCTCTTACCTCGGTAACGCTTATCCCAACGACAGCCTTAGATACATCGCCAACAGTCCTTGTAATTGCATTTTCCCTGGTATCGGTTATGTTCTGATTAACACGCTCACGTGTAATGATTTCATTTGCCTTCAGGTTAGCCGTTTCATTCTTAAATACAAAATGGCCGAAGATAAAACCCGAGGCAAGTACAGCAATAAAAGTTACTCCAATGAGTAGATATTTAGATCTGTTCATTTTTTTTATATACCCGCGCAGGCGGGTATCTCTATTATTGATTAATTTATTATTACATTATTTGATAAGATGACAACTAACATTATAAAAATAATTTTCTGTATTTTAGTTCCCCGCTTGCGCGGGGATAGATGCAAAAAACCGTATAAGTGCCATAAAAATTCTCGCAAATTTTTATTCTATGTCAATTAAATCAGACAAAGTACCCTTAGACGGTTTTATTAAATCTTTAAAAATTAATTATTTTTTTCTCTTTATAGCTCTTTTAACTGCCTCAACAATAAAGCGGCTTGAAATGCCGTATTTTTCATACAGCTCGGTGGCTTTACCTGACTCGCCGAAAGTATCGTTAGCGCCAATAAACTCTACCGGGGTTGGATACTCTTCAGCCAGTACTTCAGCAACAATACTGCCTAAACCGCCATACTTTTGATGATCTTCGCATGTTACGATGCAGCCTGTATCTTTTGCAGCTTTAACAATAGCCGCTCGGTCAATTGGTTTTATTGTATGCATGTTTATAAGCCTGACAGAAATTTTTTCCTCGGCAAGCTTTTCAAGCGCCTGGATACTTTCCCAAACCATAAGACCGCTGGCAATAATTGTGCAGTCACTTCCTTCGAATAGAGTATCTGCTTTACCGAATTTAAACGGAGCATCCGGATTTGTATAGTTTGGTGAATTATCCCTGTAGAATCTTATATAGAACGGCTCATTTACTTTTGTGCATTCAATTATCGCGCGGTATGTCTGGTTATAATCAACCGGGGTAACTACGTTCATATGCGGTAGAATTCTCATAATTCCGACGTCTTCGAGTGACTGGTGAGTTGCTCCATCGGGACCGACAGTAAAACCGCAATGCGAAGCGCAAATCTTAACATTCATCCTGCTGTAAGCAATTGATTGTCTTATCTGGTCAAAAGGCCTGCCGGTTGCAAATTCACCATAAGTTGAGGCAAAAGGAATTTTACCAACTAACGCTAATCCCGCTGCTGTTCCCATCATATCCTGCTCGGCAATACCAACAGAAAAAAACCTCTCGGGGTATGCATCACGGAACATATCTGTTCTAACCGAGCCGCTCACATCACCGCCAAGCACAACAACATCCGGATTAGATTTGCCCAGGTCAACCAAAGCATCACCAAAACCGCGGCGTGTTTCCTTTAATTCGGGATTATTAATATCCAGATTTTCAATTAAATAATTTTCAAATTTATGTATGTAGTTCATTTTCTGTTTTATTATTTACAGTCTTTAACAATTTGTTTGGTTTTGAAAACAGCCTTTTTATTGGTCCTTGGGATCTTAACTATAGAGAAAGGTTTAGTAATCCCTTGAGTTATGATACAATCTTTCCCGGGTGCAGTATCTGTTACATTCACAGAGATATCAAAGCCTTCAGAAACGCTATCGATTGATACAAGGTATCCTCCGCTGTTTTTGGGTCCGGTAAAAACTGCGATGATGCTGTATTTAGTAAAATCTATTACAGGAATTCTTGGCATCTGGTCAAGATTCTTATACACTTCACCCATTAAGCTCTGGTATTTCTCATTATCATTTATCAAAAGTTCACGCTTATCATCAATAGCAGAAAATGTACCATCCATAACAATTTCCATCGGAAGTTTTTTTTCATCATTTCCCTGATTGGAGCAGCCAGTAATACTTAATGCAGAAAAAGTCAAAGGCAGCAAAAATGCTGCTAATAGAATTATTATTCTTTTCATATTATTTACCGTTATAGTAATCTATAAAATCACCAAATTTTGTTGTTTTGAGCTCTTCCAATGCTACTTTACCCTGCTCGTCGTTTGGAGGAACTCCGTGCCATTTGTAGCTGTCTTCCATATATGAGACTCCCCTGCCCATTTTTGTATATGCAATTATACAAGAGGGTTTGCCCTTTACTTTCTTTACGGCATCCAGGGCATCAAGAACTTCCTTCATATTGTGCCCGTCAATTTCCAAAACTTCAAAGCCAAACGCCTTCCATTTATCAACAAGAGGCTCAAGCACTAAGACATTCTCTGTCCTGTTATCGATCTGGCAATGATTCCTGTCAATAATAACAGTTAAGTTATCAGTTTTATGATGATGCGCCGTCATAGCTGCTTCCCAAATCTGTCCTTCTCCAAGCTCACCATCACCGCAAATGCAGTATACATGATTAGGCTTTTTAGAAAGCCTTAACCCCAATGCTGCACCTACTGCTATCGATAAACCCTGTCCCAATGCGCCGGAAGCAATTTCTACTCCGGGAAGTCCATGAGTATTAAGCGGTGCCGGATGTCCCTGCAGTCTGCCATTAACTTTCCTCAGTGTCTTTAATTCATCAATCGGGAAGAAACCGCGCCTGGATAGAGTTGCATACCATACTGGCGCAACGTGGCCAATTGAAAGAAATACCATATCTCTTTCATTGTTATAAGGATCCTCAGGTAACAGGTTAAGCTTATTGAAATACAGCGCCGTGAATATATCGGCTAAGCCTAATGGTCCTCCTGAATGGCCGGATTTGGAAACAAGAAGCATATTGATGATATCTCTTCTTATTTGTCGGGACATTTCGTTCAGGTCATCAACATCTGTAAAAACCGGATTTTTGAGATTTGGAAACATATCTATTTATTTATTTTAGATAAAGATTTTTTATTATAAAATATTTTAAATAATGCTTATTTTTCAGATTTAGGTTTAAAAACTTCTGTATGTCTTGAAAGAATAATTGCCGTAATAATTAATGAAAACACATTAAAATAAAAGAGTGAAAATCCTGAAGTATTATTATTAATAACCATAAATGGAACTACATTTATAAGTAAAACATAAACAGGCAGAGAAAAAGTTGCTATAGTATTGGCTATTAAAACTTTCTTTTTGAACGCGAACACAATAAACCATACTGCAAGCCAGCCTATTAATATAAAATAATTTATTATGATAAAGATTCCCGCACCTGTTGCAAGCCCCCTGCCGCCTTTAAATTTAAGCCAAACAGGATAGTTATGCCCGAGTAACAATGAACATGCTCCTATCATAGCGGGTGCATAACCAAGATTAAGCACATAAAGCATAATATAGAGAGGTAATGCTCCTTTTAAGACATCTGTTAAAAGAACTGTAATACCAATTGCTTTTGATTTTGAAACCTGGAAAGAGTTAAGTGTTCCTACATTCCCTGAGCCTTCCCGGGTAAGATCCTTATTTGATCTTGCTTTCACAATAAGATAAGCTGTGGGGAAGGAACCAATGAAATAGCAAAGAACGAAAATAATCAGATTATCTAATGTGAATAATCCGGTCATTAAAATTGGTCCAGAAATCTGACATCATTCTGGTAAAGCATCCTGATATCTTTGATGCCGTATTTCATCATAGTAATTCTTTCCATACCCATACCAAATGCGTAGCCTGTAAATTCTTCAGGGTCAATATTAACTGACCTGAATACATTCGGGTCAACCATTCCGCAGCCGCCAATTTCAAGCCAGCCGGTATCCTTACATGTTTTGCAGCCCTTGCCGCCGCAGATAAAACATGATACATCTACCTGGCCCGAAGGCTCAGTAAACGGGAAAAAACTTGGTATGAAACGGGTCTTAGTATCTGAACCATAGAATTTCTTAAAGAAGTAAGCAAGTACCCCTTTTAGATCCTGCATGCTCACGTTTTTATCAACATATAAGCCTTCGAGCTGATGAAACATAAAGTAATTCTTGTAAGTAACGGTTTCATTTCTGAACACTTTACCCGGGCTTATTATTCTGAGCGGTGGTTTATTCTGAAGCATTGTTCTTATCTGAACGGGAGAAGTATGGGTCCTTAGAACATATTTTTTATCTTTATCAGTTTTACTCTGCACATAGAAAGTATCCTGCATATCTCTTGCCGGATGGTGTGCGGGGGTATTGAGCGCATCAAAGTTATAGAATTCTTCTTCAAGCTCGGGTCCATCGGTGACTTTAAATCCAATTTCACGGAATATCTTAACCATTTCAGCAAGTGTCTGCGAAATGAGATGTTCACGCCCAATGCTGAAAGTAGCTGCAGGCAATGTAAGGTCCAGATTCTCCTTAGCGGAACCTGAACTTTCGAACTGTTCTTTCAAAGAATTGAACCTTGCTTCAGCCAGCTTTTTGACTTCATTCAGCTTTTTTCCGACTGCGGGCTTTTCTTCTTTGCTGACATTCTTCAGCTCTTCGAATAACCCGGTCAAGAGTCCGTTCCTTGAAATGAACTTCAGCCTGAAATTTTCAAGCTCATCCGGATTAGCAATGGGAAATGAATTTATTTCCTGTTCTATTTCTGCGAGATTTGATAACATTAACTTAATTTAGCTTAAAGCAAACTTTACAACTTCTGTGAAAGCAGCAGGATTATCATATGCTAACTGTGCAAGGACTTTCCTGTTGATATCGATATTCTTTTTGTGCAGTGCGCCAATTAACTTAGAATAAGTTGTGTTATTTTCTCTTGCTGCGGCATTTATTCTGACAGTCCATATATTACGCATAACTCTTTTTTTGAGCTTTCTGCCTGAATAAGCATGCTGTCCTGCTTTTTCTACACTATGTTTGGCAACTGTAGTTACTTTACTTCTTCTTCCCCAAAAGCCTTTCGCTTTTGCGAGCATTCTCTTGCGTCTTTTCCTTGAAGCTACTGCGTTTACTGAACGAGGCATTTTGTGTATCTCCTGTTATATTATTTTATTTTTATCGTTAATTAAGCAAGAAGCATTCTTTTTACGCGTTTTAAATCTGCATCCGAAACCAATGCATCGTGTCTTAGCTGTCTTATTCTCTTAGATGACTTCTTTGTGAGAATATGCCTTTTTAAAGAATGTTTCCTTTTAATCTTTCCTGAACCTGTTACTTTAAATGACTTAGCCGCACCGCGGTTAGATTTCATTTTTGGCATTTAAATACCTTGCTTTCTATAATGATTTATTAATTTCTATATTGCAAAACTTCAAAGCTTCTAAAATTATTCCTTATCGATCACTTCTGCGTTATCAATCACATCAGTCTTAACAGTATCATCGGCAGTAGAAGTAACATCAGCTTTTGCTGTAACTTCGGCTTTTGGAGTGACACCTGATTTTGATTTTTCGAGTGTCTTTTTATACTCATCAATCTTCTTTTTCTCAGGGATAAGCATGACAGAAAGGTACCTGCCTTCCATTTTGGGTGGCTGCTCAATTTTACCTACTACAGTTAATTTTTCGAGTATTTCATCCATTAGCTTCCTGCCTATATCCTGGTGAACCATCATTCGGCCGATAAATATAATAGTGGCTTTTACCTTGTGCCCCTGAATAAGAAATTCTGTCAGGTGGCGGCATTTGAAATCCATATCATGAGTATCGGTATTAGGATGGAACCTTATTTCCTTAAGCTGTGTAGAACTTTTGCTTTTTTTCTGTTCTTTTTCCTTTTTCTGCTTCTCGTAATTGTACTTTCCAAAGTCGCCAATTTTACAAACCGGGGGCTTGGCGTTTGGTGAAACTTCAATCAGGTCAAGTCCTTTGGCTTTTGCCATCTTAAGGGCATCCTGTGTAGTTTTAACACCGGCCTGATCGCCGTTTTCATCTATGACCCTTACTTCCGGAACGCGTATCTGTTCATTGATACGGGTTTTGATCTTTCTTTCCTTAATAATTTACTCCTTTAAAAGTTAAAAAATTGTAAAACATTATTAATTTATTTTCTTTGTATCTCTTTCTTCTGTTAGGGACGCAATAAAATTATCCAGCTCAAATGTCCCAAGGTCACCTTTTTTATGAGCTCTTACGGTGATATTTCCGTTTTGTTTCTCTTTATCACCCAGAACAATCATATAAGGCACTTTCTTTGTTTCCCAATCCCTTATTTTGTAACCAACTTTTTCACTTCTGTCATCAAGTTCAGTTCTGAACTTATTTTCCTTCAATTTATCATTAATTTCTTTTGCATACTCTAACTGGTTATCAGTAATTGTAACTACTGCAACCTGAACCGGTGAAAGCCATAACGGGAAAGCACCTGCATAATGCTCAATCAATACACCAACAAATCTTTCCATTGAACCAAAAGGCGCGCGGTGAATAACAACGGGTCTGTGTTTAGCTCCATCACTGCCGATATAATTCATATCAAATCTTTCGGGCTGAACGTAATCAACCTGAACAGTACCAAGCTGCCA
>JBDTNV010000047.1:0-17813 GCA_039933555.1 Ignavibacteria bacterium
CTAAATTACTTACATTTTTACTTACCCTATGAATACTTATATTTGACAAAATAAGAATAAAAATTAATATTTAAGGAGTATTGCCATATGAAGCTTAACCCAATGTCAGGAATGCTTAAGCAGGTCCAGAAGATGCAGGAGAAAATGCAGGAAGTACAAAATGAGCTGGAAAACAAATTCGTCACCGAAGAATCAGGCGGCGGAATGGTGAAAGTGACAGCCAACGGTAAACTGCAGGTAACAAAAATTCTGATCGAGAAAGAAGTCATTACACCGGATGATTCCGAAATGCTTGAAGATCTTGTTGTAGCTGCTGTTAACAAAGCAATTGATTCAGCTCAGAAAATGGCGCAGGATGAAATGCAGAAAGCTACATCCGGACTGATGCCGAATATTCCCGGCTTAAATATACCGGGGATGTAACCGTAAATAAATTATGCAGACATCAGAATCATTAGAAAAAGTAGCAGAGGAACTCTCCAAGCTTCCAAGTATAGGCAGAAAAACCGCTCACAGGATTGCTATGTACCTGGCTAAATCACCAGCCGAAGAAGTGCAAATGCTCTCTGATTCATTATTGCACCTGAAAGAAAAAATACGCCTCTGCAGTGTATGCTGCAATATAACAGAAACTGATCCGTGCGCCATATGTTCATCCGAAAAAAGGAGTAAAACATCATTATGTATTGTCGAAGAGCCGGGCGATGTTTTTGCAATCGAAAAAACCAATGAGTTCAAAGGGAAGTATCACGTTCTTCACGGCATAATCTCCCCTCTTGATGGCATTGGCCCTGAGGATATAAAAGTAAAAGAGCTTCTGATGCGTTTGGGTGAAAATGTTGAAGAAGTCATTCTTGCTTTAAACCCAAGCGTTGAAGGTGAATATACAATTACATATCTAAGCAGGCTTATTAAACCGCTTAATATCAAAATATCCAGGATTGCGCGCGGGATACCCGTAGGTACAGATCTTGAATTTGCCGATGAAATAACAATTGCCAAAGCAATTGAAGGCAGGATTACCTTATAGCAAATGGGCGATAACTGGTACAAAAAATGGTTCAGCACCAAAGATTACCTTGAGCTTTATAAGCACAGGAACAGCAGAGATGCAGCGCAAATTGCAGGCTTAATTACAAAAACATTAAAGATACCCAAAGGCTCTAAAGTACTCGATCTTGCATGCGGGAACGGCAGGCACAGCCTGTACTTTGCGAAGAAGGGTCTCGATGTTCTTGGCATTGACCTATCTGAATACTTAATTGGCGAGGCAAAGAAAAAACTTAACACTGATTACAAAAAGTACAAAGATAACCTTCATTTTGAAATAAGGGATATGAGAAATATAGCTCATACCAATGAATTTGATCTTGTCGTGAATCTCTTCAGCAGTTTTGGATATTTCGAGAAGGATTCAGAAAACTTTAAAGTAATTAACAGTATCTCTAAGAGCCTAAAAAAGGGAGGATACTTCTTCTTTGATTTCTTAAATGGCGATTATTTGAGGAAACATCTTAAACCATTCGATGTTAGCATAAGAAACCATAAAGTAGTTCTACAGGTTAGAGAAATTAAAGGTAACGCGGTTTATAAATCAATTGTAATTACGGGTAATAACCCCAAAGGCAGGACGCCAAAAGTGTGTAAATTTCACGAAATGATAAAGCTATA
Organism: Ignavibacteria bacterium; assembly: GCA_039933555.1. Taxonomy (GTDB): domain Bacteria; phylum Bacteroidota; class Ignavibacteria; order Tepidaquicellales; family OLB5; genus OLB5. Next base: position 1,672 of record JBDTNV010000047.1, read on the forward strand.
TAATTTGCCCGATTTCCGGAAAGTGTTCGCTAAGAATGGTTTAAGTATCATAAAGACTTTTGGTGATTATACCGGCAGTAAATTTAATGTAAAATCTTCTCAAAGGCTTATCATTTTAGCTCAAAAAAAATAGTAAATGAGCTCACTCAACTTAAAATATATACTCGTTTTCTTTGCTATGGTTTTCTTATTCAAAGGGTGCGGTATTTTTGAAACCAGGGACCCCGAGTCGCCTCAAAATATCCGTTCTACCTATATACCCCCTACTACTGCCGATATTGTCATTGATAACCTTACATTTGCAATCCAGGAAAAAAATACTGAGAATTATAATAAATGCCTTTCCTCAGAAAACTTTCAGTTTATCCCTGATTCACGTTCTCAATTGCTATATGAGCAGATCTTTTCAGGATGGAATAAACAGGCGGAAAAACATTACCTCGAAAATATGATAGCAGCGCAGGAAGGCGGCAGCTCAACTGCAATACTTTTCCTTTATAATGACAGGATGACACAGTTTACCAGTGATTCTGCAAGGTTCCAGGCTGATTATATTTTTGCATTTCAGCACAACAAGGCTAACATACCAAAATCATCAACAGGAAGGCTTAGCCTGATACTTGCGGCCGATGACGATGCGTTATTCTATATAAGAAAGTGGGAAGATTTCAGGCAAAACGATACCGATTTTACGTGGAGTGAATTTAAGGCAAATTTCAGCAATTAAAATTTTATCTGAACATTTGAGTTCGTACAAAAAAATACCGGTATATTTCTTTTTGTTATTTACTTCGGCTTTATTTATTAGCTGCTTTAATCCTTTTTCTCCCGGCCTTGATGAATCTCAATCAACCGAAAACATTATCTCAGATCAGAAAACAATAGAGGGTGTATTCCAGAATTTCAAGTATGCTTACACTTTCAAGGATACCAGCATTTACGGCGGAACGCTTTCACCTGATTTTGTTTTTTCGTACTTCGATTACGATCTTGGTGTTGAAGTTTCATGGGATAGGGCAACTGATATGCGGACTACAGAAGGTTTATTTACCAATACACAGGATTTAAGGCTGATATGGAATAACATAGTATTCCAGGAAGGAGATTCCCTGTTAGTTGATGTGAAAAGAGGCTTTAACCTCTCAATTTCATTCAACCCCAATGATGTAATAAATTTTTATGGCTTTGTCGATATGAACCTTGGAAGAAATTCCGTTGAAGAAAAATGGAAGATAAGGTCCTGGAAAGATATGACTAACCCTTAATTAATAATTTAAACCAATATCTTTACCTGCCCTGAAGCAATTGTTTCTTCTGCAGGCAAATCAACGGCAGAACCGTTTAAACCGGTACTTTTCAGTAATACTTTATAGTAATATTTCCCGGGCTGTAAGGCTTCTGCATCAAGCGAGACCTCGTAAGTGCCGGGTTCGGTGTGTTCGTTTAATATTACCCTGACGGGTGTACCAATAATATCTACAACTTTAATAGTTACTGCCCCTGAGGACGGAATATCATACTTAATCTTATTGTTCATTCTTCGTATTAAAATAAGTCCCTGTATGTTTTATACAGGGACCTTATTTATTCCACAGATGATTCCGTAGAACTCCCCCAAAATATGAAAAAATCTATTTTACCAATATCATTTTCTTTGTTGCAGTAAAATCAGCGGCTTTAATTGTGTAGAAATATATTCCGCTTGATAGCGATGAGGCGTTGAATTCAACATTATAAATGCCTGCTGACTGGTTTGTATTTACAAGCTCAGCAACCTGCTGACCTGCATTATTGAATACCTTCAGACTGACCGGGCCATCCTTTGAAATTGAATAGCTTAAAACAGTACTTGGGTTAAACGGGTTCGGATAGTTCTGTGATAAAGCAAATTCATATGGTGTATTATTTGTTATGTTTGCGGATCTTGTTGTTAAAGTAAATTCAATATTGTTTGTTCCTTTTTCAATTAATGTAACCTGTTTTGAGTCAGACGTGCTTCCTACTCTATGCGCAACAAGGATATAATCACCAACAGGAATATTGTTTATGCTGTATTCACCCTTTGAGTTTGTTACCCCAAACCCAACATATTCACTGCCCTGCATAGCGTATACAATTGCATCGCCAACCGGAACATTATTGCTTAATACTATCCCGTTAACTGTTGTTGTTGCTCCGGGTCTGAAACCTGAAGTTTTCCTTACAACATATATATCAACACCTGTCATACTTGCGTTTATATCGATATGTGTAAATAATGAAGGATTAATTTGATCTGGATATCCTGTTGGTACGAAATCTTCCCATTCATCGTCAGGAATACCAATAACATCACCATTTTGCAATGTTCTGACTACTCCTAAGATATAATCTCCCTGGGAGTTTATTGTTGTAATCGCTTCAACTCCGCCTTCAGAATTAAATAATTTAACAACTCCTGATGTTACGATCTGGTTATTATCTGAATATCTAACTTTTCCGCTTACTGTGTATGTTTCTGAATTTGCTGTTCTTACCGCTGCCAAGATGAAAAATATTGCTACAAATAGTTTAATTGCTGATTTCATGTTTTTATCCCCCTAATAGATAAATTGTTATGAATTTTTTTTGTTTATTATTCTTAATTATTTTTTACTAATGTTTTTGCAAATGATTCAATGCTGTCTGATCTATCCCAATAAAGCTCGAACATTTCAGTAACGAATCCTGCAAACCTTTTATTATGAATGATTACATCTGACCTTTCGCTTCTTGGTACGTTCTCATCGTAGAGACTTATAAAAACCGTGTTACCGTCAAACACCGCAAGTATCTGCGGCACGTTATCAGAAAGCTTTATCTTTTCACCCTGCTTTTCAAATTTTCTGCAAAGCGTTATTAGCTCTTCTTTTGAAACTACCTGCCACTGGCTGTTTATTTTTACTTTAAAGTTACCGCTCGATTCATAAATTGACCTGAACTGCCCTCCGCGTTTGTAGAAATTCTTTGTTTCTGAATCCAAACCGTCTGAAACATTTCCCTCAAAACGGTTCATATAAAGTATAGCTTTCTTTGATCTTTTTATCAGGTCCTGGAATTTCATTTCCCTGTTCCGGTTAAATCCCTTAATCAATTCAACGTCAGTTGAAAATTCCTTAGGCCGTTTCGATCTGTGCAGCGGCTTGATCTCCTTAAAAGTAGATTTAATAAGTGAGAGCTTAAGGCTCGTTTCTTTGCGTATCTCATTTTCAATTTTATTCTCAAGCACATCCGATTCAATTATCTCGTACAATTGCTTCGAAGGAGTATGTATCTCGTTGCATATCCCTTTCTTACAGAAGTTCTTCAGTATTTCGTAAACTGATGGTCTGGGTATCTTTGCTTCTTTTGCTGCTTCAGCGGCGCTCATAACAGAACCCTGGTATAAAGCGAAAAAGACACGGGCCTCATAATTACTAAAGCCCAACTTCTCGAGTTTTTCTATTTCTTTCCCCATGATTTTTCTGTTGTAGCGTTAACTACAACAAATCTATATTAAAAAAAAATATTATGCAATGCCCTGCAAATAATAGGATTAAAGTATAACTTTAAGTTAACTCTTTAAGATTATTATCTAATGAAGAAGAGTAACCAATCATTCAAAAAAATATTTTAAAAATAATTTGAGTTTTTACTGTAGTTTATGCAAGGGACTACAACTGTTATGACTTTAAGAATACTTGTAAAAATATCACTGATAAAAAGCAAAAGTTCCGAGTTTAACGCTTGTCTTAATGAGCTTTAGCTCAGGAAGGTTTCACATTCTTACTATACCAACCTTAGAAACAAGTTTTCATAAATAACTACGTTATTTAATCAAAACCATCTTCTTGCTTTCAATAAACTCGCCATCAGCAACCATGGAATAGAAATATACTCCGCTTGCAAAGTTTGAAGCGTCAAAATCCACAAAGTCTTCCAGCGCCGCAAACCGCTGCTCGTTCAGTATCGTTCGCACTTCCCTGCCCGCAACATCGTATATGGTAATTTTAACTTTAGCAGTTCGTGGTACATTGAAAACTATCCTTGTTTTTGGATTAAAGGGATTAGGATAATTCTTAACAAGCGAGAAGTTTCCCGGCAAATTGACATTATTCCCTTCGGTAGAGTACTTAAATATAACGCTCCAACCAAGCAAAAAGCCGCCATCCTGGAAACCGTTATCAGTTACGCGCAGCTTCCACAGGCCTAATGAATTCTCACCGTCAAATAGCCATAATTTATCAATTGGCCTGAAAGTTCCGGTATAAGGCGGTAAGGCAAGTGAGCTATCAATAGCAATACCCGCTTCATCATCAAAATAAGTATCAGTAAAGTTATCACCGTCTAACCCAACTCCGCCTGCAAGTATTATTTCTGTGCCGGATGGCGAAATTAAACTGAAGGAAAGATCAGCGTCAAAAGTATGCTGAATATTAATAAGAACATTTACATCCAGTATAGTTTTATTTATCGGGTTATCAAGTATCGATACAAAAGAAGTCTCTCTATCCGCAGTTATCCTTATCGGCACGTTGGAACTTGCGAAAGTTGAATCATATTTTTTTGTATTGCGTACAAACATGAATTTGCCGGGCTGGTTTGTGCCGGGTGGATTCACACCCGAACCTCCCAATGGATATGTAATGTAATTTGGCACAGGAACAACATCCTGCGCGGCTATATAATAATACAATCCTTCGCTGTATGGTATTATTGGAAATGTAAACCTGTACCTGTTTTCACCAACCAGGCTTCCGGAAACTGTCTGTATCTGGTTTGATTGAATTGTTTTGTAGTATAAACGTGGTCCGTATGGATATGTATTTAGTCCCACATTATCATTAATATAAGCATCAACGCTAATTGGCGAAGTATATACATTTGATTCAGGCGGATATATAGTCAGCATTGGCGGGACCTGGTCATAAATTACTGTCGGGCCTGCGGGTGTATTATCCAGACAGATCTTAGCATCAATTAATCCGTATCCCATTTCTTCATTCCACATGCCGTTTTCTTTGGGAATATTGTAATTATAATTTCCAACCTTTCTCGCGCTTCTCTCAATTATCCTCTTAACTGAATCAGCGGAAAGATTTATATTCTTACTTAGCATCAATGCCGCAACGCCTGCAGCCATTGGCGATGAATCCGATGTACCGTTACCGCAAACACACCATCCGCCGCCAAGCTCTGTAGTGCCAACATATGTGCATGGCGCAACTATTTCCATCCCCTCACCGTAACATGCTCCCCAATCCTGGAACTGCCCGATATTATCGCAGCTTACTTTGCTTTTACGTTCATAACAGGGACTTATCCCTCCAACACCAATTACTTCCTGCATTGATGCAGGGTAAAGAACCTGGTTAGTATCTGAATTACCGGAGCCGCCGAATATAACTGTACCTTTTCCGCTTCTGCCAAAATGAAATGCGTTCTGAATTGCAAATGTGATAAGTGATCCGGGAATACCGCCGCCCCAGCTGCAGCTGATTACACCTGCGCCGTGCTGCCAAGCCCAGTTTAAGCCTTTAGCAAGTATAAGGTCTGTAGTGAATCCCTGCGGGTATGGTCCGAAAACCCTTACGGGCATAATTTGGCATCTGTAAGCTATGCCTGCATTGCCGGCAATATTATTGCCAACTGCTGAACATATTCCGCTCACACCTGTTCCGTGATAATATTCATCCCAGGGCTTCTGGTCATTATCATAAGCATCGTACCACAGGCTCCTGTTTGTCAGGTTTGGCCTTAAATCTGTATGGTTTGTATCAATTCCCGTATCTACAATACTTATCATAACATTTGGATTTCCGGATGTAACATCCCAGGCAGCTATCATATTCATATCACAACCTGGAATGCCTATAACATTTTCGGGAATGTTAGTTCCTGTATTGCGGATATTCCACATTCTCGGTATTAGAGTATCGTTAGGTGTAAATGCTGTATTAGTGCTGCTGCTTCCTGATGAAACATTGTTTTCTGTGGTATGTTTTGGGCCCTCAAGCAGCATTCCTGTGCGTAAAAAATTAGGATGAGCAAACTCAACAAATTGTGTGAGAGCAAAACGGTTTGAAAGATCAAAAACATCATCACTGCTATTTGGGTCAATTGAAATCAGGTAAGTATTCTCAAATGAGGAAACCTGTTCAATCACTGCTGAGCCAAAGAGTCTGTTTAAATTTGTGATATCCTTTGCGGATACATTCTTCTTAAATTTAACTATTATCTCTCCGGTTGAAAAATGCAGAACTTTATCATTGTACCTGTAGCAATTTCCCAGAAATGAAACTGACTGATAGTTTCCGAGTCTTTCTTTTATATCTTCAATCACATTTGGATTTTGAAGAACATTATCTTTCAGCTCAATTATAGATACAGAATACTTAGAGCCTTCTTTTGATGAGCCGGTAAAATAATTTTTTGATTTTGTTAAGGGCGAAATTATTCCTGTTACCCTGTCCATTTCCTGAGCAGATGTATTATCTGTAAACCTTATGGCAAAATAGTTATTTACTTCGCTCATGTAGAGCCTTTGCCCCTGGTGAGTTACGTAATGATCTTTAGAGTTTGCGTTAACTGAAAATAGAAGGGAAATTGTAAGAAATGCAATAACTGCCTGAGAAGTAAATGCTGAAATTATTGTTTTCATAAATTTAGCAGATTCTGTATTATTTTATATGCCTAAATTAATGAAAAAAAACGAGTAAAAGTATATCCTAAAATGTGAAAAAGCTAACTTATATTGTTAATAATTTATTCATCATCATAATCATTTAACCTGCGTTGTTTCTTTTTAATGCTTTGTTTTTTCTTACTTTCGAGTATTTTCTCTTTTACCGAAAAACTTTTAACAGTTTTAATTCTGAACTTTTCTTTAATTAACGCCTTATCCAGCATTTTTACGAATTTTTCAATGACTTTCTTCTTATTGCCAAGCTGAGTTCTTTCAGTCTGGGATGTTACACGTATATTTGACTCTCCATCTATCTTATTGTAAAGCTTTTTTCTGAGTATAGACTTAACTTCCTCATCAATTGTCATCGAGTCATTTACGTTGAACACCAGCTCAACTTTAGTTTCAACTTTATTCACATTCTGCCCGCCTTTGCCCCCGCTGCGTGATGTGTTGTACTTTACTTCCTTTAATACTTTATTCATATCTATATTGTCTATCATGGTATTTCTAAATTAGGTTTAAGATTTACTGTTCAACAGGGTTGAACCCCTTACCTAGCTTAGAGGTCTTTTTTAATGACCTCACCACATAGCTTTTAGCTTTATCAATTGAATTTATCAGGTTATTGCCCATTGCAAGGTTAGCGGTAATTGCAGCAGAAAGTGTACACCCGATACCGTGAGTATTTTTGGTTGAAACATAATTAGTACTGAAAAGAAAAAATTTCTTCCCGTCAAACAAAACATCAGTGCCCAGTGGCAGACCCATCGATGCTTTCAAATGTCCGCCTTTAACAAGCACATTTTTTGCGCCAAGCTCATGGAGCATTACCGCGGAAGTTTCGAGGTCATCTATTGTATCAATTTTCATACCCGTTAATATTTCAGCTTCCGGGATATTTGGAGTAATGAGGTAAGTGAGTTTAAGCAGTGACTTCTTTAATGCTGATATACCCTTTTTATCCAGCATGGTATATGAATTCTTTGAAAGAATAACAGGGTCAACAATAAGTTTTATGTTTTTCTTTTTCTTAAATGCTGATGCAATGACCTCAATAGACCCGGCTGAAACAAGCATCCCTGTCTTAGCTGCTTTAATATCGAAATCATCAAATACACTCTTAAGCTGAGCCGTAACAGAAGATGCAGGCATTGTATATGATGACTGAACGCCTTTTGTGTTTTGTGCAGTTACGGCAGTTACTACTGATAGTCCATACACACCATGATTCTTGAAAGTCTTTATATCGGATTGAATTCCCGCGCCTGCGCCTGAATCAGAGCCCGCGATAGTTAATACACACTTTTTATTTTTAATCTTACTTAATGGCATACATTTTTTTTCTTAATTCTTTTATAGTTTTAACCGGGTCAATGCTTTTTAAAACTGAACCTATAAATGCGGCGCCGTGAACATATGTTTGGACAACTTCATTTATATTTTTAGGACTTATTCCACCAATGGCAAAAACCGGAATACTTATTTTAGCCACAATTTTCTTTAAGTTCTCTGTTCTTTTGGGTTTATCAGGTTTATGTTTTGATAATGTTCTGTATATATGTCCGTACCCGATATAATCAGCACCATCTTTTTCACATTGCACGGCCTCCTTCATTGAATGAGCTGTTCCGCCAATGATCCTGTTCCTCCCGAGCAGTTTCCTGGCATCCTTTATCGGAATATCTTCCTGTCCCAAGTGAACTCCATCAGCGCCGGATACAATAGCAACATCAACTCTATCATTTACAAGGAAAAGAACGCTATTTTTCCTGCACAGGATAGCTATTTTCTTAGCTGTCTCTATTAATTCAGATGTTGAAATTGATTTATCGCGCAACTGGATAATATCCGCACCGCCTTTAATTGCAAGCTTAGCAATTTCAAAATGCGAATATTTTTTTTGAATAACCGTATCTGTAATTATGCATATTTTACCAATTCTTTTCACATTAATCCCCCGGTAATTCCTTCATAAATTCGCTGATGGTTTTTCGGGCATTTTTTGTTTGCATAAACTCTCTAATAGAAGCGACGCCATATGCGCCGGCTGCAAGACATTTCTTAATTCTCTTCGGATTAATTCCGCCCACTGCAAACACGGGGATTTTGACTTTGGAACATAAGAGTTTCAGATTTTCGAGTCCCTGCGGTTTACCGAATTTTACTTTTGCAGGTGTTCTATATACTGGACCAAACATTAAATAATCATATCCTTCTTTTTCAGCTTTATTGGCTTCACTGACTGAGTGGACACTTTTGCCAGTTAAGAAAATGTTTGATAATTTTCTGATATCATTAATACTTATTCCATTTGCAGGTGAATGAACACCCCCCGCTTTTGATAACAAAGCTATATCCAGCCTGTCGTTAATAATGATATTAGTTTTATATTTAGCTGCCGATGATATTACTTTTTTCGCTATCTTTAATAATTCCGCAGCGGAAAGATCTTTTTCCCTCAACTGGATTGCCTTAACACCATTTTCAGCAAGTAATATCAATTGGTCAGCAATATTCCTTTTGCAAAGTTTTCTATTACTGACGGCAATTAACCTGAAATCAATTTTATTTTTATGCGGTGAGTTTGTGATAGTTAATCCCGTTTTTTGATATAGGATTCCTGCCCTGATTTGTAATCGGTATAAATACCCTTTGAATAATCGCTTTTAAATACGTATGTCCCGACCTGTTTACCGTTTTGCCACTCAAGCCATATCTGGTCATTCTCAGGGGTATTCTCTTCGTACTGAAGTTTTCCTTTTATTCCACCGGTTTCATGTACAACGTAATATGAATTATCATCAAGTGTAATTGATATCTTGTCATCACCAAGGTTGTAATCACCCGTAAATGACTGTGAATAAGTTTTACCGGCAGTAAACATTATAGCAAAAGCTAAAATTAGTATTTTAATCATAATCTTCGGCAGCTTTATTTTATTTGTTATGAATTTATCATTCCATCTACCGGGCTTGATGCATTGGCGTATAATCTCTTCGGTATCCTGCCTGATTTAAATGCAAGGCGGCCCGCCTCAACAGCAAGCTTCATAGCTCTTGCCATATTTACAGGATGCTCAGCTCCCGCAATTGCAGTATTCATCAGGATTCCATCTGCGCCCAGCTCCATTGCCAAAGCAGCGTCGCTTGCAGTACCAACTCCTGCATCAATTATTAGCGGAATATCAATAAGGTCTCTTATTATCTGAATATTATACGGATTGCGTATACCCATTCCCGACCCAATAGGGGCGCCAAGCGGCATAACAGCAGCGCAACCCATATCAGCAAGTTTGCGGCAGGTAATAGGGTCATCATTGCAGTAAGGCAATACAATAAATCCATCTGAAATTAATTGCTCTGCGGCTTTCAAAAGCTCTACCACATCAGGGAATAAAGTTGCATCGTCTCCGATCACTTCAAGTTTTACCCAATTAGTTTCCAATGCTTCCCTTGCAAGCTGAGCTGTTAGTACGGCTTCTTTTGCTGTATAACACCCGGCAGTATTAGGCAGAATTGAATACTTATTCCTGTCAATCATATTCATAATGCTTTCCTGCCCATTTGCACTCGTTAAATTCAGCCTGCGGATACTGACCGTGATAAAATCCGTTCCGCTTGCTTCGAGTGACTGAAGCATAGTGTGTGGGTCAGGATACCGTGATGTACCCACAATTAAACGCGATTTAAATTCTTTACCTGCTATTATTAAATTATTCATGGATATTTATATTCCAAATCGGGGCTCAAGCCCATATTTCTTTTTCAATATATCCACGACCTAAAGGTCGTGGCAACTCAATTTTAATTTATTGCAGTCTACAAAAATCTTATCATACATCAAAAAAACAAAAGCCCTGATATTCAAATTATTCACAACATATGCACAGATTTTTGTTGTCTTATTATTAAGAACAATTTTGCTATTTGATATCTGTTAATTGCCTGCCTTACTGAGCGCCAGCGAAGGAAGGTTAACTGCCTGCCTTACTGAGCGCCAGCGAAGGAAGATTAATTGCTAATTGTTACTTATCCTCCCTGAACAGCATGTACTATCTCAACATTATCATTTTCATTTATCATCGTATCTTTCCATTTGCTCTTTGGAACAATTGTTTCATTCAATGCGACGGCAACACCCTTTGGTTCAGTGTTGTTTGACTTAAGCAAAACAAAATCAAACAATGAAATATTTTCACCAAGGCTTAAGTCTTCGCCATTTAATTTGATGTTCATATCTTTAGACAGTCTCTTTATAAAATCGTGATATTCCGAATCCTTTAAGTGTTTCTGAAGTTATTCCGGTTGCTATCCACTCACTTAGCTCAAATGCTGTCACTGGAGTTAATAGTATCCCGTTTCTGTAGTGACCCGTTGCGAAGAATAATCCTTCTACATCTGAATCGCCAACAATAGGCATATGGTCACGGCTGCCGGGCCTTAAGCCAACATCAATTGAATCTATTGGCAGGTCATAAATTGATGGAACCGCTTCCCAGCCTCTTTCAAGCAATCTGAAAACTTCGCCTGCAGTTGGCTCAACATTATATCCCATTTCTTCAACACTCGCGCCAAGGATAAGTCTGCCATCACTCTTAGGCAAAAGATAAACATCAGGCGCGCGCACAACTTTTGTTATACGGCATGAATCATTTAACCTTAGATTAATTATCTGTCCTTTTACCGGCCTGACAGGCGGCAATAAATTCTCAGGTATCCCCGAGATTTGTTTTGACCAAGCGCCCCCGGCTACTATCACGTTATCAAAATTAATATCAATGCCATGTATATGTACACCCGTTACTTTGCCGTTTAAAATATTAATATTTTCGACGTTATGCTCTTCGTAAAGTTTACCGCCGCATTTTATAAATGCTTTCTTTAATGCTTCAAGCATTAACCTGTTGTTGACCTGGGCATCATCTTCTATCCATATTGCTCCGGTGCATCTCGGTGAAAGGAACGGCTCAACTTCCCTTGCTTCGCTTCCGGTCAGCCAGTTTATGGGCATACCTATTTTTTCACGGAAGTCATAAAGCCTCCTTAATCTCTCAGCATCATCCCTGTCAAATGCCGGTAGTATACAGCCTGTTTTTTCAACCTCAACTTTTATGCCGCTATCTTCAAATAATTCATTGCAGAACTTTGGGTACATTTCAAGGCTTTTCCGGCAAAGATAAAAAAGCTCAATATCTTCAAATCCCATTTCAGCTTGTGGAGCCAGCATTCCTGCCGCAGCCCAGCTTGCGCTTTTTCCTGCTTGATCTCTTTCAAGAATTTCTACATTATTCCCCTTCTTAGCAAGCTGCCAGCCTACTGAGAGTCCGATTATTCCGCCGCCGATAATTACTGTATTCATGATATGTCAGATTCCAGCTTTTTTCGCTCAAATGCTTTTTTAAAACGTTCTATTGTTTTAGCAGTTTTTTTATGAATGTAATCTATTTTTTGGGAATCAGGAATATCTTTAATTTCTTCATACAAAGAATCCTTCCAATCCCAAACTTCTATTTGTGCTTTTGAAATATTAGCCTTTATCATAGATCAACTCCGTTGGTGTAATAATTCTTAGTTTATTATTCAGATTATTTTTAATACTGATACTTTTGACTTCACTTTCTTTCTTTACATTTGCCATATGTTTATAATTCCAACTTACTAAAAAATCAATATCATTTATAACGCAAACAGCAATATGGAAAGCATCTGCTATTTTCTTTACCGGGATTATTCCATTTTGAACATAAATATTTGCTAAATCCTGTATTTTTTTCCGTTCATTCAAATTTAGAATAGATAACTGATATTTTTCAATAACATTTAGCAATTTTTCTTTTTTAATATCATCTCTTGTATCTAATATTTCCGCAATCACAAATTCAGAAATATAAGTTTCGTATATTGCAGTTTTGACAAAGTTTTCAAAAAAATCCACAGTAATTTCCATTTTTTCCGGTGCATCGTCTGCAAATAAAAAATTTATTACCGAGGTATCTAAATATATTTTAAATTGTTTCATATTATTTTTCTACATAATTCAAACCCCATGGACCCATACCTGTAAACTGAATAATGCAACCCTCACTTTGAGTAAATACATAATGATGAGCGTCTTTTGGATTTACATAGTAACATCCTTCAGTAAACCTTGCTGCATTAGTTGTATCCATAACTTCACCAAAACCTATGTAAACAACACCTTCAAGCACAGTCCCTCTTTCATCAATCGGATGCCAGTGAGCAGGCAGTTTATAATATGGCGGGAATTTTACCCTCATTGTAAATATTCCGGGCTGGGTAATGTTACCTTCTAAGAATGAAACCTGTGCGCCTGCCGGTAAATTTGGCGGTGTAATCCACTCGAGCTTATCGGGAGAAATTTGAATTGCTCCCTTTGGCAATTCCTGAGAAAAAGCCATGGATGATAAAATCAGAATAGCTATAATTAATATTTTCATCTGAAAATGATTGGTTCCCCGCTTTCGCGGGGATTCACATTAAATTATTTTACATAAACTTCGGCGCCGGATTCAACGAACTCCTTACTCTTTTCTTCCATGCCTTTTTTCAATGCTTCCTCTTCCTTGATGCCCAGCTCCTTTGCATATTTGCGTACGTCTTCTGTGATCTTCATTGAGCAGAAATGCGGGCCGCACATACTGCAGAAATGAGCGAGCTTTGCACCTTCTGCAGGCAAAGTCTCATCGTGAAATTCACGCGCGGTTTCTGGGTCAAGAGATAGATTAAACTGGTCTTCCCAGCGGAACTCAAACCTTGCCTTAGATAATACATTATCCCTTATCTGCACGCCGGGGTGTCCCTTTGCAAGATCAGCCGCATGAGCTGCAAGCTTATAAGTTATAACGCCGTCTTTCACATCTTTTTTATTTGGCAGTCCTAAATGTTCTTTTGGCGTAACGTAACATAACATAGCTGTACCAAACCAGCCTATCATTGCAGCGCCGATTGCGCTGGTGATATGATCATACCCCGGTGCAATATCAGTTGTCAATGGTCCAAGCGTATAAAAAGGCGCTTCTTTGCAGACTTCAAGCTGCTTATCCATATTTTCTCTAATGAGGTGCATTGGTACGTGTCCCGGGCCTTCGATCATGACCTGGCAATCGCGCTCCCAAGCAATGTTTGTTAATTCACCGAGAGTTTCCAGCTCAGCAAACTGAGCGCGGTCATTAGCATCGGCAATAGCGCCAGGTCTTAAGCCATCTCCAAGTGAAAACGATACATCATATGCGCGCATTATCTCACAAATTTCCCTGAAGTTTGTGTATAAAAAGCTTTCCTTATGATGAGCCAGACACCATTTTGCCATAATGCTTCCTCCGCGTGATACAATTCCGCACATACGGTTTGCTGTCCATGGGATGTATCTCAATAATACACCGGCATGGATAGTAAAGTAATCAACTCCCTGTTCAGCCTGTTCAATTAATGTGTCGCGGAATAATTCCCAGGTAAGCTCTTCAGCTTTGCCGTTCACTTTTTCAAGCGCCTGGTAGATTGGCACTGTACCAATCGGAACAGGTGAGTTTCTGATTATCCACTCTCTTGTTTCATGGATATTTTTCCCGGTCGATAGATCCATTACAGTATCAGTACCCCATTTAATTGCCCATCGCAATTTTTCTACTTCTTCATCTATTGATGATGAAATTGCAGAGTTGCCGATATTTGCATTTATCTTTACCAGGAAATTTCTTCCGATAATCATCGGTTCAGTTTCAGGGTGATTTATGTTTGCGGGAATAATTGCTCTGCCTCTTGCGACTTCATCCCTGACGAATTCAGGGGTAATGTAATCGGGCAGCTTTGCGCCAAATGGCTCACCTTTATGCTGCCAGTTCAATTCATTTCTCTTTAGGTCATCGTTCAATGAATAATTCATAGCCGCTTCTCTGCCTAGATTTTCGCGAATTGCTATATATTCCATCTCCGGAGTAATAATTCCTTTTTTGGCGTAGTAGATTTGAGTCACTGCTGAGCCATTCTTAGCTTTTAGTGGTTTTCTTCTCAAGCCGGGGTAATATTCCAGCTTGCTGTTTTTAGTTTCTCCTGCAGCCTTCATTTCTTCTTCAGAAAAATAGCCGTTATCAACAGGCTTGATATTTCTGCCTACATACTCTTCAACGTCATTTCTGTCTCTTATCCATTTTGATCTGATTGCTTCCAGTCCTTCAGTTGCATCGGCTTTTGAAACATCGTCGCCCCATGCTCCGCTTGTATCATAAACTTTTATTGAGTCATTTTCTTCCAGTGTGCCATCCGGCTGGCGTGTAGGCGAAACAGTGATTTCACGGAAAGGTACGCTGATATCTTCAAACAGCTTTCCTTTTACATATACTTTCCTGCTGTTTGGTAAAATGTAATCATGCGAAAGTTTTTCTTTACCGTTAGAATTACCATTTCCGTTTGAATGGATCTTGCCATTGCCATTTGCGCTATTACCGTTTGAGTTTGTTTTATTATTCATTTTTTGAACTTATTAATTTATATATTTTTATTTTTTTGCATTAAAAAACCGTTTATCCTTTTTCAACTCCTCTTAACGCAGGAAAATTGATACAGGATAAACGGTCTTATTCTGTTTTCCTACGCCGGCATTACCCGGATCAGGTTTCTTTCCGCCCGTGGAGCGGAAAAGGGTATAGTCTCAGCCTCTTTTATTTAAAGAAGCACCCCTTAATTATGTATTACAAATATAGTTAAATTCTATAAATAATAAAAAGCAAAATAGTTAATGCTGGTGACTTTAATTTAGTGTATAAAAGTCTTCTTTTTCGTGGTTATGGAGCCTGATGAGGTCTGCACGTACAAGATTTACAAGTATGCGGCTTGCCCTGCGGTTTGAAAGGTTCAGGTGTTCCCTGAACTCCTGCAGGGTTACCCGGTCATGCTTGGTTAAATATTCTATCAATGCTTTTTCTTTATCGCCAAGATTTATAATCTGCGCTGGTGAATCAGCCCTTAATTTCTTTAATACTTTAACTGTTTCCTTTGATGCCTGTACTGATTTATCTTTGACCCTTATATAGACCTTCGTTTCATCTTCATCTTTCTTGCCGTTTTCAATCAGCCTGTGTGGCTTGGTTTTGCTCTCGGGTATATCTACAACAATAACATCCTTCCTGTATATATGCATTATATCAATAGTGAATATCAGTTCAGGCTCGCAGAAAAATCTTGCGGCAAGATCGATATATTCAATTTCCCCTTTTTCACTCTCAACACCAACAACGGTTTTATCATCATCAATTCCAAAGAGTAACTTACCGCCATGAGTATTTGCAAAAGCTATCATTTCTTTTGCTATTTTCTCAGGCTCAGTGAACTTACGCTTAAATTCGACCCGCTGATTCTCGCCGTTCTCTATCAGTTCATTTAATTCGTATAATGTCATAATATAGCTGTAGCCAAGTTTGGTAAATAAGAAAATACTATTT